>JANPKL010000001.1:0-6839 GCA_031425975.1 Sphingomonas sp.
AAGGCCGTCGTGCTGAGCCTCGGCGCCACCTTCTGACCTGAAGCTCGGTCAGGCGGCGACGGACGCGCGCTCGACCGACAGGTCGCGCAGGGCCGCGTCGACTGCCGTCGCGCAGTCGCGGCCCTCGCGGATCGCCCAGACGACCAGCGACTGGCCGCGGCGCATGTCGCCGCAGGCGAGGACTCGCGGGCGGCTGGTGCGATAGTCGCTCATGGCGGCGCTGACGGCGCCGTTCGGGGCGAGCTCGACTCCGCAATCCGCGACCACGCCGCCGGGCAGGGGGCCGGTAAATCCCATCGCCAGGAGAATGAGGTCGGCGGGCAAGGTGAAGTCGGAACCCTCAATCGGCTCGAAGCCGGTCCTCCCGCTCGGCAAGGTGACCGGTCCGGCGCGGGCGCAGCGCAGTGCCGTGACCTTGCCATCCTGACCGTCGAAGCCGGTGGTGAGCACCGACCATTCGCGCGCGGCGCCTTCTTCCTGTGACGAGGAGGTGCGAAGCTTGAGCGGCCAATGCGGCCAGGTCAGCGCTTTGTTCTCATGCGCCGGCGGCTGCGGCATGATCTCGAGCTGGGTGACCGAGCGGGCCCCCTGGCGCCAGGCAGTGCCGATGCAGTCCGAGCCGGTATCGCCGCCGCCGATGACCACCACGTCGAGCCCCTCGGCGATGATCGACGACCCGTCGTCCCGACCGGCCAGGCGCCGGTTCTGCTGCGCAAGATAGTCCATCGCGGGGTGGATGCCGGAGAGTTCGCGTCCCGGAACCGGGAGATCGCGCGGTGCCTCGGCCCCGCCCGCCAGTACCAGCAGGTGATAATCGTCGAGCAGACGGTCGACGGTGACATCGACCCCGACCTCCATGCCCGTGCGGAACAGCACGCCCTCTGCTTCCATCTGGGCGATCCGGCGATCGACCACGGCCTTGTCGAGCTTGAAGTCGGGAATGCCGTAGCGCAGCAGTCCACCCGGCCGCTCGGCCTTCTCGAACACCGTCGCGGCATGGCCGAGCCGGGCCAGTTGCTGGGCGCAGGCCAGCCCTGCAGGGCCCGAGCCGACGATCGCGATGCGCTTGCCCGTTCCGCGCGGGGCCGGCGTCGGCCTGACCCACCCTTCGGCCCATGCGCGGTCGGCGATCGCCGCCTCGATCGACTTGATGGTGACCGGGCTGTCCTGAATGTTGAGCGTGCAGGCCTCCTCGCATGGCGCCGGGCAGATCCGCCCGGTGATCTCGGGAAAATTGTTGGTGCGATGCAGCCGCTCGGCCGCCGCCTGCCAGTCATCGGCCTCGACCAGCGCATTCCAGTCGGGGATGAGGTTTGAGACCGGGCAGCCCGAATGGCAGAAGGGAATGCCGCAATCCATGCAGCGCGAGGCCTGCCGGGACACTTGGTCAGTCGCAGGCGCGATTGCGAATTCGTTCCAGTGAGTAAGCCGCTCGGCAACCGGCGCGTTGCGGGCTTCGCTGCGCGGAACGTGGAGAAAGGCGGTGGGATCGGCCAAGACTTCTACTCCGCGGCAGCCAGATGGGGTGCCGCCTCAAGACTGCGCAGCGCTCGCGCATATTCCTCGGGCACGGCCTTGACGAAGGTGGCGGCGGCGGCGGGCCAGTCGCCGAGCAATGCGGCGGCGTGACTGCTGCCGGTCGCCTCGAGATGGCGCTCGAGCAGGATCCGCAGGCGCTCGGCATCGTGAGATAGCGGATCGCCCATGCCGCTGTCCTCGACGTCGAAGGCGTGGCGCTCCGGGCGGCCCACATCGCTGGCGTTGCCGCGGGTCACCGCGACCCGGTCGATCCGCAGTCCAGCGGCGTCGATCCGGTCGCGGGCCTCGTCCGCCGGGTCGAAGAGATAGGCGATCCCACCCGACATGCCCGCGCCGAAATTGCGCCCGACCGGCCCGAGCAGGCAGACCACGCCGCCGGTCATATATTCGCAGGCGTGGTCGCCCGCTCCTTCCGCGACCGCCACCGCTCCCGAATTGCGGACCGCGAACCGCTCCCCGACCACGCCCTCGAGATAGGCCTCGCCGGCGATTGCGCCATAAAGCAATGTGTTGCCCGCGATGATGTTGGCGCCCGCCGCACGCCCGGTCCCCTCTGGCGCACGGACCACCAGTCGCCCGCCCGAGAGGCCCTTACCGACATAGTCATTGGCATCGCCGGTCAGTTCGAGCGTGACACCGTGGGCGAGAAATGCGCCGAAGCTCTGCCCGGCGGTGCCGCTGAGGCGGACGAGGATGCTGTCGCGGGGTAGACCTCGGTGTCCATGCGCGCGTGCCACCGCGCTCGACAGCAGGGTGCCGACGCTCCGGTGGACGTTGCGGACGGGGCGCTCGATCACTACCGGCGCGCCCCCGCCGAGGGTGGCAGCGGCGGCCTCGACCAGCTCGCGGTCGAGCAGATGATCGAGTTCGTGATCCTGCGTCTCGACCTGATGGCGAGGCCCCTCACGCCCGGCCGGACGATGCAGCATGGGCGTGAGGTCGAGCCCCTGCGCCTTCCATTGCAATACTGCGCGGCTTGGCTCGAGCAGCTCGGTGCGGCCGATCATCTCCTCGACGCGGCGGACCCCGAGATCGGCCATGATCGCGCGCACTTCCTCAGCGACGAAGAAGAAATAGTCGATCACATGCTCGGGCAGGCCGGTGAAGCGTGCACGCAGCAGCGGGTCCTGCGTGGCGATCCCGACCGGGCAGCTGTTGAGATGGCATTTGCGCATCATGATGCAGCCCGCCGCGATCAGCGGCGCGGTGGCGAAGCCGAACTCGTCCGCGCCCAGGATCGCCGCAACCGCAACGTCGCGGCCAGTGCGAAGGCCGCCGTCGGCCTGCACCGCGACCCGCCCGCGCAAGCCATTCAGGACGAGGGTCTGCTGGGTCTCGGCAAGCCCGATCTCCCACGGCAGGCCGGCGTGTGCGAGCGAGGTCAGCGGGGAGGCCCCGGTGCCGCCCTCGAAGCCCGAGAGGGTGATATGGTCGGCGCGCGCCTTGGCGACCCCGGCGGCAACCGTCCCCACGCCTACTTCCGACACCAATTTGACCGAGATGCGCGCATGTTCGTTAGCGTTCTTGAGGTCGAAGATCAGCTGCGCGATGTCTTCGATCGAATAGATGTCGTGATGCGGCGGGGGCGAGATGAGGCCCACCCCCGGCGTCGAGTGGCGCACCGCGGCGATGTGGCGGTCGACCTTGGCGCCCGGCAATTGCCCGCCCTCGCCGGGCTTTGCCCCCTGCGCGATCTTGATCTGCAATTCATCGGCATTGGCGAGATAATGGGCGCTGACCCCGAAACGGCCCGAGGCGACCTGCTTGATCGCGGAGCGCATGCTGTCGCCATTGTCGAGGGGCACGAAACGGTCGGGCTCCTCGCCGCCCTCGCCGGTGTTGGAGCGCGCGCCGATCCGGTTCATCGCGATCGCCAGCATGCTATGCGCCTCGCGGCTAATCGACCCGAAGCTCATCGCGCCGGTCGAGAAGCGGCGCACGATGTCGGCGGCGGGCTCGACCTCGTCAAGCGGGACGGGGTCGCCGAGCGGCTTCAGATCGAGCAGCCCGCGCAAGGTCAGCCGACGCTGGCTCTGCTGATTGATCTCCTCGGCGAAGGCGCGATAGGCTTCGGGCAGGCGGCCGCGCACCGCATGCTGAAGATTGGTGATCGAGCTCGGGGTCCAGGCATGGTCCTCGCCCCCCTCGCGCCACGCCTGGCGTCCGCCGATCGTCAACACGTCGACCTCTCGCGGGGCGGCGAAGCGCGCGATGCATTCGGCCGCAATGCCCTCCAGACCGATGCCGCCAAGCGGCGAGGCGGTGCCGGTGAAGTAACGCTCGACCAGCGCCTTATCGAGGCCGATGGCGTCGAAAATCTGCGCGCCGCAATAGGATTGGAAGGTCGAGATTCCCATCTTCGACATGACCTTGAGCAGGCCTTTGCCGATCGCCTTGCGGTAGTTGGCGGCGGCCTGCCCGGCACTGATCCCAATCGCCCCACTGTCGCTCAGCGCGGTCAGCGTCTCGAAGGCGAGATAAGGGTTGATCGCCTCCGCTCCATAGCCGGCGAGCACGCAGAAATGATGGACTTCGCGCGCTTCGCCGGTCTCGACCACCAGCCCGGTCTGCATCCGCAGGCCCTGGCGGATGAGATGATGGTGGATCGCGGCGGTGGCCAGCGCGGCCGGAATCGGCATCCGCGCCGCGCCGACCGCGCGGTCGGAGATGATCAGCACGTTGATGTCGGCCAGCACCGCCTCGGTCGCTTCCCAGCACAGCCGGGTCAGCGCCGCTTCCAGCGCCTGTCCGCTTGCCCCGGCCCAGGTCGCATCGAGGGTGCGGGTGCGGAAGGCCCCGTCGAGCATCTCGTGGATGTCGCGGATCTTGGCGAGATCCTCGTCGGTCAGGATCGGCTGCGCGACTTCGAGGCGCTTGTGGGTGCCGGCTTCGCGGCCAAGCAGATTGGGGCGCGGCCCGATCATCGACACCAGGCTCATCACCAAAGCCTCGCGGATCGGGTCGATCGGCGGATTGGTGACCTGCGCGAAATTCTGCTGGAAATAATCGTACAATAGCCGCGGCTGGCCCGACAGCGCCGCCACCGGCGTATCGACCCCCATCGAGCCGATCGGATCCTCGCCGCTCTCCCCCATCGGCACGAGGAAGAATTTGAGGTCCTCCTCGGTGAAGCCAAAGGCCGCCTGCGTGCGCAGAAGCTCGTCCGGCGACCGCGGCGGCGGCGCGGGGGTCGATGCCGGGGGCAGTTCCTCCAGCTTGTACTGGGTATCGCGCAGCCAGTCGGCATAGGGCTGCTCGGCCGCCAGCACGGCCTTGATCTCCTCATCCTCGACGAGCCGTCCGGCCTCGAGGTCGATCAGCAGCATCCGCCCCGGCTGCAACCGCCACTTGCGGACGATGCGCTCCTCTGGGATCGGCAGGACGCCGCTTTCGGACGCCATGATGATGCGATCGTCGTCGGTGATGCAGAAGCGCGCCGGGCGAAGGCCGTTACGATCGAGCGTAGCGCCGATCTGCCGACCGTCGGTGAAGGCGATGGCGGCGGGCCCGTCCCACGGCTCGATCAAGGCCGCATGATATTCATAGAAAGCGCGGCGGGCGGGGTCCATCGCACGATTGCCGGCCCACGCTTCGGGGATCAGCAGCATCATCGCATGGGGCAGCGAATAGCCGCCCGCGACCAGCAGTTCGAGCGCATTGTCGAGGCAGGCGGTGTCAGACTGGCCGTGGGGAATCAGCGGCCACATCTTGTCGAGGTCGGCGCCGAGCAGCGGGCTCTCCAGCGTCCGGCGGCGCGCATTCATCCAGTTGACGTTGCCGCGCACGGTGTTGATCTCGCCGTTGTGCGCGATCAGCCGATAGGGGTGCGCCAGCTTCCAGCTGGGAAAGGTATTGGTCGAGAAACGCTGGTGGACCATCGCCAGCGCGGAGCGGGTGCGCGGGTCGAGGAGGTCGCGGTAAAAGCCGCCGACGTCGGTGGCCAGCAGCAGGCCCTTGTAGACGATCGTTCGGCTCGAAAAACTAGGGATGTAGAAATCGGCGAGGCCCGGCAGGTCACGCTTGCTGGCCAGTTCGTGCAGCGGATTCTGGGTTTGCTTGCGGATCGTCAGCAGCTTGCGCTCGAACGCATCCTGGTCGGCGACCCGCGGCCCGCGCGCGACGATAGCCTGCGCGATTACCGGCATCGAAGCGAGCACCGCCTCACCCAGGCCGGCGGTGTCGACCGGCACGTCGCGCCAGCCCAGCATGATCTGGCCTTCGATGGTGACGAAGCGCTCGAGCCGGGCGATCGCCGCCGCGCGCGCTTCTTCTTCCTGTGGCAGGAAGCACATGGCAACGGCATAGTCGCCGGGCGGCGGAAGCATGATCCGAGCGTCCTCAGCCCAGGCGCGGAACAGGTCGTCGGGCAGCTGAATCAGGATCCCGGCACCGTCGCCGACCAGGGGATCGGCTCCCTTGGCGCCGCGATGATCGAGCGCGGCCAGCATCGCCAGGCCATCGCGGACGATGTCGTTCGAACGCTCGCCCTTGATGCTGGCGATGAAGCCGAGACCGCAGGCGTCATGCTCGTTGCGCGGATCGTAAAGACCCTGCTTTTCAGGGGGCCGGATCATGCCGCGGCGTGCCTTTGCTCGAAGGTCGAGATCGCGGCTGCACTGGATAGCGTGAGGTCGATCTCGTCCTGCCCGGCCATCAGGCAGGCGCGTCGAAACGGGTCCATGGCAAAGGCAAAATGCTGGCCCGTGCCGCTGGTCACAGTCTGCGCTTCGAGATCGATCACGAAGTCCTCGTCGATTGCGGATGCGAGCAGCGCCAACACCGCCTCCCGCTCCAGCGCGATCGTCGCAAGGCCGTTGCGAAAGGCGTTGCCGGCAAAGATGTCCGAAAAGGACGTGGCGATCACTGCCTGCAAGCCGAGGTCGGCCATGGCCCAGGCGGCATGTTCGCGGCTCGACCCGCAGCCGAAATTGTCGAGCGTGATCAGGATCGGCGCGCCACTGGTGGCGGGGTCGTCGAACGGGTTGCAGGCGCGCGCGCGCAATGTCTCGAAGGCGAATGCCCCGAGCCCGGTCTTGGACACCGTCTTCAGATGCTCGGCGGGAATGATCACATCGGTGTCGATATTGTCGCGCGGCAGGCGGATCGCGCGGCCGGCGACGCGGGTCAGCGGGATCATGCGGCCAGCTCCGCCTGCTTCGCTTGGAAGGCGAAATTGCGGACGTCGACGAGTGCACCGCGCACCGCCGCCGCCGCCGCCATCGCCGGGGACAGCAGGTGCGTGCGCGCGCCGGGGCCCTGGCGCCCGACGAAATTACGGTTGGATGTCGAGGCGCAGCGAC
>JANPKL010000002.1:0-1594 GCA_031425975.1 Sphingomonas sp.
CACGCCTGCGAGCGCGTACCCCGGTAGGGCGCATCGGCGCGCTTCGATACAATGCCCTCGTACCCGGCACCACACATCGCAGCGAACAGCTTCTCGCCAGCGCCGACGATATGGTCGGCGTAGCGGACCATCCCGGTGTCAGGGGTCAGTGGCGCGAGACGCGCTTTACGCTCGTAATTGGGCAGTGCGGTCAGGTCCTCGCCGTTGAGCCGCAAAAGGTCGAAGGCGAAAAAGATCAGGCCGGTGCTGCCGCTGTCCTTGATCGCGGTCCTGAGCGTTGAAAAGTCGGGCCGCCCCTCGCCGTCGAGCGCGCAGATTTCGCCGTCGAACACCGCCTCGTCGACGTCGAGCGCGGCGCAGGCGTCGGCGATCTCCTGGAATTTGGCCGTCCAGTCGAGCCCCGATCGCGTGAAGACCTTTGCCGTGCCGCCCGCGACGATTACTTGCGCGCGGTAGCCGTCGTACTTCACCTCGTGCAGCCACGCCTTGCCGACGGGGACGCTGTCGACGAGCGTGGCGAGTTGAGGAGGATGGAAAGGGGGAAGGATTGCCTTGCCTTCCTTCTTCGTCACCCCGGGCCTGACCCGGGGTCCCGCTGCCTTCTTTGCTTGAGAAGCCACCCCCGCCGCAATGTCCTCCATCGTGCGCCCCGTCGTCACGCTCGTGACCGCCTGTTCGAGCAAGTCGCTGCTTCCCGCAGCGGCATCGTCGATCTTGCGCAACAGCCAGTTCTCCGACCGCTCCTTGGGACGCGGTTTCAGGCGGATCAGCAGCCATTCACCGCGCATCCGCTCTCCCTCGAGGATGAAATGCAGATGCCCCTCGCCCAGCGTGTCGGCAGTTTTGCCAGGGATCGGGCACCACGTCCCCGTGTCCCACAGCATGACCGTGCCGCCGCCGTATTCGCCCTTGGGGATCGTCCCTTCGAAATCGGCATAGTCGAGCGGATGATCCTCGGTGCGCACCGCAAGGCGTTTGTCGTCGGGATTGGCGCTCGGCCCGCGTGTCACCGCCCAGCTCTTGAGCACGCCGTCGATCTCGAGGCGGAAATCCCAGTGCAGCCGCGACGCCGCGTGCTTTTGCACGATGAAGCGGTTGCCGCCCGGCTTGGCGATTTTACCCGCAGGCTCGGCGGTCTTCGCGAAGTCGCGTTTCGCGTTGTACGTCGCGAGGGGGTCGGGTTTCACCTCTTGTTTCCCCGGCGAAGGCCGGGGCCCATGCCCGGTTGTGGGAAGTTGACCCAGTCGCCACGACCTTGGGCCCCCGCCTTCGCCGGGGAGACGTTAGCCATCATGCCGCCTTTTTCTTGGCCGGAGCGCGTTTGGCCGGATCCTTCTTCCCGGTGGCCGTGCCGTCCGCCGCCGGCTTCTCGATCGACTTCTTGAGCGCCGCCATCAGGTCGATGACGTTGCTGCTGCCCTTCTTCGGCGTGTCTTCTTCCTCGGGGGTGACGATGCCGCCCTTGGCCTTCAGCTTGCGATCGACGAGATCGCGCAGCGCCTCGACATAATGGTCGTGGAACTTGTCGGGCGCGAACTTGGCGGTCTTCTTGGCGATGAGCGTTTCGGCAAGGTCGAGCAGTTCGTCGTCGGGC
>JANPKL010000003.1:0-1868 GCA_031425975.1 Sphingomonas sp.
CGTCGAGCATGACTGGCAGCAGCGCCGCCGGGCCCGCGCGCTGGCCGAAGGCGCGACCCTCATCGACCCCGAAACTACCTGGTTCGCCCACGACACCGCCATCGGCCGCGATGTGCTGGTAGAACCCAATGTCTTCTTCGGCCCCGGCGTCAGCATCGACGACGGCGCGATCATCCGCGCCTTTTCGCATCTCGAAGGCTGCACCGTCGGTCCACGCGCCGAGGTCGGGCCCTACGCCCGCCTGCGCCCCGGCGCCATGATCGGCGAGAAAGCGAAGGTCGGCAACTTCGTCGAGATGAAGAAGGCCACGCTCGGCGCAGGTGCCAAGGTCAATCATTTGAGCTACATCGGGGATGCCGAAGTGGGGACAGGGGCCAATATCGGCGCCGGCACCATCACCTGCAATTATGACGGCTTCTTCAAATATCGCACGGTGATTGGGGCGGGCGCCTTCATCGGCTCGAACAGCGCGCTGGTCGCCCCGGTCACCATCGGCCCGGGCGCGATCGTCGGCGCGGGCTCGGTCGTCACCCGCGACGTCGAGGGCGACGCGCTCGGCGTCACCCGCGCCGAGCAGAAGGCACTCTCCGGCTGGGCCGTGCGTTTCCGCGCACGTCAGTCGGCAAAGAAAGGTCAGGCCTAGTCTCATGTGCGGGATCGTTGCGATTGTCGGCCGCGAAGCCGTCGCTACCCGGTTGTTCGAGGGCCTGCGCCGGCTCGAATATCGCGGCTATGACAGTGCGGGCATCTGCACCGTCGTCGACGGCGCGTTCGAGCGCCGCCGCGCCGAGGGCAAGCTCGACAATCTGGGGGCGCGGCTGGCCGAGGAGCCCCTCGCGGGCGAGATCGGCATCGCGCATACCCGCTGGGCAACCCACGGCGCGCCGACCGAGACCAATGCCCATCCGCACATCGCCGGACCGGTCGCGCTGGTCCACAACGGCATCATCGAGAATTTCAAAGCCCTGCGCGAGGAATTGCTGGCCGACGGCCGCACGCTGCTGAGCGAGACCGACAGCGAGGTCGTCGCCCACCTCGTCGCCCGCGAGGTCGAACGCGGTGCCGCCCCCGAGGCGGCGGTCGCCGCAATCCTCCCCCGCCTCCACGGCGCCTTTGCCATGGCCTTCCTGTTCCGCGACCACCCAGGCCTGGTGATTGGTGCGCGCATGGGCGCTCCGCTCACCGTCGGCTATGGCGACAAGGAGAATTACCTCGGCTCCGACGCCATCGCGCTGGCCCCGCTGACCCGCCGCATCGCCTATCTCGACGAGGGCGACTGGGTCGTGGTGCGCGGCGATAACGTGCAGATCTACGACCGCTCCAACGCCGCGGTCACTCGCCCGCAGGTCGAGAGCGACGCGGTGGCCGACGCCATCTCGAAGGGCAATCACGCGCATTTCATGCGCAAGGAAATTTTCGAGCAGCCTCTGGTCGTCGCCCAGACCCTGCAAAGCTATGTCCGCGCGTTCGAGGGCGAGGTGGCGATGCCCGCCGGCGACTTCGACCTCGCCTCGGTCGAGCGCGTCACGATGGTCGCCTGCGGCACCAGTTTCTATGCCGGGATGGTCGGCAAATACTGGATCGAGCGCTTCGCCCGCGTGCCGGTCGACATCGACGTCGCGAGCGAATTCCGATACCGCGATCCGATCCTCGAGCAGGGTGGCCTCGCTTTGTTCATCAGCCAGTCGGGCGAGACCGCCGACACGCTCGCCGCGCTGCGCCATGCCAAGGCGCAGGGGCAGCGGATCGCGGTGGTGGTCAATGTGCCCACCAGTTCGATGGCGCGCGAGGCGGACCTGCTCCTCCCGACCCGCGCGGGACCCGAGATCGGCGTCGCCTCGACCAAGGCGTTCACCTGCCAGCTGGCC
>JANPKL010000004.1:0-4030 GCA_031425975.1 Sphingomonas sp.
CAAAAGGCGCAGGACACGATCCGCACCGCGCTCGCGATGGGCGCCGACCGCGGCATCCTCGTCCAGACCGATGATGAGGTCGAGCCGCTGGCCGTAGCCAAGATCCTCGCCGCGATCGTCGCCGAGGAAAGCCCGCAGATCATCCTGCTCGGCAAGCAGGCGATCGACGACGATTCGAGCCAGGTCGGGCAGATGCTTGGCGCGCTGACCGGCTATGGCCAGGGCACGTTCGCGTCCAAGGTCGAAGTCGCGGGCGACACGCTCAACGTCACCCGTGAGGTCGATGGCGGGCTCGAGACCGTGGCATTGAAGCTGCCCGCGATCGTCACCACCGACTTGCGATTGAACGACCCGCGCTACCCCTCGCTGCCTAACATCATGAAGGCCAAGTCGAAGCCGATGGCGCAGAAGACCCCGGCCGATTACGGCGTCGATACTGCTCCTCGGCTGCAGACGCTGAAGGTGGTCGAGCCCGCCAAGCGCCAGGGCGGCGGCAAGGTCGCCAACGTCGATGAACTGGTCGCCAAGCTCAAGAGCCTGGGGGCGGTGGCCTAGTGCCAAATCTCGTTCGTCCTGAGCGAAGTCGAAGGACCCTCGGACGAACGGCGAAAGGGCTTCGACTTCGCTCAGCCCGAACGAGATGGAGAATATAGCAATGAAGATCCTGGTTCTGGGCGAGCACAATCACGGCAAGGTCAAGGATTCGACCCTCGCCACCCTCGGTGCCGCCGCCGCGCTGGGCGGGGAGACCGACCTGATCCTGCTGGGCAGCGATGCCGGCGGTGCCGCCGACGACGCTAGGTCGATCGCCGGTGTGTCGAAGGTGCTTGTCGCCGCGGATACCGCGCTCAACCACGAACTGGCCGAGAGCGTCGCGCCTTTGCTGACCGGGCTGATGGCCAATTACGATGCGCTGCTCGCCTCGTCGACGACGACCGGCCGCAACATCGCCCCGCGCGTGGCCGCGCATCTCGACGTGGCGCAGGTCAGCGACATCGTCGCGGTCGAGGGGCCCGATACGTTCCAGCGCCCGATCTATGCCGGCAACGCCATCGCCACGGTCAAGTCGACCGATGTCAAGAAAGTGATCACCGTCCGCGGCACCGCCTTCACCAAGGCCGAGCGCGGGCCCGGATCGGCCAGCGTCGAGCAGGTCGCGGCCGGAGCAGCCAATGCCGTCTCCTCCTTCGTCTCGATGGAAGCGAGCGAGAGCGAGCGGCCCGAACTGACCAGCGCCAAGATCATCGTTTCGGGCGGCCGTGCCCTGGGGTCGAGCGAGCAATTCCACGCGCTGATCGACCCGCTCGCCGACAAGCTCGGCGCCGCTGTCGGGGCATCCCGCGCAGCGGTCGATGCGGGCTATGCCCCCAACGACTATCAGGTCGGCCAGACCGGCAAGATCGTTGCTCCCGAACTCTATGTCGCGGTCGGCATCTCGGGCGCGATCCAGCATCTGGCGGGGATGAAGGATTCGAAGGTCATCGTCGCGATCAACAAGGACGAAGAAGCGCCGATCTTCCAGATCGCGGACGTCGGCCTGGTCGGCGACCTGTTCAAGCTGGTCCCGGAACTGACCGAGAAGCTATGAGCGCACCGCACTTGGTGCCGTCGGGTCACTCGGCCTTGGCCTCGTCCTGCGCCTTCACCTGCTGGTAGATTTCATAGTCGGTCGGACCTTGCCGCAGCGCCGGCCGCAGGTCGTCGCCCCGGATCGCCTTGATCGCCAGTTCCACCGCCTTCAGGGCCATGCCGCTGACGGGAAGCACGCCTTGGCCGCGGCAGGCGAAGGGACCAGCCTCCTGGCAACTCTGGGTGATCGCCAGGGGGCGCGAACGGGCGCCGTTATCGTCGCGTCTGTCCTTGATGCGGAGGGTGGTGAGAGTCGCCGCGTCGATCCGGAAGCGTCGATCGTCGCGTCCGCAGACGGTGATCACGTCGGGTTCCCCGGTACGGTCGCAATCGGGCGCGATGACCGGCAGGACGATTCGTGCGGGCGGTCCCGTAGGGGTGGCGGCCGGCTCAACGCCGAGTGCGAGCACGAACAGGGTCATTCCGATCAGGTTGGAAAGCACCACGCGCTCCTCCTTGCGACTCGCAAGACTGAGGCTAGGCCTACGGCCACGGCAGGGCAAATATCAGCTTGATTGCCACTCGGGCACTGCTACCTCGGCCAGCGCGTCTACGTCCACGCGGCGCCTTACCAGCGCCCACCGTTCGCCCTCGACCAGCACTTCGGGGGTGAGTGGGCGGCTGTTGTAGCCGCTCGACATCGCCGCGCCATAAGCGCCGGCGGTGCGGAACACTACCAGTTCGCCCGCCTCGACCCGGTCCATGGCACGCGCCATGGCGAAGGTATCGCCGCTCTCGCACACCGGGCCCACGACGTTGACCGTCGCCCGCTGCCCGCTCGGCACCACCGCCTCGACCGCGTGGAAGGCGTCGTACAGGGCCGGGCGCATCAGGTCGTTCATCGCCGCGTCGACGATCAGCCAGGGGTGTCGCGCGCCCGGCTTGACCCGCACCACCCGCGTCAGCAGCACTCCGGCATTGCCAACGATCAGCCGGCCGGGCTCGAACAACAGCCGCATGTTCCAGCCGGCGGTGATCCGCCCGACCATCGCGCCATAGGCCTCGGGGGTCGCGGGTTCGGGCTGGCCGGACCCGTGCGGCACGCCAAGCCCGCCGCCAAGATCGGCGATCGCGAGGTCGTGGCCCTCACCCCGCAGCGCCCCGATCAGCTCGCCGAGCCGCGTGAAGGCCGCCGCCAGCGGATCGAGGCTGATAAGCTGACTGCCGATATGCACGGTGATGCCGGTGATCGACAGACCCGGGAGGTCGCGCGCCGTGGCATAAGCCGAGACCACCTGCGCGGCGGGGATGCCGAACTTGTTGTCGGCGGTGCCGGTGGTGATCTTGGCATGGGTGCCGGCGGCGACGTCGGGATTGATGCGAAACCCGATCGGCGCGACGCGGCCCTGCGCGCTTGCGACCGCGGACAGCATCGCCGCTTCCTCGACGCTCTCGACGTTGAACTGGAGCAGCCCGCTGGCCAGCACCTCGGCCATTTCCTCGGCGGTCTTGCCGACGCCCGAGAAAACGATCCGGTCGGGCGCGATCCCGGCGGCGCGGGCTCGCCGATATTCCCCGATCGAGACCACGTCCGCGCCCAGCCCGCAGCCTGCCAGCACGCGCAAAACGGCGGCATTGGGGTTGGCCTTGACCGCATAGGCGACCAGCGGCTCGCCCGACCCGCAGCCCGCCACCGCGGCTTTCATCACCTCGGCGTGGCGCGCCATGGTCGCGGCGGAATAAACATAGACCGGGGTGCCGACCGCGGCGGCAATGGCGGGAAGGGCGACGTCCTCACAATGGAGAATGCCGCCGACGAGCTCGAAATGATCCATCCGCCGGCGCTACAGCGCGGACAGGAAGGCCGCAACATTGGATCCCAACGCCTCGACCGCATAGCCGCCTTCCATGACGACGAGCGTTGGCTGGCCGAGCCCCGCGACTTGCTCCGACAGTAGCGCGTAATCCTCGGTGCGAAGCATGAACTCGCTGATCGGGTCGCCGTCCCACGTATCGGCACCGAAGCTCACGATCAGTAGTTCGGGATCCCGGCGGGACAGCCAGGCGCAGGCTTCACCCAGCGCCGCCTCATAGGCGTGGATGTCCGTCCCGCGTGGCAGCGGCAGGTTGAGGATATTGCCGCCGCTCTCCTCGGCATGGCCCCAAAAATAGGGATAATCGCCCCTCGGATCGGCGTGGAGCGAGGCGAAGCTGATGCCCTCGCGCCCGGCAACGATGTCCTGCGTGCCATTGCCGTGGTGATAGTCGAGGTCGAGGATCGCCGCGCGCCTGCCGCTTGCCACCGCCGCCAGCGCGGCCTAGTTGAGGTAGCTGTAACCACCCATATAGGCCGGTCCCGCATGATGCCCCGGCGGCCGCGTCAGGGCGAAGGCGTTGTCGCCTTCCAGCACCGCATCGAGCGCGCCGAGCAGGGTCCGCGTGCCCGCCAGCAGCGCCGGCC
>JANPKL010000005.1:0-10343 GCA_031425975.1 Sphingomonas sp.
CTTGCCCGCGCCATTGGGCCCGAGCAGGGCGAAGATCTCGCCCCGCCTGATGTCGAGATCGACGCTCTTCAGCGCCTCGGTGCCGCTGGTATAGGCCTTGCGCAGGGCCCGGATGGAAAGCGCGGGCTGGGTCATTCCACAGGTCCTGGTTCGAGCGGCGGCTGGTCCTCGGCGGCAAGGCCGTGGCGCAGCAACATGGGGACGTTCGCGGCGGCGAACAACAAGGTGAGGGGGATCGCGCCCCACAGCTTGAACCCGACCCAGAAGTCGGTGCTGCTGTTGCGCCAGACGGCCTCGTTCAGGCCCGCCATGACGACAAAGAAGATCGCCCAATTGCGGGTCAGCTTGCGCCAGCCCTCATTGTCGAGGCCGGGATAGGCCGATCCCAAAACGAGCTTGAGCAGCGGCTTGCCCCGCCACAGGCCGAAGCCGAGCAGGGCGGCGACAAACAGATAGTAGAGGGTGGGCTTCAGCTTGATGAACGTCTCGTCGTGGAGCCACAGGGTGAGACCGCCCAGCAGCACGACCATCACCCCGCTGAACCACAGCAGGGGTGAGACGTGGCGGTAGCGCAGGGCCGAAAACAGCAGCGCTGCGACCATCGCCACCATGAAGGCGCCGGTGGCGACGAAGATCTTGGTGATCCCCGGCACGGGCGCGAGGAAATTGACCGCGAAGAAGACCAGCAATGGCCCGAGGTCGATCAGCAGCTTGGCGCTGCCGGCGGGCTCGCTCGCGGCTGTGGCAGGGGTGTTCATGGCGTCAGTCCGGCGATGGCGCGGGCGACGGCGCGGGGGTCGAACGGGCGCAGGTCGCCGACCCCCTCGCCGACGCCGATGGCGTGGATCGGGAGCTTGAACTTCTCCGCAGCCGCAACCAGCACGCCGCCGCGCGCGGTGCCGTCGAGCTTGGTCATGACCAGGCCGGTGACCCCGGCGAGGTCGCGGAAAACCTCGATCTGGTTTAGCGCATTCTGCCCGGTGGTCGCGTCGAGCACGAGGATGACGTCGTGCGGGCTTTCCGGGTTGATGCGCCCGAGCACGCGGCGGACCTTGGACAATTCGTCCATCAGGTGGGTCTTGTTCTGGAGGCGCCCGGCAGTGTCGACGATCAGGCAGTCGATGCCGGTTTCGGTCGCCTGGCGGACGCCGTCGAACACGATTCCGGCCGCGTCGCCGCCTTCCTTGCCGCTGATCACGGGTGCGTCGATGCGGTCCCCCCAGATGCGCAATTGCTCGATCGCGGCGGCGCGGAAGGTGTCGCCCGCGGCGAGCATGACGCCATAATCCTGCTCTTTGAGCAATGCGCCCAATTTGCCGATAGTGGTGGTCTTGCCCGAGCCATTGACCCCGATCACGAGGATCACGTGCGGGCGGGGAAAGCCCCAGATGTCGAGCGGTTTGGCGACGGGGGCGAGGATCGCCTCCATCTCCTCGGCGAGGATGGTGCGCAGCCCGCGCTCGTCGAGTTGTTCGAATTTGCGCGCTGCGATCGCGCCGCGGATGCGCTTCGAGGCCTCGGGGCCGATGTCCGAGGCGATCAGCGCCTCCTCGATGTCGTCGAGGGTCGAGGTATCGAGCGCCGCCTTGGTCGCAAGCCCGCCGAGATTGTCGCCGAGGCGCGCGGCGGTCTTGGCAAAGCCGCCGGTGAGTTTGTCGAGCCAGCTCATGGAAGTTCGATACTGCCTTCAAACACATGGGTTGCGGCGCCGGTCATGCGGACGGGCTCGCCGGGGGTCCAGTCGATTGACAATGCGCCGCCCGCCATGCTGACGGTCACCGGCGAGGCGCAGCGGCGGGAGCGGATCGCGGCGACGGCGGTAGCGCAGGCACCGGTCCCGCAGGCGCGGGTAAGACCGGCACCGCGCTCGAAGGTGCGCAACGCGATACCGCGATCGGTCATGCTCGCGATATTGACGTTGATCCGCTCGGGAAAAGCGGGGTCATGCTCGATTTGCGGCCCCAGCGTATCGAGGTCGATCGCGGCGGCATCGGGCACGAAGAAGACGAGGTGCGGGTTGCCCACGTTGACCGCGTGGGGCTGCTCGATCGAGCCCCAGGCCATGGGCAGGGGGTCGGTCGGCATGGCAAAGGCGAGCGGGATGGCCTCCCAGTCGAACCGTGGCTCGACGAGGGTTACCGTGATGTCGCTGCCCGCCGCCGCGCCCGCGATCACGCCGCCGGCAGTGGCGATCTTCTCCGCGCCGGTCAGGCTGACGACGCAGCGGGCAGCATTGCCGCAGGCTTCGACCTCGCTGCCGTCGGGATTGAAGATGCGCATCGCGAGGTCGGCGATTTGGCTCGGCTCGAGCAGAATCAATTGGTCGCAGCCAATCCCAATGCTGCGGTCGGCCAGATGGCGGGCAAGCGCAGCCGTCATCGCCAGCGGGGTCTCGCGGCAATCGAAAATCACGAAGTCGTTGCCGAGCCCGTGCATCTTGTGGAATTGCCGAAGCATCGCGGGCGACTTAAGGGCGGCGGGGCCCATAGTCCACCGGGGCGCCAAGGAGTGAGTCTACCCATGCCCCGTGCCGCTGCTGACGTGATGCAGTCCGTTATCTTTTCCGCCGTGCTCGACGCGGTCGCGGCCCTCAAGGCGGCGAGCGACGGCCTGCCCAACAATCTGCTGCGTTCGGTCCAGTCGATCCACGCCAACGTCACGCAGGCCGATCTGCCCAAGGAATTGCAGGACGCGATCGCGGCCAGCACCCGTGCTGCCTTCGCGGCCTTGCTGAAGGAGGGCTATGCCGTCGCCCCCCGCGATTCCGGACCGCCGCGCGCCGGTCCGCGGCAGGGCGAGCTCGTCACTCGGGGTGCCGACCGCACGCCGCGTCCGCCTGCTCCGCGCGGTCCCCGTCCCGACGGGCGTGGCGCCCCTCCGCGCGGTCCCCGCGGCCCGCGCACTCCGCGCTAGAAGCTTGAATGCGCCCGTGCCGGCGGTGATCCGGCCCGACTTTCTCGCCGTCCTCCCCTTACGGCTGTTCCGCGCGGAGCGGCCGCTGCCCTATATCGTCGTGGCCTGGTTGATGGCGCTCATTCCCTCGCTCGGTCTGTCCGCGCTGGTCAGCCAGCTGGTGCCGGGGCAGGGGCCGCAACTGCCGACACTGTCACCCGCCTTCCTGTTCTTCATGCTGGTGATCTTCGCGCCGGTGATCGAGACCCTGATCATGGGCGCGATACTGCTGCTGGTCGAGCGGATCGCCGGGTTCGTGCCCGCTTTGCTGGTCAGCGCGGCTGGCTGGGGCATCGCCCACTCGCTCCAAGCCCCGGCCTGGGGGCTGGTGATCTGGTGGCCGTTCCTGATCTTCAGCCTGGCCTTCCTGGTGTGGCGGCGGCGCAGCCTGGCGCTGGCCTTTGCCCTGCCGATGGCGATCCACGCGCTGCAGAATCTGGTGCCAGCGTTGCTGCTGGTCAGCGGGATGGACGGCTGAACGGCTGAATGTGCGTCGTCCCGGCGAAGGCCAAGATCCCCGAGTTCATCGCTTAAGCCGCCCGGGACCCCGGCCTGCCGCCGGGACGACGCTGACGGCAGATGCGTTCAGATTGATTACCAAGCCCGCGGGGCCCATATGAGGGGCGTCCCCGAGGAGCCCCCCGACTTGACCCTGACCCTGCCGATCCTTCCGCTGCGCGACATTGTCGTCTTTCCCAAGCGGATCGTCCCCCTGTTCGTCGGCCGCGAGAAGTCGGTCTCGGCGCTGGAGGCAGCGATGGGCGCGGACAAGCAGATTTTCCTGGTCGCGCAGCTCGACCCGTCAGAAGACGATCCCGACCGCGACGCGCTCTACGACCTCGGCGTCATCGCTACCGCCATGCAGCTGCTCAAGCTGCCCGACGGAACTGTCCGCGTGCTGGTCGAGGGCGTCAAGCGCGCCCGGCTGATCGCATTGAAGCAAGGCGAGACGCATCTCGAGGCCGAGATCGAGGAAGTCGAGGAGATCGACGCCGATCCGACCGAGGCCGAGGCTTTGATGCGCTCGGCGCTCGAGCAGTTCGAGACCTACGCGAAGCTGAACAAGCGCCTGCCGGCCGAAACCGGCATGCAGCTGGCCGAGATCGAGGAGCCCTCGGTGTTGGCCGATGCGGTCGCTTCCAACCTCTCGATCAAGGTCGCCGACAAGCAGGCCTTGCTTGGCGAGTTGAACCCCGCGCGTCGGCTGGAGATGGTGTTTGCCTTCATGGAAGGCGAGCTTGGCGTACTCCAGGTCGAGAAGAAGATCCGCTCGCGCGTCAAGCGCCAGATGGAGAAGACCCAGCGCGAATATTATCTCAACGAGCAGTTGAAGGCGATCCAGCGCGAGCTCGGCAACGAGAGCGAGGATGGCGGCGACGAGCTGGCTGAGCTGGCCGCCAGGATCCGCAAGACCCGGCTGTCCAAGGAAGCACGGGTCCGCGCCACTGCAGAGCTGAAGAAATTGAAGGCGATGGCCCCGATGAGTGCCGAGGCGACCATCGCGCGCAACTACCTCGACGTGCTGCTCGGCCTGCCGTGGGGCAAGAAGTCCAAGCTCAACAAGGACATCGTCACGGCCGAGAAGATCCTCGACGACGACCATTATGGGCTGGAGAAGGTCAAGGACCGGATCGTCGAATATCTGGCGGTCCAGGCGCGCACCAATCGGCTGAAGGGGCCGATCCTGTGCCTGGTCGGGCCGCCGGGCGTCGGCAAGACGTCCCTCGGGCGCTCGATCGCCAAGGCCTGCGGGCGCGAATTCGTGCGCCAGAGCCTCGGCGGCGTGCGCGACGAGGCCGAGATTCGCGGCCATCGCCGGACCTACATCGGCTCGCTGCCGGGCAAGATCGTCTCGAACCTCAAGAAGGCCGGGACGAGCAATCCCCTGTTCCTGCTCGACGAGATCGACAAGCTGGGCCAGGATTTCCGCGGCGACCCGGCTTCGGCCCTGCTGGAAGTGCTCGATCCCGAGCAGAATTCCAAGTTTCAGGATCATTATCTCGAGCTCGATTACGACCTGTCGGACATCATGTTCGTGACCACCGCGAACAGCCTCGACATGCCGCAGCCGTTGCTCGATCGGATGGAGATCATCCGCCTCGAAGGCTATACCGAGGACGAAAAGGTCCAGATCGCGGTGCGGCACCTGATGCCCAAGCAACTGGAAGCGCATGGCCTGAGGGACGGCGAATTCACGCTGACCGAAGCGGCGCTGCGCGACATCCTGCGCTTTTATACGCGTGAAGCCGGCGTCCGCACGCTCGAGCGTGAACTGGCCAAGGTCGCGCGCAAGGCGCTACGCCGGATTCTCGAGGGCAAGGCGACGTCGATCACGGTCGATGCCGACAATCTCGGCGACTTCCTCGGCGTTCGCCGCCATCGCTACGGCGTCGGCGAGGATGAGGACCAGATCGGTGCGGTGACCGGCCTCGCCTGGACCGAGGTCGGCGGCGAATTGCTGACGATCGAGGCAGTGACCGTTCCCGGCAAGGGGCAGATCAAGACTACCGGGAAGCTTGGCGAGGTCATGCAGGAGAGCGTCTCGGCGGCGTGGAGCTTCGTCAAGGCGCGCAGTCCGGCTTATGGCGTCAAGCCCTCGGTGTTCGCCAAGAAAGACGTTCACGTCCACTTGCCCGAGGGTGCGGTGCCCAAGGACGGGCCGTCGGCGGGCATCGGCATGGTCACGGCGTTGATTTCGACCCTGACCGGCGTGCCGGTGCGGCGCGATGTCGCGATGACGGGCGAAGTGACCTTGCGGGGGCGCGTGCTGCCGATCGGCGGACTCAAGGAGAAATTGCTGGCCGCCTTGCGTGGCGGCATCACCACCGTGCTGATCCCGGCGGAGAATGAAAAGGATCTGGTCGAGCTTCCCGCCAATCTGCGCGAAGCGCTGACCATCGTTCCGGTCGCGCATGTCGACGAGGTGCTCGAACTGGCATTGAGCGCCAAGCTCGAGGCCATTCCGTGGACCGAGACCGACGAGCATGCCGCCGAGCCGCCGCCCGCGGTTGCGCCGGGCGGAAGCGAAATGCCGCTACGCCACTAGCGGCTTCGTAACATTTGCGGCACAAGGTCGCGGTAGAAACGCGGTCCTGCTCGGGCTCGGCTGCGGGACTGGGGATATTTGCGTATGAACAAGCAGGATGTGATCGGACAGGTCGCCGACCGGGCGGGCCTTAACCGCAACGATGCGGCGCGGGCGGTGGAGGTGATGCTGGAAGTCATCACTGATGCCTTGCGCCGCGGCGACGAAGTACGGCTGGTCGGCTTCGGGAATTTCGTGGTGACCCGCCGCAAGGCCTCGGTCGGCCGCAATCCGCGGACCGGCGAGCCGCTGCAGATCGACAGCACCACGCAGCCCAAATTCCGGGCTGGAAAGCTGCTCAAGGAAGCCGTTCAGTAAGGCTGGACAGGGTCGGGATGGTCGGCTAACCGCCCCGGTTCCAAGCGTGGGCGCGTAGCTCAGTGGTAGAGCACACCCTTCACACGGGTGGGGTCGCAGGTTCAATCCCTGCCGCGCCCACCACGCTTCCCGACGATTTTTTCTGTTGCTCCCCATCGCATGGGGAGCAGGTCGCGTGGCGACCGGGGGGCTTCGCGAATCGGGCCAAGCCCCCTCCGTCATGCTGCGCATGACCTCTCCCTACAAGCAGGGAGAAGCCTTACTGCAGATAGCTCGGGTGGAAGCTGGCGACGCGGCGCATTTCGCTCCAGTCCTCGAACATGATCTCGCGGCCCTCGCGGCGGATCAGGCCCTGGCGTTCCAGGTCGGCGAAGACCCGGTTGACGTTGACGCTGGTCTGGCCGGTGATGTCGGCGATCTGCTGCTGGGTGAAGGGATTGATCATCCGGCTGTGGCCCTCGTCGATCCCGCTGCGCTCGGCGGTTTCGCATAGCAAATGCGCGACCCGCGCCATACTGTCGCGGCGTCCACAATTGACCAGCCATTCGGAACTGATCGAGGCATGGCGCTGGCTCAGTTTCCAGAAGAAACGGGTCAGCTCTGGATGCTTGTCCATCAGCACTTCAAGGTCGCTCTGCTCGGCAATGAGAACTTCGCTGCGGACGATCGCCTGGATGCCGTAATCGGCGGCGGTGTCGCCCGGCAGGATGCCGTCGCCGGCGAAACGCAGGGCGATGATCTGGCGTCGACCCGAACCGTCCGCCTTATATTTGGACAGGATCCCGCTTTGCACGAACAGTACTTCGTCGCGCAACGTGCCGGGTTCGCGGAACGGACGCCGCGGATCGACCTCGACGGTCTTCTTGGGAAGAGTCTCCAGTAATCCGGCCTGCCGTGGGTCAAGCCCTGCGCTGATCAAAGAATCTGCCAGCGTAACACTTCCGCCGGCCGCGCTCCTCATCCTCTTGCTCATGCCCCATACCCCCGTGCCGTAAGCACGAAGAGATTATCCGCTTCACAGGGCCGATGAGCAAGCCGATTGACACAGTTTTCACGCAAACAAATAACGCCACAATTCATGATAGTATCTACCATCCTAATTTAATCGCTTCGATCAGTGTCGGGCTTGCAACTTGATTTACGGAAAAATCCGGCAATCCAGGCCAGCCCGAGTCGGGAAATTCGAGTCCTTCAAATCTCCGACTATCACCATAGCGCGGCAAAACGTGAAAATGCACGTGGCGATCAACCATCATCAACATGAGATAGTTCACTTTTTCGTAGCTCGTGAAGTTTTGGAGCAGGCGCTCCAAGCGAGGAACGATGGTGCCTTGCTCCGCAAAGGCCTCGGCCGGCAGATCGCCATAAGCGGTGACGTCGGCCAGGGCACACAGGACGAGGCTGCCGAGCGTCGGCTGGGACGGGCGCACCAGCACGGCCCAATGCTCACCCTGATGGACGAGCGTCCGCGGATAGCCGAACTTGACCAAGGTCGCATGGGGAGCGGGGAGAAGGATGGGCACGCTTACTTGCATCTTGGTCGCTCCCACCATAAGGGGCCCTTGCGCCGTGCCAAGAGCTTGAATTGAAGCTGCCTGGTCCGGTCGTGGCGATCGTAGCTCAGCTGGTTAGAGCATCGGTTTGTGGTACCGAGGGTCGCGGGTTCAAGCCCCGTCGATCGCCCCATTTTCTTCCTGGCGTCGCTTTTCACCCGAGAAACATCCCGCACATGACCGACCTGTGGAGCCTGCCCGATTTCGACGGGCATGAGGCCGTGCAATTCGTGACCGATGCCGCCAGCGGGCTTCGCGCGGTGATCGCGCTGCACTCGACCCATCTCGGGCCCGCCGCGGGGGGCAGCCGCTTCTGGCATTATGCCGATCCCGCCGACGCGGTCACCGACGCGCTGCGCCTGTCGCGCGGGATGAGCTTCAAGAACGCCATGGCCGGGCTCCCGCTGGGCGGCGGCAAGGCGGTCATCCTTGCGGATGCCGCGCGCAGCAAGACACCGGCGATGATGGCCGCCTTTGGCCGCGCGGTCGAAGGGCTCGGCGGGCGCTATGTCACAGCCGAGGATGTCGGCATCGGGGTCGCCGACATGGAGGTGGTCGCACGCGAGACCCGCCATGTCGCCGGCCTGCCGGTGGGGCACGGCGCGGTTGGTGGCGATCCCGGCCCGCATACCTCCTACGGCGTCTATCTGGGCATCAAGGCCGCGGTCGCCCGCGCGCTTGGCAAGGACAGCCTCGCGGGGCTGACGATCGCGCTGCAGGGTGCTGGCAGCGTCGCCTCGGGCATAGCCCGCCGCGCTGCCGCTGAAGGGGCCAGGCTGGTCATCGCCGATGTCGACGGCGCCAAGGCCGACGCCCTTGCGCGGGAGACGGGCGGGCGCAGTATCGCTCCGGGCGAAATTCTCGGGCTCGAGGCCGATGTGGTCAGTCCCAATGCGCTCGGCGCAATCCTCGACGAGGTCAGCATCGCGGCGCTCAAGGCACCGATCGTCGCGGGCGGCGCCAATAATCAGCTTGCACGGCCCGAACATGGTTCGGCGCTGATGGCCCGCGGCATCCTCTATGCCCCCGATTACGTCATCAACGCCGGCGGCATCATCAATGTCTCGACCGAATATTTGAAGGACGGAGACACCGAGGTGGTGCGTCGCCGGATCGAAGGGATAACCGACCGTCTCGAGGCGATCTGGATTGAAAGCGCTGCCTCGGGGAAGGACCCGGCCAGCGTCGCCGATGCCATGGCCCGGCAGCTGATCGGGCGGGGCTAAGGACGCGGTGGCAAATGTTTCGCTGCGGCCCTAGATAGCGGCCCCACGCTCATGCATCGCTTCGCCAATCCTGCCCGCTTCCTCAAGATCGCGCGACCGGCCACCCGCTGGCTGCTCGGGCTCGGACTGCTGCTGAGCGCGGTCGGCATCGCAGGAGCGCTGTTCGTCATCCCGCCCGATTATCTTCAGGGCCAGACGGTGCGCATCCTTCACATTCATGTTCCCGCCGCCTGGCTCGGTATGGCCGGATGGAGCGGGATCGCGCTCGCCAGCGCGGCGCAGATCATCTGGCGTCACCCGCTCGCGGGCGTGGCCGCGCGCGCCATCGCGCCGGCCGGGGCGACCTTCGCCTTCCTGTGCCTCGCTACCGGCTCGATCTGGGGCCGCCCGACCTGGGGCACGTGGTGGGAGTGGGACGGGCGGCTGACCTCGATGCTGGTGCTGTTCTTCCTCTACTGCGGCTACATGGCCTTGGCAGCGGCGGAGAAGGAGCGGGGCCCGGACGCCCGGGCCGCTGCCCTGTTCGGGCTGGTCGGCGCGATCAACCTGCCGATCATCCATTTCTCGGTGCAATGGTGGAATACGCTGCATCAGGGCGAGAGTATCGAACTGACCGGGACCAGCATCGCCCCGGCGTTGCTGTGGCCCTTGCCCTTCACGCTGCTGGGTTTCTCCTGCCTGTTCGGCGCGACGGTGCTGCTGGGCATGCGCGCCGACCTCGCGCAGGGCCGGGTCGAGGCGAGACTTCGACGGGCAGCGGGAGCAGCGCAATGAACCAATGGGCGTTCGTGCTCTCCGCTTATGCGGTGACCTTGATCGGCACCGGCAGCCTGCTGGTGCGCGCGATCCTTGCCTGCCGCCGGGCCGAGGCGCGGGCCGATGCACTCGGCACACGAAATTGAGCCTGCAACGCAAGCATCAGCGGCTGGTCCTGGTCGGATTGGCAGTGGCCGCGATGCTCGGCGCGGTGGTGCTTGCGATGTGGGGCCTGGCCGACCGCGCGGCATATTTTCGCACGCCGCAGGACGTTGCCGCGGGCCGGGCGGAGGTCGGGGTGCCGATCAGGCTCGGCGGCATGGTCAAGGCCGGTTCGATCGGCAAACTGCCCGACGGGGTCACCACGGCCTTCGTCCTCACCGACGGTCCCGCCGACGTCCCCGTGCGCTTCCGCGGCATCACGCCCGATCTGTTCAAGGAGAATAGCGGCGC
>JANPKL010000006.1:0-7594 GCA_031425975.1 Sphingomonas sp.
AAGGCGCAGGGGCAGCGGATCGCGGTGGTGGTCAATGTGCCCACCAGTTCGATGGCGCGCGAGGCGGACCTGCTCCTCCCGACCCGCGCGGGACCCGAGATCGGCGTCGCCTCGACCAAGGCGTTCACCTGCCAGCTGGCCGTGCTCGCGGCACTGGCGGTCAACCTTGCCAGGGCGCGCGGACGCCTGTCGGCCGATGAGGAACGCGAGATCGTCGCCCACCTCGGCGAAGCGCCCGAGGCGATCGCTCATGCGCTCGACCATGACGAGGACATCAAGGCGATCGCCCCCTTGGTCGCACCGGCGCGCGACGTGCTCTACCTCGGCCGCGGTCCCGATTATCCGATGGCGCTCGAAGGCGCGCTGAAGCTCAAGGAAATCAGTTACATCCACGCCGAGGGCTATGCCGCGGGCGAGATGAAGCATGGGCCGATCGCGCTGATCGACGACAATGTGCCGGTCATCGTCCTCGCGCCGTCAGGGCCATTGTTCGAGAAGACCGTTTCCAACATGCAGGAGGTCCGCGCGAGGGGCGGCAAGATCGTCCTCATCAGCGACGCGGTCGGTATCGCGCAGGCAGGCGAGGGCTGCATGGCGGCGATCGAGATGCCCCTCGTGCACGAACTGATCGCGCCGTTGGTCTATGCCGTCCCGGTGCAATTGCTCGCCTATCACGTCGCCGTGCTTAAGGGCACCGACGTCGACCAGCCCCGCAATTTGGCGAAAAGCGTGACGGTCGAGTGATGCGACTTCACGCCGCGCAGGCGTGGTCGAGGCCGCGGACGTGGGCGATGAGGCGGTCGTAGAGGAAGTCGATTACCGCGCGCACCGCAGGCTGGTGGCGGACCCGCTCGTGGGTCAGCAGCCACATCATCCGTTGATCCTTGGGCGGAGGCGCGCAGCGGATGAGGTCGGGCAAGGCGTCGGCGACGATGCAGGGCAAGGCCGCGATACCGAGGCCAGTGCGAACGGCGGTCAGCAATCCGGTGGCGCTCCCCTGCTCGATCGTCACCCGATCTTCGAGCCCGGCGGCCGCTATCCACTCGCCATATTCGCGCGCCAGCATGCCGCCCCCGCCGCCGACGATGACATGGTCCTTGAGCGCTGCGATCGTGGTCGGAACGCCATGCTTGTCGCCATAGGCGCGGCTGCAATAGAGCGTCCATTCGTCGGGTCCGATCACCCGGCCGACCAGCCCGCCGCCGCTTGCGTCGCGCATGCTGCGCAGGGCGATATCGGCCTCGCCGGCGCCAAGGTCGCGCAGGCCCACGCCATTATCGATCTCGATCCTGATGGCGGGCAGGCGCTCGCGCAGTTCGACCAGGTGCGGCGCGAGCAGCGCGGTGCTGAAGATTTCCTCGGTGGTGATCCGGACGATGCCCTCGATCGTCCGACTGGCGGCGCGGGCCCTCGCCTGGAGCCCGAGCGCGGCCTGTTCAATCGCCTCGGCCCCGGCGATCATCCCTGCGCCCGCCGCGGTCGGCGCATAGCCGGCAGGCCGCCGCTCGAACAGCGACAGGCCGAGCGCCTCTTCCAGACCGGCGATACGCCGCGCAATCGTGGTCTGGCTGACGCGCAGCGTGCGGGCAGCGGCGAGCGTGCTCCCGCTCCGGGCGACCGCCAGGAAGGCGCGCCAGTCGTTCCAGTCTGCCTCCCGCTGCATCGCGCGTTCATACGCCATTTGGGTTCGGCTTGCCACCACGGCGGCCTGGCTTGCGCGGCGGGGCCCCGGTCCTTAGGCGCAAACGACGGACAGCGAAGGACGAACGCATGAGCGACGCGGGCAACCCGACTACCGACGAGCTGCCGAGCGACGATCCCTCGACGCCCCTGCCGCGCCAGAAGGGCTTTCTCGGCTTCGTCGAGCGGGTCGGCAACCTGCTGCCCGACCCGATCATGATCTTCGTCTATCTGATCGGCATCCTGATGGTGCTGAGCGCGGTCGGCGCCTGGGCAGGCTGGTCGGCCTCGATCACCTATGCGGGCGAGGAGGCCCCCGATTATGCGACGCTGGAAAACGGCATCCTTACCTACACCGCCACCAGCCTCTTTTCCGAAGCCAACCTCCGCAAGCTGTTAACCGAAATGCCCAAGACGCTGACCGGCTTCGCGCCGCTCGGCCTGATTCTGGTGATCATCCTCGGGGCCGCGGTGGCCGAGCGGGCCGGGCTGTTCTCGGCGCTGATCCGCAAGAGCCTGCGCGGCGCCCCGCGCGCCATCCTGACGCCCATCGTGGCGGTAATCGGGATGGTCAGCCACCACGCATCGGACGCCGCCTATGTGGTGTTCATTCCCCTCGCGGGCCTGACCTATGCCTCGGTCGGGCGCCATCCCCTGGTTGGGATCGCGGCCTCCTTCGCCGCCGTTTCGGGGGGTTTTGCCGGCAACATCACGCCGGGGCAGCTCGACGTCCTGCTGTTCGGTTTTACCCAGGAGGCCGCGCGGATCATCCAGCCCGGCTGGACCATGAACCCGCTCGGCAACTGGTATTTCATCTGGACCATCGTCGTGGTCTTCACGCCGATCATCTGGTTCATTACCGACCGCATCATCGAGCCCCGGCTCGGCCAATGGGGCGGCACTCCCGACGAGGCGCTGCGGGCCGAGCTTGCCAAGGCCGCGCCGACCCCGCTCGAGAACCGGGGCCTGCGCTTTGCCGGGGTCGCCGCGCTGGCGGTGATCGCGGTCTGGACCGCGCTTTCGGTCTTCCCCGATTTCTCTCCGCTGATCGACAGGACCAAGCCCGGCACGACCGCGCTGCAGCCATTCTACCAGTCGCTGATCGGCGGTTTCTTCCTTCTCTTTCTGCTTTCCGGCATCGCCTACGGTCGCGGGATCGGCAGCGTGAAGGGGTCGCGCGACGTCATCGCGATGATGATCGAGGGCATCAAGCAGCTCGCTCCCTATATCCTGTTCGCCTTCTTTGCCGCGCATTTCGTGGCCATGTTCAACTGGTCGCGGCTGGGCCCGATCGCCGCCATCGACGGGGCCGAGGCGCTCAAGACCCTGAACCTCCCGGCTCCGGTGCTGCTGGTCTCGGTCCAGGCTTTCTCCAGCGTGCTCGACCTGTTCATCGGTTCGGCCAGCGCCAAGTGGAGCGCGATGGCGCCGGTCGTCGTACCAATGTTCATGCTGCTCGGGATCAGTCCAGAGATGACTACGGCGGCCTATCGCATGGGCGACAGCTACACCAACATCATGACCCCGCTGATGAGTTATTTTCCTCTGATCCTCGGCTTCTGCCGGCGGTGGGATCCGAGCGTCGGGGTCGGCAGCCTGCTGGCGCTGATGCTGCCCTATGCGCTGACCTTCATGGTGGTCGGCGTCGTCATGGTCGGGGGCTGGGTCGCGCTCGACCTGCCGCTGGGGCCGGGGGCAGGCGTTGCCTATCAGGTACCGGGCGCACGCTAAAGCCTAGCCCCGCCCGCGCCGCTGCCCTAAGCAGCGCAACGGCCTTCCTATCAAGCGCGGTGCATGCTTCCCTATCTGATCCTGTTCGCTTTCTTCGCAGCCGGGGCCTTGTTCAGCCGACAGCCTCTCACTGCGCGGATCACTGGCGATCAGCCCGACGGGGCCGGCCTGGCGCACTTTGCCCGCCCTGGTGCCATGTTCGCCATCGGCGGCCTCCTCATGGCCTTGATGATCGGACTGCGTGAAGAGGTCGGGGCCGATTGGCCAAGCTATTTCGACATGTGGGAGCGGGCGCGGTTCGATGACCTCGCCGACGCCCTCGACCGCTCCGATCCGGCCTATCATTTCCTCAACTGGACCGCCGTGCAACTCGGGTTGGGGCTGTGGGCGGTCAATCTGGTATGTGCCGCCTTGTTCACCTGGGGCCTGGTGCGCTTTGCGATGGCGCAGCCGATGCCGTGGCTCGTGATGGTGGTGGCAATTCCCTACCTCGTGACCGTGGTGGCGATGGGCTATACCCGTCAGGCGGTCGCGATTGGGCTGTTGCTGGCCGGACTTGCAAGCTTGTTCGGCGGGGGATCGTTCCTGCGTTTTGCCTGCTATGCGATCCTTGCTGCAATGTTCCATCGCACCGCCGTCCTCGCCCTGCCGCTGGTGATTTTCTCGACTGATCGCGGGCGCCTGTTCACGGCCATCGCCGGCGTCATTCTCATCTACGGCCTCTACGTGTCGCTTCTGGCCGACGATGTCGGAATGCTGGTCCGCAACTATGTCGATGCCCGCTACAATTCGCAGGGGGCGCTGATCCGCGTCATCCTGATCACCATTCCCGCCGCGCTTTACTTCCTGTTCCGTCGCCGGCTGCAATTCGGTGGGGTTGAGGAAAAATTCTGGCGGCTGAACAGTCTCGCGGCGATGGCGCTGCTGGTCGCCCTGTTCGTGGTGCCCTCTTCGACCGCCATCGACCGTATCGCGCTTTACATATTCCCGTTGCAGCTAGCCGTGCTGAGCCGGCTCCCGCTCGTCTTTCCGGGGCAGCTGAGCACTGCGATGGTCGTCGCATATTCGCTCGCCATCCAGCTCGGTTGGCTGGTGTTTGCGGTCCATGCCAAATGGTGGCTCCCCTATCAGACCACGCTTTTTTAAACCCAAGGCATGGCTTGCCCGCCATTCGTTGCGGCGGGTAGGGGCAAGTCGGGTCGCAGTATGGGAGAAGACGTGAAGGGCATTATCTTGGCGGGCGGCAGCGGCAGTCGGCTGTATCCCGCGACCCTCGCGGTCTCGAAGCAATTGCTGCCAGTATTCGACAAGCCGATGATCTATTATCCGCTCGGCGTCCTGATGCTGGCCGGCATCCGCGAGATATTGATCATCTCGACCCCGGTTGATCTGCCGCGCTTCGAGGCGCTGCTGGGGGATGGCAGCGATTACGGCATCCGTCTGACCTATGCCGAGCAGGCCGCGCCCAACGGCCTGGCCGAAGCCTTCATCATCGGCCGTGAATTCGTTGGCAGCGATTCCGTCGCGCTGATCCTGGGCGACAACATCTTCTACGGCGCGGGCCTCTCGGCGCGGCTGGCCGCAGCCACGGCCCGGCGCGAGGGCGCGACGGTGTTCGCTTATTCGGTCGAGGATCCCGAGCGCTATGGCGTGGTCGCCTTCGACCCCGCGACGGGCGTTGCGCGTTCGATCGAGGAGAAGCCCGAGAACCCGCAATCGCACTGGGCCGTCACCGGCCTTTATTTCTACGACAATCAGGTGCTCGATATCGCCGCCACTCTCGCTCCGAGCCCGCGCGGCGAGCTTGAGATCACCGACGTCAATCGCATCTATTTGGAACGCGGCCAGTTGCAGGTCGAGCGCTTCGGCCGCGGCTTTGCCTGGCTCGACACCGGCACTCACGAAAGCCTCCACGACGCGGGCAGCTTCGTGCGCACCATCGAGCATCGCCAGGGCCTCAAGATCTGCTGCATCGAGGAGATTGCGCTTGAGCAGGAGTGGCTCGACGGGGCCACCGTGCTCGCCCGCGCCGACCGGCTCGGCAAGACCGAATATGCCGCATATCTGAAGCGACGGGTGCGGGAGTTGGCCGATGGTTGAGCTTCGCCTGACCGAGCTCGACGGCGTGATCGAGGTCCTGCCCAAGAGGATCGGCGACGATCGCGGCTTCTTCTCCGAAGTCTGGAACCGCACCGCATGGCGTGATTTGGGGATCGATCTCAACTTCGTCCAGGACAATCACAGCAGCAGCGCACGCGGCGTCCTGCGCGGGCTTCATTACCAGTTGCCACCGGCGGCCCAGGCCAAATTGGTACGGGTCAGCCGCGGGTCGATCTTCGACGTGGCGGTCGACATCCGCCGCTCCAGCCCGACCTTCGGCCGCTGGGTCGGGCGCATCTTGTCGGCGACGGCGTGGAACCAGCTGCTCGTCCCCGCGGGCTTCGCGCACGGTTTTCTCGCGCTCGAGGACGACACGGAGGTCCAGTATAAGGTCGATGCCGCCTATAGCGCCGCGCACGATCGCTCGCTCGCCGCCGACGACCCGGCGATCGGCATCGACTGGCCGTTGGCTCGCGACCAGTGGGTGCGATCGGCCAAGGATCTCGCCGCCGCACCGCTCGCCTCCGCCGAAGTCTTCGAACGATGAACAACATTCTCGTCACCGGCGGCGCCGGCTTCATCGGCAGCGCGGTCGTCCGCCGGCTGGTCGCTGCGGGCCGAACCGTCGTGACCTTCGACAAATTGACCTACTCAGGTTCGCTCAGTTCGCTCCATGCGGTCAAGGGCGCCGCAAATCACCGCTTCGTCGAGGGCGACATCGCCGATGTCGAGCTCGTCGGACGCGTGCTTGCCGAACACGCCATCGAAGGCGTCATGCACCTCGCCGCCGAAAGCCATGTCGACCGCTCGATCGATGGCCCCGGGGTGTTCGTCGAGACCAATGTCGTCGGCACTTTCCGCCTGCTTCAGGCGGTGCTCGGCCATTGGCGTGGGCTCGAAGGGGCGGCAAAATCGGACTTCCGCTTCCACCATGTCTCGACCGACGAGGTGTTCGGCGACTTGCCCTTCGACAGCGGCATCTTCACCGAGGAGACGCCCTATGCGCCGTCGTCGCCTTATTCGGCGAGCAAGGCGGCGTCGGACCATTTCGTCCGCGCGTGGCACGACACCTATGGCCTGCCGGTCGTCCTCTCCAACTGCTCGAACAATTACGGCCCATATCATTTTCCCGAAAAACTGATTCCGCTGGTCATCCTCAACGCCCTCGAAGGGCGCGAGCTGCCGGTCTATGGCCGCGGCGAAAATGTCCGCGACTGGTTGTTCGTCGAGGATCACGCCGCCGCGCTCGAAGCGGTGCTGACGCGCGGCGCGGTCGGTCGCAGCTACAATGTCGGCGGGGGTGCGGAGCGCACCAACCTCGAAGTGGTCGAGACCATCTGTGACCTGCTCGATGCGCGCGTGCCGCTGGCCAGCGGGGAGGGGCGCCGCAGCCTGATCCGCTTCGTCACCGATCGTCCGGGGCACGACCGACGCTATGCCATCGACAGCAGCCGGATCGAGGGCGAGCTCGGCTGGCAGGCACGCGAAAGCTTCGACAGCGGGCTGGCGCGGACCATCGACTGGTATCTGGCCAACGACTGGTGGTGGCGCCCCTTGCGCGAAGGCCGTTACGGCGGCGAGCGGCTGGGCAAGGCCTGATGCGCATCCTGGTTACGGGCCGGGAAGGGCAACTCGCCCGCAGCCTGGCCGAACGAGCGTCCGCTTATCCAGCGCTCGACCTGCACTTCGCGAGCCGGCCCGAGTGCGACCTCGCGCTCGATGGCTCGGCGTCGGCCGCCATCCGGGCGCTGCAGCCGGACCTGATCGTCAGCGCCGCGGCCTATACCGCGGTCGATCGAGCCGAGGCCGAGCCCGAGCTTGCCCGGCGTATCAACGCGGATGCCGTCGGCGAGATCGCGGCGGCAGCGACAGCAATTGCAGCGCCGCTGATCCACATTTCCACCGACTACGTCTTTTCCGGTGTCGGCGATGCACCTGTATCCGAGGACGCGCCGATCGCCCCGCTGGGGGTCTACGGCGCGACCAAGGCCGATGGCGAGCGACAGCTTCGCGCCGCTGCGTCCGACCACCTCATCCTGCGCACGGCCTGGGTCTATTCGCCCTTCGGCGCCAATTTCGTCAA
>JANPKL010000007.1:0-25483 GCA_031425975.1 Sphingomonas sp.
GCTGATTCCGGCGGAGGATTTCCGCGAGATCGCGCTGGACGATGTGTTCGACGCGGCCACCCACGCGGCGATCCGCGAGGCGAGCCGCACGGCGGTGGTGCGGATGAGCCGCCAGCTGGAGGACGAAAACGCCACCTTCGGGCGCGACGTGGTGTGGAACGAGCCGTTCTATCTCGAATTGCAGGAGCAGCTGCGGCCGACGCTCGAAGGTCTTCTGGGGCGCTCGCTGGTGTCGAGCTACAATTTCCTCAGCCTTTACGGGCCCGAGGGGAAGTGCGAGCCGCATCTCGACCACCCGAACGCGATGTTCACCTTCGACTATTGCATCGATCAGGACGAGGTCTGGCCGATTTACGTGAGCCGCGCGGCGGCGTGGCCCGACGCGGCGTTTGCGCGAGGCTTCGATCCTGCTGCGCTCAAGGCCGATCCGGCAATGGCGTTCCGCGAGCACCTGCTGCGCCCGGGCAACGCGGTGGTCTTCAACGGCTCGTCACAGTGGCATTACCGCGAGCCGAAGAGCTCAGGCGCGTTCTGCAGCCTGCTATTCTTCCACTACTACCCGGCCGGTTGCGAGGATCTCGTCCAGCCTCGGCGGTGGGCCGATTGTACCGGGATTGCGGAACTGGGGCCGCTTTGCGACCTGTTCGAGACGCTTTGAGTTGGGAAGAACAGGGGCGCGTTAGCCGCGTCCAGACGCCTTCCAGCGCGGTTCAGACCCCGGTTAGACCCCCTCTAGACCCCCTTTAGCCACGTGTCGGGGCGTTGTTTCACGTGAAACAACCCCCCAATCACGATCAGCGCGGGGCCATTCTGATCGCGCCGTCGAGCCGCACGTCCTCACCATTGAAGTAGCCGGTCTCGATCATGGTCATGGCGAGTTTGGCATATTCGGTCGGGATGCCAAGGCGCTTGGGGAACGGCACCGAAGCGGCCAGCGCATCGCGCACATTCTGCGGTGCTGCGGCCAGCAGCGGGGTGTCGAAAATGCCCGGCAGGATGGTGTTGACGCGGATACCCTCGTTCATGAGATCGCGCGCGATAGGGAGCGTCATGCCGATCACGCCCGCCTTCGAAGCGGCGTAAGCGGCCTGCCCGATCTGGCCGTCCTCGCCTGCGACCGAGGCAGTGTTGACGATCGCGCCGCGCTCGCCGAACTCGTCAATCGGGTCGAGGGTCAGCATCCCTGCGGCCGACTTGGCGATGCAACGAAACGTGCCTATCAGATTGACTTGAATGACAAAATCGAAGGCGCTGACAGGGAAGTGCTTGATCGAGCCGTCTTCCTTCGAGCGGCTGGCGGTCTTGATCGCGTTGCCGATCCCGGCGCAGTTCACCAGAATGCGCTCCTGCCCGTGGGCCGCGCGGGCCTTGGCAAAACCGGCGTCGACATCAGCGTCGCTGGTGACGTTGACGAGGCAGAACACGCCGCCGAGTTCCGCGGCAAGTGCTTCGCCCTTCTCGGCGTTCATGTCGAAGATCGCGACCTTGGCGCCCTTGGCGGCCAGCGCACGCGCAGTGGCAGCGCCGAGGCCCGAGGCACCGCCGGTGACGACAGCGGGGGTATTGGCAGAAACTTCCATTGTTATTCCTTCCGGATTGTAAAGCCTTAGAGCGCCTCGACGATCGTCACGTTGGCGACGCCGCCGCCTTCGCACATCGTCTGGAGGCCATATTTCTTGCCCCGGGCACGCAAGCCGTGGACCAGCGTCGCCATCAGCTTGGTACCCGATGCGCCGAGCGGGTGGCCCAGTGCGATCGCGCCGCCGTTGACGTTAAGCTTCGCCGGGTCCGCCCCGGTATGCTTGAGCCAGGCGAGAGGCACCGAAGCGAAGGCCTCGTTCACCTCGTAAAGGTCGATGTCAACGATGCTGAGACCAGCGCGCTGGAGCGCCTTGTCCGTCGCAAACAACGGTTCTTCCAGCATAATAACCGGGTCGCCGGCTGTGACAGTGAGGTTGTGGATGCGCGCCAGCGGGGTCAGGCTATGGGCCTTCAGCGCGGCTTCTGAGACCACCAGCACCGCCGACGAGCCGTCGCAGATCTGGCTCGCCGAAGCCGCAGTCAGCGCGCCGTCCGGCTGGATCAGCTTAACGCCCGCAATGCCTTCCAGCGTCGCGTCGAAGCGAATACCTTCATCGACGGTGTGGAACTGGGTGCCTTCTGGCGTCTCGATCGCGATGACGACCATCTCGCGTTCGAAGGCGCCGGCCTTGGTGGCGGCGATCGCCTTCTGATGGCTTTCATACGCAAAGCGGTCGAGATCATCCTTGGTGAAGCCGTGCTTCGTGACGATCATCTCGGCGCCCATGAACTGGCTGAAATTGATGCCGGGGAACTTTTCCTCGATCCCGGCAGCCTTGCTGTAGAGGCCTTCCTTTATGTGCAGCATGACGTTAGAGCCCATCGGCACGCGGGTCATGCTCTCGACGCCGCTGGCGATCACCACGTCCTGCGTACCACTCATCACCGCTTGGGCGGCGAACTGGATTGCCTGCTGCGAAGACCCGCACTGGCGGTCGATGGTGACAGCCGGGGTCGATTGCGGGAGCAGCTTCGAGGCGAGCACGCCCATGCGGCCGACCTGCATCGCCTGCTCGCCCGCTTGGCTGACGCAGCCGGTGATCACGTCGTCGATCGCCGCCGGATCAATCCCGCTGCGCTCGACGATCGCATCGAGCGATTTGGCCAGCAGATCGACAGGGTGAACCCCGGCAAGTCGCCCGCCGCGGCGGCCGCCGGCAGTGCGGACGGCTTCGACAATATACGCTGTGGTCATAATTCTCTCCTCGAAACCCGCGGGAGCTGTGCCAATGATAGGCGCGGCCTGATAGGTTGCACTTCGCCACCTGCCCTTGTCTCAGTTCCGACTATTGAAGGCCCCAATGCAAATCAAGCGTGCAGAAGCGCTCACAGGATCAAAGCGGGTGACCGGGCGAGCACGTAGTTCAATCGGCATCACAGGCCGCTTTCGTCTATGTGGCATGATTGTCACTCTCGCCCGGCGGAATATTTAAACCTAATATACATTAGGAATTTGCAGATGAACGTGCTTCATCGCAAAAGCCTGAGGGCGTGCGCATAATCCGCGCTGGCCCTTCAAGACCCAGTATGGAGGAACTACCCCAATGAAAACGCTTGCATTCTTGAAGGCTGGTACGGCATCTGCCGTTGTCGCCTTAACGCTAGCGACCCCCGCGTTCGCGCAGGACAACGATCCCGCAGACGTAGCGTCGGCTGATACGGCCGAGACCCCCGCCGACTCGATCGTGGTCACCGGTACTCGACTTCGCTCGCCCAACCTCGATTCCGCCAGCCCGGTGACCGTCGTCACCGCGGAGGAGTTCGCACTTACCGGCACGACCCGCGTCGAGGATCTGATTAACTCGCTGCCGCAGGTATTTGCTGGCCAAGGTGCCAACGTGTCGAACGGTGCAACCGGCACCGCCACACTCAACCTGCGCGGCCTCGGTGCCGAGCGCACGCTGGTGCTGGTCAATGGCCGTCGCCTGATGCCCGGCACCCCGACCACCTCGGCTGCCGACATCAACGCGATCCCTTCTGCGCTGATCGAGCGCGTTGACGTGCTGACCGGCGGTGCTTCGTCGGTGTACGGTGCCGACGCGGTTGCGGGCGTTGTCAACTTCGTGCTCGACACCGACTTCGAAGGCTTCAAGATCAACGCCAACTACGGCGTCTACAACCACGAGAACCGCACCAACGCCAGCATCCGCGGCGCCAATGACGCGCGCGGCTTCGGCTACCCGACCGGGATGGTCACCGATGGCGGCACGCTGGACGCTACCATCGCCTTCGGCAGCGCTTTCGATGATGGCCGCGGCCACGTCACTGCCTATGCCGGCTACCGCAAGATCGATCCGGTGCTGCAGGCCCGCCGCGACTATTCGGCGTGCTCGCTCTCGGCCAACACTGCAGCATCGGTGAATGCCGGCGGCCGCCTCTACAATTGCGGCGGCTCGGCGACATCGGCGACTGGCACAGTGTTCTTCAACGAAGGCACCGGGGCGAGCTTCACCTCGACCCTCGCGCAGTTCGGCCCGAACCGCACCCTGCTGCCCGGTACCACGCCGTTCAACTTCGGTCCGCTCAACTACTTCCAGCGTCCGGACGAGCGCTACACCGCGGGCGTGTTCGCCGATTACGAGATCTCGACCGCGCTCAAACCCTACCTCGAGTTCATGTTCATGGACGACCGCACGGTTGCCCAGATCGCTCCGTCGGGCAACTTCGGCAACACCCTGTCGATCAACTGCGACAATCCGCTGTTGTCGGCTGGTCAGCGAGGCACGCTGTGCAACGCCGGCAATCTGTTGGTTAGCCCGTTGCCGGGTAACGCCTTCGTCGTGACCGGCAACGTCGCTGCCGAAAACGCGGCCCGCGCTGCTCGTAACATCGGCGAACCGCAGCTGCAGACCACGCCGTTCAATTTCACCGACCAGCTGAGCGGCACGACCTACAATCGCGCCTTCGCGCAAATCTTGCGCCGTAACGTCGAAGGTGGTCCGCGTCAGGACGATCTTCAGCACACCAGCTACCGCGCCGTCATCGGCGCCAAGGGCGACCTGTCGCCAGCTTGGTCTTACGACGCGTACTACCAGTACGGGCGCAACAACTACTCGCAGACTTACCTCAACGACTTCTCGGTCAACCGTCTCGGCCGTGCGCTCGATGTGGTGCGGGGGCCGGGCGGCACCCCGGTGTGCCGTTCGACCCTCGACGGTACAGACCCGAACTGCGTGCCGTATGACATCTTCTCGCCGGGCACTGTCGCCCCGAGCCAGGCTGCGGTAAACTACCTTGCCACCCCTGGCTTCTCACGCGGGATTGTGAGCGAGCAGGTCGCTAGCGCCTACGTCACCGGTACCCTTGGCGAGTACGGCTTCAAGTCCCCCTGGGCGGACGAAGGCGTCGACGTGGTTTTGGGTGCAGAGTACCGCAAGGAAAGCCTCGAGTTCAACTCGGACTCCGCCTTCAGCACCGGTGACCTTGCAGGTCAGGGCGCCCCGACGCTTCCCGTCTCGGGCAGCTTCGACGTGAAGGAGTTCTTTGCCGAAGTCCGCGTGCCGATCGCACAGGACAGCTGGGTCTACGACTTCAATGTCACGGGCGGCTATCGCTACTCCGATTACAGCACCGGCGTGAGCACCGACACCTACAAGATCGAGGCCCAGTTTGCCCCGATCCGTGACGTGCGCTTCCGCGGCGGATACAACCGGGCGGTCCGCGCACCGACCATCCAGGACCTGTTCGCACCGAACCGGGTCGCGCTTGATGCCTCGTCGGACCCCTGTGCCGGCTTCGTCATCACTGCGGCCAACACCGGTTGCCGTGCCCAGGGTCTGGCGGTCGGCCAGTTCGTCGCCCCCAACCCGGCTGACCAGTACAACGGGTTCATCGGCGGCAACGTCAATCTCAACCCCGAGGTTGCCGACACATACACCGGCGGCGTCGTTCTCGCGCCGTCGTTCCTGCCAGGCTTCACTGCCAGCGTTGATTACTTCAACATCAACGTCGAAGGCGCGATCGGCGGGATCGGTTCGGACACTATCCTTACCGCCTGTACTGCGACGGCCGATCCGTTCTTCTGCGGTCTCATCCGGCGCGATGCCACCGGTTCGCTGTGGCGCTCGGCCAATGGCTTCGTGACCAACGTCACGCAGAATATCGGTGGCTTCAAGACCTCCGGCATTGATGGTCAGGTGAACTTCCGCACCGAAATCGGCGACTTGGGGACGCTGACCCTTAACTTCATCGGCACCTGGCTCGACGAGCTGGTCACCGATACGGGGGTTGCCATCCCGGGTCTCGACCAGACATATGACTGCGTCGGTCTCTACGGCAACGTCTGCGGCACGCCGAACCCCGAATGGCGCCATCAGGCCCGTCTCGGCTTCAACCTGAAGAACGGTTTGGGTGCCTCGGTACGTTGGCGCTACTTTGACTCGGTCACGCTGGACGCGGTCGAGACGAACAGCAACCTGAACAACACCGGGGCCACGGGTCCGGCTCCTGGCGGCGTTGCCCGTCCGGGTGCGGCCGGCTTCGATGCCGTCAACTACTTCGATCTGGCGTTCACTTACGAAGCCGCCGACAACTTCAACTTTGTCCTCGGTGCCAACAACGTGCTCGACAAATCGCCGCCGACCACCGGCTCGCAGGCCTGCCCTGCCGGCTCGTGCAATGGCAACGTCTATGCGCAGGTGTACGATGCTCTCGGGCGCTACATCTTCGCCGGCGTCACGCTTGATTTCTAAGCATCGCCATCGGTAGAAAGGGAATGGCGGGCCGCAAGGTCCGCCATTCTCCTTCGAGCGAACCGAAAACAGCGTGAATTACGCCGAAGCCCTCGCCCGGATGGCGCAATTTCCCGCGAGGGATCCGCTGGCAGCGCTCAGCGCAGGCGTTGCGCTGATTAACGCAGACTTCCCTGAACTTCTGCTTCCGGCCGCACGTAAGCTTGCCGCCGACCACCCCGCCAGCGCTCAGGCCCACCAGCTTCTGGGCCTTGCCGCACGCTCCTGCGGCGAAAGCCTGATCGCCTACGAAGCCTTCCTCGTCGCTGCCCAGCTTGCGCCAAGCGATCCACTGATCGTCCATTCCCACGCCCGCACCGCTCTCGAGGCAGGCGTCCCCGCCGCTGAGCTCTTCGCCGCAGCTTCCACGCTCGCGCCGCAGGATGGCGGCGTCCTGCTGGGACAGGCCGCAGCGCTACTCCACGAAGGCCGCCCGGAGGAGGGCATTGCTCTGCTTGAGGGGATGATCGCCGTAAACCCGCTGTGGATCGAGGGCCACCGCAGCCTCGCCGGCCTCCGTGGTCAGATGGGGCAAGACCCCCTCGCGGCGCTCGCGCCTGCGCTAGCGGCGCACCCACAAACGCCTGCACTCCACAACATCGCGATCTCGCTCGCGCTCCAAGCCCGCGACCTGCCCCGCGCCGAGGCGGCAGTGGCCAAGGCGCGCGCGGCGTTGGGGATGCCAGATTGGCTCGTGCTGCTTGCAGGACACATCGCCTCCGAGGCTGGCGCGCTTCGTACGGCTGATGGGCACTTCACCGCTGCCGGTAAGCCCGCCGACGCCAATGCTGCGTGGATGCACGCTCGCCACCGCATCCGCCGCAACCAGCCGCAGGAGGCCGCGGCGCTGCTTGAACCGCTGCTAGGCAAACCCGGAGCGCAGACGCTTTGGCCGCTCCTTGCGCTCGCTTGGCGGATGCTCGGCGATCCGCGGCACGCGTGGCTCGAGGGCGATCCGCGGCTGATTGGCGTCTACGACCTCGAGCTGTCATCTGCTGAGCTTGCAGCCCTCGCCGATCATCTGCGCGGCTTGCATGTTGCTACCAGCGCCCCGCTCGACCAGTCGGTGCGCCGCGGCACGCAGACCGATGGCAATCTGCTGCTACGCATCGAGGCACCGATCCGCGATCTCAAGGCGCGCCTCCTCACCCTTGCCGAGCGCCACGTCGCCCAGCTCCCAGCACCCGAACCCAGCCACCCTACGCTCCTTACGTCCCGCAAGCCGCTGCGCATCGCCGGCTCATGGTCGGTGCGGCTTGAGGGCGCGGGCTTCCATACCGATCACGTCCACCCGCAGGGCTGGTTTAGCTCGGCGCTCTATCTTGCCCTCCCCGACACGCTCGGAAAGGGGCACGAAGATCAGGCGGGCTGGCTTTCGCTTGGCGAAGCGCGCGAACTGGTGCCGGGGCTCGAACCGCTGCGGCTGATCGAACCCAAGCTTGGCCGCCTCGTGCTGTTTCCATCCACAATGTGGCATGGTACGCGCCCTTACCCCGTCGGCGAGCGACTGACCGTCGCTTTCGACATCGCCCGCCCCCGACAGGATTGACGTCAATGAGCCAGCCCGCCGCACCAACCGCCAATCAGGCCTCCGCGCTTGCCGAAGCGATCCGCCTGCGGCGGACTGGCAATGCTGCGGGGGCGCTTGCGCTGGCCGAGGCGCACGCCGCGCCGAACGAGGCGGGCGCGCCCTTCCTCGCTATCGCCGGGCTTGCCGCCCTCGAACTGGGTGACGCCTCGCGTGCGCTTCGCCATCTCGAACCTCTTGCCCGTCAGCGCCCCAACGACCCAGAGATCCGGGCTGATCTTGCCAAGGCGCTGCTCGCCGCAGGCCGCAAGGAGGCGGCGCTGAGGCTCTCCGATGGCGCCGTCCTTCCCGAACTTGCCCGGATCGAGGCGTGGATCCGCCAGCAGCGTGGTGAGGATGCGCGCGCTGTTGCCGCGTATGCCCGTGTGCTCAAGGCCGAGCCCACGGACGCCGAAAGTTGGAACAACCTAGGCAATGTCCACGCTGCTGCCGGCCGTTTCGACGAAGCGATTGTCGCTTTCGAGCACGCCGTTACTTACCGGCCTGATGAGCCCGGCATCTACCTCAACCTTGCCGACGTGTTGCGCCGCGCAGATCTTGGCGTTCCGCGCCTCAAGGTTGCACGCGATGCCGCCGACCTGGCGCCGGGCGACCGCGCGGTGCAGACAGAACTCGGCATGGCTCTCGCTCACAACGAGGAGATCGATGAAGCCATCGCAGTGCTCGAAGCGGCCGTGACACGCTGGCCGGAATTCGGTGAATCCCACATCGAACTGGGGCGGCTCTATGAGGCGACCAATCGCACCGAGGCGCTCGCTGCCTTCCTCGCCACGCTCAACCCCGCCGCCTGCCCGCCCGAGGCCGCGTTCCTGCACGCCTGGCTCGCTCAGCGCGAAGGCCGCTTCGAAGATGCCGCACGCCATGCCGAGGCGATCCCCGAGACGATCCACCCGATGCGTCGCGAAGCGCTGATCGGTGCCATCGCCGAACGCCTCGGCAACGCCCCACGCGCATTTGCTGCATTCACCAGCATGAACGCCGCAGCGCTCGCCGACGCCGCGCGGCGCGAGGGTCCTACTTACCGCGAAGGGATCGAGGCGAACCTCGCACTCTGGTCTCCGGAATGGGCCGCGCGCTGGGCACCGCCGCTCGCACCCGATCTGGCACGACGCGATCCGGTGTTCCTAGTCGGCTTCCCGCGCTCGGGCACGACGCTGCTCGATACCATGCTGATGGGCCTGCCCGAGCTCTGCGTGCTTGAAGAGCGGCCGATGGTCGCCGAAACGCTGCAGTTGCTCGGCGGCGCGGATATCGGCGCACTGTCGCAGCCGCAATGCGCGCAGCTGCGCGACGCCTATTTCGCGAGCGCTCTGCGCCACGGTTGGGACGCAGAGCGCTGGCTGGTCGACAAGCACCCGCTCAATATGGCGAGCGCGGTGGCAATCCACCGACTCTTCCCGAATGCCCGCTTCATCCTTGCCGAGCGCCATCCCGCGGACGTGGTGCTGAGCTGCTTCATGGCGAACTTCACGCTCAACCTTGCGATGCGCAGCTTCACCGATCTGATCGAGGCGGCGCGCACCTACGACGCAGTGTTCCGCGCTTGGCACCGTGCAGGCGAGCTGTTCGCGATTGACGCCTTCCCGGTTCGATATGAGCGGCTGGTCGAGGATGCTCGCGCCGAATTGCAGCCGCTCGTCGCGTGGCTAGGGGTGGCGTGGTCCGACCGCCTGCTCGCCCATGACGAGACCGCTCGCACCCGCGGCCGGGTTCGCACTGCCAGCTATTCGCAGATCGGCGAGAAGCTCTACACCCGTGCGAGCGGGCGCTGGCGCCGCTACGAGGCAGAGCTTGCGCCCGTGATGCCGATCCTGGCACCGTGGATCGGCCGCATGGGCTATGAAGATTGAACGCCCACCAGTGATTTGCCACGCCGGGCGCGGGGGCGTAACCAGAGCACTGAGGAAAGGCCTTTGGGTCTTGCGAGGGGAGATGACGAGGATGATCACTATACGTGCCGCCGCCGCTTCGGTGACGCTTGCCGCCATGATCGCCACCAGCCCGCTCACGGCTGCGGATGAAAAGGGCGAGAGCTCGTACATCGAGGCCCTGCGCGACTGCCAGACCAAGACAGACCCTGCCGCGCGCCTCGCCTGTTATGACGCAGCGGTCGGCACGATGCTGTCGGCCAGCACCGATGGCGACGTGCGCGTCGTCGACCGGGCTGACGTGCGCGAGGCCCGGCGCAAGCTGTTCGGCTTCACGCTCCCCGATCTCGGCATCTTCGGCGGGAAGAGCGACAAGTTAAACGCTGCGCAGGCCGAGGAATTCGCCGCGCTCCAGACCACCATCGCTGGCGTGCGGTCGGTCAAAGGAACCTATGTCCTCACCACCGCCGAGGGCGCGGAATGGCAGCTCGACGAAAAGTCGGCGCGGCTGATGTCGCCCAAGATCGGCCAGCCGCTCGAGATCCGCGCTGGCTCGTTCAGCAGCTACTTCCTGCGCATCAATGGGCAGAAGGGCGTCAAGGGGCGGCGGGTGCGCTGAGGCACGGGCAAACGGCATGAAGACCCTGTTCGAACTCAACCCGGCGCTCGAAATGGATGCCTACGCCGCGCGCTTCGCAGTGACGGGCCGCGTGCAGCTGCGCAATGTCCTGACCCAGGAGAGCGCCCGCGAACTGCTTTCAGTGCTGGCGCGGGGCACGCCGTGGGGCATGGCCGTCGGTGCCGGAAGCGAAAAACCGCAGAGCTTCAGCGCCGCGCAGACCCGCACGCCGCAAGGCCAGCAGGCACTCCAGCAGGCCGCCCGCAATGCCGAGCAGCACAGCGCGCGCGGCGAATACGGTTTCCGGTTCGCGCACTACCCGATTATTGAGGCGATGCAGCAGGGCTGGGACCCGGGCGGCGCGCATGAGGTGCTGCTTGAACACCTCAACACCCCCGACTTCCTTGGCCTCGCCCGCGCGGTGACTGGAATCAAGAGCCTGTTCAAAGCCGACGCGCAGGCGACCTTGTTCGCGCCGAACAACTACCTCGGCCGCCATATCGACAGCCATGTCGCCGAGGGTTGGGAGGTCGCCTATGTCCTCAACCTTTCGCGCGACGACTGGCATCCCGACTGGGGCGGCTACCTGCTGTTCCTCGACGAGGAGGGCGACGTCGTCGAGGGCTTCCGGCCGCGCTTCAACGCGCTCAACCTGTTCCGCGTGCCGCAGCCGCATCTCGTCAGCTATGTCCCTCCCTTCGCGCCGATCGGGCGGATGGCGGTGACCGGATGGCTGCGAAGCCGATGAGCCCGACGAGGCGCTGATAGGACGGGCAATGACGGGGAGCGCGCAAGCCTTTGCCCAACAAGCGAGCGGGCTCGCCGCGCAAGGGCGCGATGCCGATGCGGTTGCCCTCTATGAGCAGGGCCTAGCCGCCTTTCCCGACGATGCGCGGCTCGCGAACAGCGCGGGCAATTTCCATTTCAAGGCTGGACGCGTGGAGCGCGCGCTAGTCCTGTTCCAGCGTGCCCTCGCGCTCGATCCGGTGCTGGCCGAGGCGGGGGTAAATGCGGCAATCACGCTCGGCCGGCTCGGGCAGCCGGCGCGCGCGGCCGCGCTTCTCGCGCTGCTCGAAGGTGCGACGGACGCAAATGCCGGCTACTGGCGGGTGCGGGCTGACAGCGAGCGGCTGGCGCAGCTTTACCCTGCGGCGAGCATCAGCATGGCGCGCGCCGTAGCGCTTGACCCGAGCAATCCGAAGACCGCACGAAGCCGCGCCCGCCTGTCGCTCGAACGCAGCGATCGCGACGCGGTGGTGCATCTCGAACATGCGCTGGCTCTCAACCGCGGTGATCCGCAACTGCTCTTCGACTACGCGCAGGCGCTGGCGGTCGAGGGGCGGAGCGCCGATGCGCTCGACTGCACTACGACGCTCGTCACCCACATGCCGGGCTGGGCCGAGGCGCTGCGGCTCCATGCGGAGCTACGTTGGGGCGCGGGCGATACGGCCCAATTCGCCGATCACTTCGAGAATATCACCGCTATGCAACGCACAGGGCCTGAAGTCTGGCTGACCTGGTGCGACGTGCTCGACGGGGTCGACCGTCACGACGAGAGTGCCGCGATCCTCTCCCGAGCGCGCGGCATCTGGCCCGAAGACCCGTCACTCGCCCTCGCTCAGGCCGTCGCCCTCGGCGAGGCGGGAGCCACTGAAGAGGCGCAGGGCGTGCTGGACCGCTTCGCTGGCATGATCGGCCCCGACTGGGCCACCGCGCGCGGGCGCAACCTGCTGCGGCTCGGCAACATCCCACGGGCCGAAGCGGAGCTTGCCAGAGTGGTCGCCGAAAAGCCGGGGGATGTCGCAGCCTGGGCACTCATCGATCTATGCTGGCGAGTGAGCGGTGATCCGCGCCACGCCTGGCTCCACGGGCAGCCGGGGCTGGTGCGGCAGATCGACCTGCCTCTCGATCCGGCCGAGCGCAAACAGATTACCGCGCTGCTGACCGACCTGCACCGCCACTCGGCACGGCCGATCGGGCAGTCGGTGAAGCGCGGTAGCCAAACCAAGGGCGCGCTGTTCGCGAGGGAAGAGCCGCAGCTCGCACGGCTTGAACAGGCGCTCCGCGCGGCGATGGCGGAATACCGCGCGGGCCTGCCAGCGCGCGACGCCGATCACCCGCTGCTGGCGCGGCGCGACGATCCTTGGGTGATTACCGGCAGCTGGTCGATCCTGCTCCATGGCGAAGGGCACCACGCCGCCCATATCCACCCGCGCGGACTACTCTCCTCGGCGAGCTACTGGCTCGTCCCCGACGAGGTCGATGCACCTGGTCAACCTGGCTGGCTGGAGTTGGGCAACCCACCGCCCGGCCTCGCCGAGGGGCTTGGGAGCATCCATAGGGTGCGGCCCGAAGCGGGCACGCTCGTGCTGTTTCCGAGCACGCTTTACCACGGCACCCGGCCTATCAATCAGGGCACGCGCATGACGGCCGCCTTCGACGTGACGGCGTCGGGCGACGACTGACACCCTCGCCCGCGCTCGTCCTCGTCGCCTTCATCACCGAACAAAGAAAAAGGCGGCGGATCGTCTGATCCGCCGCCCCTTCCTGTTTCCGTCTCCAATCGGGATCAGAAGCGGAAGTTCGCCCCGATGAAGAAGTCACGACCGAGCACGTCGAAGAAGCTCGGCAGGGTGTTTGCCTGTTCGGCCGCCGAGCCCAGAACCGGGGGCTGCTTGTCGAACACATTGTTCACGCCACCGGTGATGGTGAGGTTCTCGCCGAGATCCGCGCTCAGCGCAATGTCGAAGTAATTCCAAGTGCTGATCTTGCGAAGGGGCAGTGCGTTGTTCGCGATACGATCATTCCCGCTGAAGGTGTTCTGCACGCGGAAGTCTTCCGTCCCGCCTTCGTAGCGCCAGCGAACCGACGCCAGGACAGGGCCCTGGGTGTAGGTGACGCGGACGTTGTGACGGTATTCCGGCAGACCGTAGGTGCCTTCAACGATGTTCTCGCGCAGCGGCAGCAGAGCCACCGGCGTGTTGCGGAACTTGTCAAGATAGGTCCCGAGGTAGAACAGGCCAAGTTCACCACCCAACAGCGGCAAGTTGTAATCAACCTGAACGTCCACGCCGGCCGTTTCGAGCTTGCCGACGTTGTCCTGAACCAGCGACGGGTTGAGACCGCCGGAGTTCAGGCCGAGGGCGCCGGTGCCCGTGTTACGCTTGCCGGCGAAAATCTGGCAAGCCGGGTCGTTCGCGTTCTGAATGGTGTTGAAGCAGAGCGAAAGCGCGCTGCCGAGACCGCCCAGACGAGTGTTGATCGTATCTTCAACCGTAATGTTGAAATAGTCGACCGTAATGTTCAGACGCGGGACCCAGCGCGGCTGGATGACCACACCGAACGTGTAGGTGTCGGAGGTTTCCTCACCCACGTCCGGGTTGCCGCCGAAATCGGCCTGGATCTGCGTGTTAGGCTGCACCCCGCGGGTGAACACGGCCGCAGCTGGAACGCCCGATGCGATGCAAAAGGCTTGCAGCGCGGCAGTACGCTCCGCCACCGGGCCACGATCCGAACACGGATCGGTCGCCGCGGGGAAGCCGGTCGAAGCACCGCCGAACAGGTCTTGCACGTTAGGTGCGCGCACCGAACGCGAGTACTGACCGCGGAACCGGACATCCCTAACCGGAGCAAATTCGCCGCCGATGTTATAGGTCCAGTTGCCGCCGACACGATCCAGCGAGTAATCCGAATAACGGAACGCACCGTTGAATTCGAGCGCGTGCACGAACCCGTCCTCGATGACCGGAACGCGGACTTCGCCGAACACTTCCTTTACGTCGTAACCGCCCTTGGTCGGCAGGCCGGCATTGAAGCCGAGCACGTCGCCTGAAGCAAGGAATGTGTCCGGAATGAAGGCCGAGTTCATCTTGCGGTATTCAGCACCGAAGGCGAAGCCGACATCGTCAGCGCCCATACCAAGGTTGAACAGCTCGCCGTTGATGGAGGCAACCGCGTTAGTCAGCTCGGAGGTGTTGATGTTGGTCGCCTGGATGGCCAGGTAACGCAGCGCTGCGGGGTCGGCTAGGCCGTTCCCGAAGATGTTCAGCGGGACGCAGCCAGCGGTACGAGCTGCAGCATCGACACAGCGCTGCTGCGTGGTGCTGCCCGGGACGAACTCGGTGGTCAGCGCGTTGATGAAACGGCTGCGCGCGATGTTGCCCTGCTGGATGTTGGTGTTTGTCGTGCGCGAGTACTGGTAAAACGCATCGAAGTTAATTTTGTCGGTGATCGCACCGCGAACTCCGCCGAGCACGCGGAACGCCTCACGGCTAGCCGACGAGTTGCGCGAGCCAATGTCGGCGAAGCGGAAGTTCACCTGAGTCGTGCGGTAGTTGGCACCGAGTGCATTGACCGGGTTCTGCAAAAGCAGCGCACGGGTCTGGTCGTTGAAGAACGGGCTGCTGACGAACAGCGGCGCGCTCACACCGGCCGGAGTCGGGGCGAGTTCCTGGCTAACGACGTTGCGCACGAACGAGAGTTCCGAATAGGCTTCGATGCCGTCGGTGAACTCGTAGTGGCCGTAGGCACCCAGCAGATAACGCTCTTGCGGAAGCTGCAAGTAGTTGTCCGGCGCGAAGTTGAAGAGGTCGGCCGGATCCTGGAAAAGACGCGAGCCGCCACCGCTCGGGTTGAAAATGTAGGTGCTCTGGGCGCCCGCCGGGCCGGCGTTGAAGGTGCCGGTCGGGGTGGTCGCCGAGCCCTGCGGCACGAAGCCGAGTTCACCGCCGCGTGCAAGACAGGTACCAACCGCGATGCCACTCGGGAACGGGGTGCCGATGCCGCCACGGCCGGTGGTGCCAGGCGTGATGCAGCCGTCACCGCCTGCACGCTCGGAGAACTCGCGGGCATCCTGGAATACCGGATCACGGCGGGTGTAGTTGGCATACATCGTCACCGCACCGCGACCGTCGTCGAAGGCCGAACCGATGGCAGCGTTGAACTGGTAGCGCTGTCCATCGCCCTCGCCGGTGAGCGAATAGCTGCCGCCGAACTCGAGGCCTTCGATGTCACGCAGCTTGAAGTTGACGACGCCAGCAACCGCGTCCGAACCGTACACAGCCGAGGCACCGCCGGTCACGACTTCCACGCCGCCCAGCAGGAACTGCGGGATGGTGTTGAGGTCGACGATCTGGTTGGTATCGTAGAACATCCAGCGGCGGCCGTTGACCAGCACGAGGGTGCGTGTGGCGCCAAGGTTGCGCAGGTTCAGCGTGACCGCACCGTTGCCTGGGTTGTTCGAGAAGCCGGTGAGGCCGGGAAGGACCTGCGGAAGGGTGTTTAGCACCTGCTCGACGTTGATCGCACCGGTGAGACGGAATTCCTCGGGCGACACGACGGTGACCGGGCTGGTCGAGTTGAGGTCGGTGCGCTGAATGCGCGAGCCGGTGACAACGATGGGGGTGGACGCTTCGTCCGAAGCACCGCTCACGTCGGCAGTGGTGTCTTGTGCGTAGGCAGGCGCAGCGAACACGGCGCCGGCCATGATCGTGCCCGCAAGCAGCGAAGCCTTCTTCAAGCGTTGCATTATAGGGTCCCCTTGGTCTTCCGCGTGCTGAATGCCCGCGTCATCATATGGGGCGATAATTCACTTAGGATAGGTTTCGCAATCGCATCATTTGCCGACTGTGACTCTTGCGAAGCAACTGTTGCAGATCGGTGACATCCTTGTCGAGGCTAAGCGGTTGCGCAGTGCGACATTTCTGCAAACCCCTTAAGACTTGCAATTTGACGCCGCCACCTTTGCGGTTATTCCGCTTCCGGATTGGCCCGTTTTGACCCGCCAAAGGAGGTATCGCCGTGATCCATCCGTCGAATAATCTGCCAAGCCCCAAGCGCTTCGCTGCGCAAACCGCGCTCGTGATCGGCGTCAGCCTCGCGGGAGGACTTGCGGTGATGGCACAGCCCGCGTTTGAGAGTACGGCAGCTCTGATAGAGGGTCTGCGCTCCTGCCGCGCGATTGCCGCGGCCGGCGAGCGGGTCGCCTGCTACGACAACAAGGTCGGCGCGCTTCTAAGCGCAATCGATTCGGGCGATATGCGGCTCATTGATCGCGAGCAGGTGCGCAAGACCAAGCGACAGCTGTTTGGCATCACCATGCCCGACATCGACATCCTCAAAGGTGACGGCCAGGATGAGGCAGAAGTTTCGGAATTGTTCGAGACGACGATCGCCAGCGGCCGCCAGACTGGCCAGACCACTTGGCGCTTCACTACCGCGGAGGGCGCCGTGTGGGAGATCAACAACCCGCCCCGTAAGCTGGCGCCGATCAAAGCGGGCGACAAGGTCGCCTTCAAGAGGGCCTCGCTCGGCTACTACTTCATCCGCATCAACGGACAGATCGGGGTCAAGGGTCGGAGGGTCGTTTAAGGAGCGTAGTCGCTTCACCCGGCTCGCCCTGAGGCATAGCCCGGCGCGTCGTGGCGGCAAATCATCGCCGCCGCTGCGCTGGAGCGAGATCGCACGACTGCGCCGTACCTATTAAAGCAAGCGCTTAACCCAAGTGCCGGCGGCGCATTGTTGCGTTCGCGCAACAACCGCGCCTCTTCTGTGACGGTTTTCGCTCCTGGCGCTGGCATAAAAAAAGGACGAGCGGCATGTGAGAGGCTGCAGCGGCAGATTGTTGCGTAATTTATCCACCTAGGGGACTTATCACATGAACATCTTGACGGTTTCGGGCCGCCGTTTCGGCTTGCGTTCGAGCGTGGCTCTAGCCGCGCTAGCGATGGCGACCCCGGCCATTTCGCAGGATGCTGAAGCGGATGTAACTAATTGTACCGACCAAAATGCCGACGGCGTTTGCGATTCGGAAGAAGTTAGCCAGCCCGCTGCTCAAATTGTCGTGACCGGTTCGCGGATTGGTCGCCCGGGTGCTGAATCGGCTGTTCCGCTTACCTCGATTGGCGGAGAAGAGTTTTTCCAGCAGGGCCAGAATAGCATCGGTGACACGCTCAACGATTTGCCACAGTTGCGCAGCACCTTCGCCCAGCAGAACCCGGGTGCCGGCGTCGGCATCGCCGGCCTCAACCTGCTTGACCTTCGCGGCCTCGGTACTGTCCGCACCCTTGTTCTGGTGAACGGACGTCGCCACGTCCCGGCAGACATTCTCAACAACGCTTCCTCGCCCGACGTGAATACGATCCCGAACGATCTGATCGAGCGCGTTGACATCGTGACAGGCGGCAACTCCGCCGTTTACGGCTCAGATGCAATCGCTGGTGTCGTCAACTTTATCCTCAAGCGCGATTTCGACGGACTTCAGGTGCGTGCCAACGCCGGCGTCTCGGAAGAGGGCTTCGGCGGCAACCAATATATCTCTGCTTTGGCCGGCACGAACTTTGCCGACGGCCGTGGGAATATCACAGTTCACGCCGAGTATGCGACGCAAGATCGTATCTATGGTTCTGACATCCCTTGGTATAAGTCTGTTGATGGTTTTGCGACAGTGGACGTCGACAGTGGTGGCTTGCCCAACGGGAGCGACGGTTTCCCGGATCAGATTTTTGTCAGCGACATCCGTTCGTCAGCCAATCACCGCTTTGGCTTTGTTGCGATTCCGCAGTCGAACGCCACTGGTGCTTGCGGCCGCGGGACGCTTGCAAACAACGGCGGGCCGAACCAGCTGGGTAATGCGTACCACTGCAATTTCTTCTTCACTCCCCAGGGCCAGCTGACGGCACAAACAGGTACGCGCTTCGGCACGGGCCCGGCCGGTACGATCATCGGCGGTAATGGTCAGACCGGCCGTGAAGGGACCCTGCTTTCGATCCTTCCTTCGAACGAGCGCTACAATACGAACCTACTTGCCCGCTACGAGTTCAGTCCCGCACTGGAAGCGTTCCTCGAAGCCAAGTTCGTCCGCGTCAATGCGGTAGGCAACCAGTTGGGCCCGACGTTTGTGAACGGCTCGTTCGCTTCGATCAATGATACCCGCATTCTTCCGCGTCTGGACAACCCGTTCCTGGCCTCAAGTGACCGGCAGAGCATCGCCAATGGCATTTTGGCTTCCAACTGCGGTTTCACTCCGGGTCAGACGGTGGGGGCCACCACCTGTCGCGGCCCGCTGACGGCGGCTGAGACCGCCGCCATCGCTAACGGCTCCTACCGGTTCCTGTTTGCCCGTACGATGAGCGACCTTGAAGATCGCGACGAGTTCTTTACTCGCGACACCTACCGGATCGTCGGCGGCCTTCGCGGTACGTTCAACGAAGACTGGAACTATGAAATCTCGGCTAACTACGGGAAGTTCAAGGAAACCGTCGACATGCGCGGGTTCGTCAATCGCCAGCGCTTCGCGCTGTCCTTGGATGCAGGGCGCAATCCGCTTACCGGCCAAATTCAATGCCGTTCGCAATTCGATCCTGCTTCGGCCACCGCCTACAACACCGCTCAATATCCGGGTGCCTCGGCTGCCTTGGCTGCGGACATCGCGGCCTGCGTCCCCTACAACCTGTTCGGGGCGGGCAATAACGTTGCGGCTCAGAACTACTTCCGCCAGCAGTTGACCAACCGCTCATCGATCGAACAGATCGACATAACCGGCTTTGTCAACGGCGACACCAGCGGGTTCTTCAACCTGCCGGGTGGGCCGATTAGCTTCTCGGTCGGTGGCGAATACCGTCAAGAGAAGGCCTTCAACGACAGCGACACCGCTGCGGACTCTGGCATTTCGAACTCGGTGTTCCTTGGCGACGTCAATGCGGCACCGCTGAAGTTGAGGGAAATATTCGGTGAAATCTCGCTCCCGCTGTTGTCGGACGTGCCGCTGTTCCAGGAACTGACGGTCCGCGCTGCAGGCCGCGTTTCCGACTACAACAGCGCTGTCGGAACGGTTTACACCTATAATGCTGGGATCGAGTGGTCGCCGTTTGACAGCCTCCGGTTCCGCGGTAACTACGGCCGCGCGATCCGTGCGCCGAACGTCAGCGAGGCCGCATTCCCAAATGTGCCGAATTTCGCCAACGGCTTCGTAGATCCGTGCAACGTCAACGCAGTTGGCGCCAACGCCATCCGCGGCACTAACTGCACAGCCGATCTAACGGCCGCGCAGCGCGCTAACCTGCCGGTTGCGGGCTATTCTCTTGGGATCATTTCGGGCTCCAACCCGAACCTCAGGGAAGAAACATCGGACTCGTACACGGCCGGCATGGTCTTCACGCCGAAGTTCCTCCCGGGCGCGTCGCTAACGGTGGACTATTACAACATCAACGTGAAGGACGTCATCGTCACGCTTGCTGCTCAGACCATCGTCAACTCGTGCTACGATACGCCTGGCCTAGCTAGCCCGCTGTGCGGAGCGTTCTCGCGTAACCGCACGACTGCCACTGGCCCGGCTGGCGAGCTGCCCGGTCAGATCGTGTTTAATTCGCTGGTTGCGGGTCCCCAGAACTTCGCACGCCGCGTTCGTGAAGGGATTGACGTCGAAGCGGGCTACCGGACTTCGTTCGCCAACGACTGGAAGCTCAGCACCCGCGTGATCTACACGCACGTACTGCGGAACAGCAACTTCCAGAACCCGGTTCTGCCGGGTCTGGAGAACCGCATCCTTTCGGAACTGGGCGATCCGCAGGACGAGTTCCGCTGGAACGTCGATGTGACCCAAGGTGCGTTCACCCTCGGTTACGTGATGCGCTTTATCGGTCCGATGTTTACGGCTGCCTACGAAGACTTCAACGTCTTCCCGGCTGGCTGCACGACTAACGTTACTCCGCAAATCTGTCCGCCGCTCAACTTAGACGCTGTGAACGTTCAGGAATTTCCGACGGTCATCTACCATAACGTTCGCGCAGAGTGGAAGGTAAACGAAGAAAAGACCGGCGGTGATTTCAGGCTATATCTTGGGGTCGACAACCTAACCGGCCAGCTTCCGCCATTCGGCTCCATTGCCACTGGTGGCGGCAGCTCAATCTACAACATTCGTGGTCGCAACTACTACGCAGGGGCAGTCGTACGCTTCTGATCGGTTGACGCCGATCCTTTTCAGCGAGGGAGAGGGACGAAGTTTCCCTATCCCTCTTTGGATAGATAGGCGCGCCTTAGCTTAAGTGCGATTTCGCCATACTAGTCCTTCACCCGCATCGAAGGACAAAAGAAGAAGGGCCCCGGCGATTGCTGGGGCCTTTTTTGTCGCCTGGTCAGTATCCCGACCTGCCGCAAGCCTTAGTCCGCATCGAAAATTGGCAATATGCCCGGTTGTTTGGCCGAGCCGACAAATCCTGCGGCCTTTGCGCACTGCTTCACGCTCGGCAATGACGGCGTCACAATCAACTCGCTCGGCGTCCCCGGCCGCACCGCGATCGGACGCCACGGCGGCCCGCCTGCTCGCTTTATCCGCCTGAGGCCCGAAGTCGGTCAGGTCGCCGGTACACCGGGCTTTCGCGAAGTCGGCATCTACGACCGCGACACCGTCGATCCGCGTAGCCAGGAAGAAGTGCTGATCCCGCGGGCCGCAAATCTCACAGGGTTCCTATCGGCAAGCTACGACCACGACGCGCCTGGCGGCGCAGAAGTCTAAGCCGTAGTGCTGGGCGTGCGGCGCATGTCCTCGGCTACGCCCTATCGTCCGCTCGCGCTCGACTACCTGACAGGCAGCCCGCTGTTGCCGGAGATCTTTCGCAACGGCGTCATCTCCAACCCCCAACGAAGCCTTGAGCGGCCAGTCCATCGCGGCGCACAGCTTCATCGGCCTCGGCCCCACCGAATCCGAACAACAGGTCGATTAAGTCCGCGCTGTCGGCGGCATTCGCGGCGAATTCTTGGGCTGCGAATGGCACTATGACATCTCCGGCTCGCGGTCGTGGACGGATGGTGGTCGGGGTGCGTAACATCTTCGATACCGAACCGCCGCGGATTTCGGCCGCGGTGACGACCATCGGCAATGCGCCGCTGTCGTCGCTGTTCGATTTCGTGGGGCGCACCTTCTTCGTGATCACCACCTTCACGTTCTGATCGATCCTCGCGTCGTCAGACAAAAAACGAAAGGCCCCGGCGCAAGCCGGGGCCTTTCTGTTCGGGGGCGCAGATAAGAGCGCAGCTCAGATCAGGTCCATCCGCAGCTTGCCGTCGCCCTCGTCCACCTTGAGCGTGCTGCCGTCGGGCAACCGGCCCTCAAGCAGCATCTCCGCGAGGGGATCCTGCACATAACGTTGCACCGCCCGCTTCAGCGGCCGCGCGCCGTAGACCGGATCATAGCCAACCCGCCCGAGCCACCGCAGCGCCGCATCGGTGAGCTCAAGCTTAATCTTGCGGTCGGCCAGCAACTTCTGCACCCGGCCCACCTGAATCTCGACAATGGGCGCCATGTGCTCGTGCCCAAGACGGTGGAACAGGATGATCTCGTCGAGCCGGTTAAGGAACTCGGGCCGGAAATGCCCGCGCACTACGTCCATCACATCCTTCTCGACATTGGCGACGTCGGCCCCGTCGGGCAGATTGGCGAGATACTGGCTACCGAGGTTGGAGGTGAGGATGATCAGCGTGTTGCTGAAATCCACCACACGGCCCTGCCCGTCGGTTAAGCGGCCGTCGTCGAGAACCTGCAGCAACACGTTGAAGACATCCGAGTGGGCCTTCTCAACCTCGTCGAAGAGCACCACCTGATAGGGCCGCCGACGTACCGCCTCGGTTAGGACACCGCCTTCCTCGTATCCGACATAACCCGGGGGCGCGCCGATCAGGCGGGCAACGGCGTGCTTCTCCATGAACTCGCTCATGTCGATGCGCACCATCGCGCTGTCGTCGTCGAACAGGAAGCCCGCAAGCGCTTTGGTAAGCTCGGTCTTGCCAACGCCCGTGGGGCCGAGGAACAGGAAGGAGCCGAGCGGACGTCCCGGGTCCTGCAGCCCGGCGCGCGCGCGGCGGACAGCCTTGGAGACCGCGGTGATGGCCTGGCTCTGGCCGATAACGCGCTTGCCGAGGATGCTCTCCATCGCCAGCAGTTTCTCGCGCTCGCCTGCCATCATCTTGTCGACCGGCACGCCCGTCCAGCGGCTGACGACCCCGGCGATATCTTCCTCAGTCACTTCCTCGCGCAGCATTGCGTTTTCGGACAGAGCCTGCGCAGCGGTCAGCTTCTGTTCCAGTTCCGGAATGCGCCCATAGGAAAGTTCGCCCGCCTTGGCGAGATCGCCGATGCGCTGCGCCTGTTCGAGCTCTAGCCGCGCAGCATCGAGCTGCTCCTTGATACGGCTTTCGGCTTCAATCTTGTCGCGTTCATTCTGCCACCGGGTGGTAAGTTCAGCTGATTGCTGTTCGAGGTTTGCCAACTCGTCGCGCAGTGTAGCTAGCCTTTCCTTCGAGGCCTGATCCGTCTCCTTTTGGAGCGCGCTCTCCTCAATCTTGAGCTGCATGATCCGGCGGTCGAGGCTCTCGATCTCCTCGGGCTTGCTTTCCATCTCCATGCGGATGCGGCTCGCGGCCTCATCCATCAGGTCGATCGCCTTGTCGGGGAGAAAACGGTTTTGGATGTAGCGGTAGGACAGCTTCGCCGCCGCGACGATCGCGGCATCGGTGATCCGGACGCCGTGGTGCAGTTCGTACTTGTCCTTGATGCCCCGCAGGATCGAGATTGTGTCCTCGACGCTCGGCTCGGCGATGAACACCGGCTGGAACCGCCGCTGAAGTGCCGGATCCTTCTCAACATACTTCTGGTACTCGTCGAGCGTGGTGGCGCCGATGCAGTGGAGCTCGCCGCGCGACAGGGCGGGTTTCAACAGGTTCGAGGCGTCCATCGAACCTTCCGAAGCGCCCGCCCCGATAAGGGTGTGCATCTCGTCAATGAACAAGATGATCTGGCCGTCCGCATTCTTGACCTCGTCGAGCACGGACTTGAGCCGCTCCTCGAACTCGCCGCGATACTTTGCGCCCGCGATCAGCGCGCCCATGTCGAGGCTCATCAAAGTGCGGCCCTTGAGGCTGTCGGGTACGTCGCCATTCGCAATGCGCAGGGCGAGGCCCTCGGCGATCGCGGTCTTACCGGTGCCGGGCTCGCCGATGAGGGCGGGGTTATTCTTGGTGCGCCGGGCGAGGATCTGGATTGTGCGGCGAATCTCCTCGTCGCGGCCGATCACCGGATCGAGCTTGCCGTCGCGCGCTGCCTGGGTGAGATCGCGGGCGAACTTCTCCATCGCATCGTAGGTATTCTCGGCGCTGGCGCTGTCCGCACGCTTACCGCCGCGCAGCTGCTCGATCGCGGTGTTAAGGCTCTGCGGGGTCACGCCAGCGGCCTTCAAAGCCTCGCCAGTGGCGCCTTGCGACAGGGCAAGCGCGGTCAATAGGCGCTCTACGGTGACGTAGCTATCCCCTGCCTTGTCGGCGAGCTGTTCAGCGGAATCGAGCAGGCGCACCGCGTCATTGTCGAGGCCGGGGGTCGCCTGCGCGCCGCCGCCGGTCACCGCCGCGATCTTCGACAGGCCCGCATCGACCGCGGTCGCCGCAAGCGGTGCCTGCCCTCCGGCGCGCTGGATCAACCCAGCGGCCATGCCCTCGCTGTCCTCGAGCAGTGCCTTGGCGATGTGCAGGGGCGTGATGCGCTGATGGTTCATGCGGATCGCGACGGTCTGCGCAGATTGCAGGAAGCCCTTCGCCCGGTCGGTGAACTTCTCGAGATTCATTGGATCTGACCCCTTCAAACGTACCCCACCAAGGTAGTGCTGCACACTGGCAACCCAAGCCCCCACGCCATAAAACCGCGCGTCCGGGTGTATTAGTCAGATAGGTGGGTTAGCTTTGTGCGCATGGCAAGAGGCATCGGCGGCCTTGACCTTGCCTTGCCGCCAAGCGATGGAACGCGCAGGCGATTTGGGAGAGAAATCGGCGATGATCTGGGTAAAGCGCGGCGCGGTTGCGTTGCTGGGGGTGCTCGTGCTTGCGATGGTGGTCCTCGCCACTTGGGAGCCGTTCTTCGCCGGACCCGCCGCTATCACGGAAACTCGCATCTACAAGGCCGAGGTTGTCCGGGACGAATGGGGAGTGCCCCATATTTATGGCGCGACTGATGCCGACACCGCTTACGGCGTCGCCATCGCTCATGCGCAGGACGATTTCTTCACTCTACAGGACGTCGTCGCCATGTCGCGGGGCCGCTACGGCGCAATCGCGGGGCAGGACGGAGCGAAGGTCGACTATGTCTATCACCTGATTGACGCGCGCGGCACGGCAGAGCGGGAATTTCCCAAGCTCCCCGCCGACACCCGCGCGCTGTTCGAGGCCTATGCGGCAGGCCTCAACCAGTATGCCGAGGACCATCCTGGGGAGCTGAAGCTTGGCAATCTCTTCCCGGTGAACGGCATGGACGTCGCCGCGGGCTTTGCGCTGCGCCAGCCGTTCTTCTTCGGGCTCGACAGCGTCATCGGCCCGCTCGTGGCAGGCGAAGAACTGCGCCGCGAGCATGGCCCTGACATTCCCGGCTTCCCGCGCGCACCCTTGCCCGGCGCCGGGCCCATCGAGGCTGCGCCCCAAGCGCCCAAGCAGGCGCGTGCGACGTCCCGCGTGCTGCCGCTCGGCGAGGACGGGGAGCACCTCGGATCCAACGCCTTCGCCGTCGCCCCGCAAAAGGGCGGCGGGACCACGACCCTCATATCCAACTCGCACCAGCCACTGCGCGGCGGCGTGGCGTGGTACGAACTCGTCGTCGAGAGCGGCGAAGGCTGGCACTTTGCAGGCGCGAACTTCGCCGGATCGCCCTTCCCCTTCCTCGGGCACAACGAGCACCTCGGGTGGACCAACACGGTCAACACGCCCGACATGATCGATGTCTACAAGCTCGAAGTCGACGATACAGGCACGCGCTACAAGCTCGACGGCGAGTGGCTCCCACTCGATAGCGAGTGGGTGACGCTGCCAGTCAAGGTCGGCCCAGTGGTCCTGCCGATCCGCCGCGAAGTGCTGCGCTCGGTCCACGGCCCGGTGATCCGCAACGCCAAGGGCACTTTCGCGATCCGCTATGGCGGGATCGGCCAGCTCGGCCAGCTCGACGCCTATTACCGCATCAACAAGGCCAAGACCTTCGACGAGTGGCAGACACAAATCGCGCGGCTTGCGATCCCCTCGACCAACTTCGTCTATGCCGACGAGGCAGGCACTATCGCCTATGTCTACA
>JANPKL010000008.1:0-5599 GCA_031425975.1 Sphingomonas sp.
AACGGCCAGATCGAGATCGTCGTGCAGCTTGGCGACGATCCGCGCGCGGGCCCGGGTCGCGGCCTGCTCCTGCGCGGGGGCAAGCGTGCCCTGCCGCACCGCCTCTACCAGATTGTAGAGCCCGGTCATGGTCAGCCGATCATCTTCCCCCAGCGCGGCGCGGCGGGTGGAGTCGAGTTGCTCGGCGATGGCAGCAATTGCGGCGCGCTGTTGGTCGGTGGCAGCAGGGAAGGGGAAGGGGTCGAAGACCTTGGATTTATTGTAGCGATTGTCGTTTCCGAAGCCGAGCCATCCGCCAACCTGAAGCGCCCAACTCTGGTGAATAGCAGATTGAAGGCATGCGAATGGCAGCAGGTCGTCAGCCGCCACGGCAACGATCATGTTGTCCGCAAGCACTGAGTGTTCGACAAACTGAAAAATCCGGTGCTTCGAGGTTTCGGTAGTCGCGATGTAGCGCTTCAGCCCTTCAAGAGCAGGGCGTAGTTCGCTTCTGGGTTTGCCAAAGATCCACCAACGCTGCAGATAAGCTCGCGCATCCGCGGTTGGTGATCGTTCAACTTGCACTGCCCGTCCTTCGCGCACCGTTGTCAAAAGATGCTGATAGACTTCGGGGAAGCGCTCCATGACCTCCGGTTCGTGCAGCGCAAATAGATCGATCACCATCATCCCGCGCGAGCGCTGAAGAAGGTCGCGGCCGTTGAGGTACGGACGGATGTGTTGCTCCAGTCCCTCGCGCTTGCCTAGCCCAAGCTCGCGCGCTCTGGCCGGCGAAACGATAAAGCCAGCTCCCATCAGTTGCACTCCGCGCGAACAGATGCCGGTATTCGCCCTCAATGGTGCGAGCGCTGTCACGTCGGTGCCCACAGTCAGGTCGGCATTGATCCGCCCCTCCGTCTCGCGCTCGTCCAGCCCCGGCGCGTCGGTCTCCAGCCCACGCTCGCCGACGATCTCAAGCAGCCGTCCCTCGCGCACCCCCGCCTCGGCGACCGTCATCGCGATGCGCACGGCCGCCGCATCCTTGCCGACGCGGGTCCAGGGGTGGTCGGGGATGGCCAGTACCAGGCTAAGCCCCTCAGCCTTTGCGGGAGAGGGAGGAGCGCCGTCAGGCACGGAGGAAGAGGGGGCATGACCATCGGCGTCAACGCCCGAAGGGGCGGCGGCAAGCCACCCTTCGATCACCCGACGCGAAAACACCTGGGTAATCGAGTTGGTTGTGACCAGCCCGAACCGCCGCAGCCGCGTTCCGGGCCGGGTTAGGATGTCGGCTGCCCGGTCCCACCAGTGCATTACGAAATCGGCTGACTTCGGTACGCGGGGATTACCCGCCCACAGCGCCTCGGCATAGTCGCCGCCGAGCCGCTCGCGCAGGTCCTTGCCGCCGATGAAAGGCGGGTTACCGACAATGAAGTCGGCCTCTGGCCATGCGGGGCGGCGGGGGTTGGCGGTGTCGGGCTCGTCGGTCGCGGTTCGCACCAGCACGGCGTCGAAGCCACCATGAGTGCCGCCGTTGATGTTGGTCAGCGGCGGCAGGACCGGATCGCCGATCGCCTCGGGCGTGTTCGCCAGGCGATAGCGCAACCAGCCGATCCACAGCACCAGTTCGGCAATCACTGCCGCGCGGGGATTGAGCTCGAGTCCGAGGAACTGATTGGGATGAATGGCAGGGCTGAGCGTGCCGCCCAACGCAACCACGAATTGCCGAATCTCGGATTCCAGCCGCAGCAACGATTCCATCGCGACATACAGGAAATTGCCCGTGCCGCAGGCGGGGTCGAGCACCGTCACCGCGGCCAACCGCGCGTGGAAGGCGCAAGCCCGGCCGATTGCCGACTCCACACCGCCGCCGTCGGCATCCGCCATGGCCGCCGCCCGCACCGCCTCCCATTCAGGCGTCAGCACGTCCATGATGGTCGCGTCGACCAGTCGCTGGACATAGGGGCGCGGCGTGTAATGCGCGCCCAGCTTGGCCCGTTCGCCGGGCGTCAGGACCTGTTCGAGCAGCGTGCCGAAAATTGCGGGCTCGACGGATCGCCAGTCCTGATTGGCGGCAATAAGCAGTATATTCTTGGATTCGTCGGGGAGCGGGTAAACTTTGGCGCCGGCAAATAGATTGCCGTTGAAGTATCGCACCCAGGCATCGCCATGCGACCAATAGCGATTATCCTGTTGCGGATCGTTCATCCGCTTCCACAGGTCGGTCAAACCCGACCGCCAATAATTTTCAGTACGTCCCTTAGCGTCTGCGAGGAAAGTCTTGAAGCTGTCCTTGGGCAGTAGCTCGACGTCCTCGGCAAACATGCAGAACAAGGTCCGCATCAGGAACAGGCTGGTTTCCTCGATCCCGAGCGCGACCAGGCCGTCGCCGGGCCGTGCTTCCCGCTGGGCCTCCTCCAGCTGGGTGGCCACTCGGCTGAGCAATATGGCGATTTCGCCGGTGACTCGCGCGGCCCGGGTGCGCGGATCGATCGAAGGCGGGTCGGTCCAGATCGCGCGCAGCGTGTCGGCGGCGGTGAGTTCGACCCCGGCGATAATGGCGTCGCTGGCAAGGTCGGCCAGCGCGATGCGATAGCCGCGCTCGTCGGGGAAGGGACGATAGCCGCGCCCACTGCCCGAATAATCGAAGTAAAGCTCGAAGGCGCGACCGATGTCGGAGACGATCAGGAAGGGTGGGGTGTCGTGGGTTTCGGGCAAAGCGAGCGCATAGCTGTTCGCCTGGAGGCGTGCGTCCTCCATCAGTCGATCATAGCGACGCCTCGGCTTTCCCTTGACGGGCGCGGTGCCGACGGGAGTGCCGAACAGGTCGTAGACGGTCTCGGCCACCGGCTCGGCGGCCTCCTCGGGGGCAGCGCCCTGTGCGCCGTCCTGGCTTTGCTTGGCCTCGAGAATGAAGTGATCGCGTTTGTAGAGGTCGATGCGTTTGGTGCCCTTGCCGCCGTAGACCGCCTCGGACCGGACCGGTGCCTCGAATTCATAATCTCCCAGGCCGCTCCCCTTGGGATTGGGCACCGGGAGGCCAAGCGCCTGCGTCAGTTCGGTCAGGAACATCTGGTAATTGGCGCGCTCGGCGCCGCCTGCGGAGCCCAGCCATTTCGCCAGCAATCGATCGACGGTCACGCAATCTCCCCTGTGAGGTCGAGCCTAGGGAGCCACGCGCCCCGGCTCAAGCGTCGCGGCTCCCTTCGCCAGAAACCATCCGCCTTCTTCGACGAACTTTAGGTCAGGCAAAGGTCGCGGTCGGGCGACTGGCAATGGCGCGGCGACTCAACTTTGCGCTATGCCGATGCCAGGAGACCCGACCGTGCCGCGCCGCGCCCCATCACTGCCCGACGACCGCCAGGATTTCCTGTTCGCCGATGCGCCGGAAATCCGGGTTTAGCGAAGCATGATCAGCCGACACCTTGGAGTAATTCGGCCGCCTGCGCACTCCTTGTCGGCCTTCAGTAGAGGCAGCTCATGAAGAGGCGCATCGACGGATGGGTCTATTTGACGACCATCGAGGCCGAGCAATATGCCGCCTTCGACCTGCCGACGCGCAGGTTCATCGCTTATGCCCTGACGCTCGCGCCCGAGCTGGCAGCAAGGCTGCTCACCAGCACCACCGTTGCGGGCAATATGCCACTGCCGTTCGATGTTGCGGACGCCGAGCGGCAAGCGCGGGGCGAGGCTTATGCCCGGCTTGCCGAAGTCCGGGCGTGCCGCGCCAAGGGTGCGAAGGGGCAGCGGGAACGGCGGCTGCTGTTCGCCGACCTCTTGGGCATGGCGCGCGTCGATGTGCGCTTCAAACGGCTCGGCAGCTATCCCGCATTCCACTTCTGCTACGAGCGGCTGGCAGGGCCTGCCTGGCGTGAATTGCTTCCGGCTTGCTGGAGGGAAGCGCAGGCGCAGCGATCGAGCAAGGCCGCCGGGCAGCTCCCGCTGATCCCGATACTGCGGGAGGATTGCGCCGTACCCAATTTGCTCGAGGACGATTGGGCGCCCACCTTCATTCCCTCGCTGGCGGACGCCGACGGGTTTGGCTCGCCGTTACTCGCCGGCTTTTGAGGGTGACGCCCTTGCCGGGCGGTGTGAGATTTGCGGGCGTGGAAGGCGCAGCTATTCAGCGGTCACTTCGGACAAATTCAGCCGCTCGCGCATTTCCTTGCCGGGCTTGAAATAGGGGACTTTCTTCGCGTCGACGGCGACTTGCTCGCCGGTGCGCGGGTTGCGGCCGGTGCGGGCGTCGCGCTGGCGGGTGCTGAACGCGCCGAACCCGCGCAGCTCGACCCGGCCACCCTTGGCGAGCTGGTCGGTGATCGAGTCGAACAGGCCGGCGACGACCAGTTCGACGTCACGCTGGGTGAGATCGGGGAAGTCGTGGCAGAGCTTCTGCACCAATTCCGACCTGATCATCTGCGTGTCCCGCCCTCGACTGTTGATAATGTGCGAGCCCCCACCCGCGGCGCACAAGCTGTCAGATTAGGCATCCGACCGCAAGTGCCCGCGAATGGGGGCGTTTTTGGCTTACTTCTTGGCCCGCTCGAGCGCTGCGCCGAGGATGTCGCCGAGGCTCGCGCCGCTGTCCGACGACCCATATTGCGCCACCGCCTGCTTCTCCTCGGAGATCTGCATCGCCTTGATCGAAAAAGTCGGCTTCTTCGAGCGATCGGTGCCGGTGACCTGGGCGTCGAACTTCTGGCCGACCTGGAAGCGCTCGGGGCGCTGCTCGTCGCGGTCGCGGCCAAGGTCGCTGCGCTTAATGAAGCCGGTGGGGCCATCGTCGCCGACCTGGACGGTCAAGCCGCCGTCGATGACTTCGAGGACGGTCACCGTGACCACCTCGCCCTTACGGCTGCCGCCTTCGCCGGTGCCGCCGGTCGCAGCGCCGCCAGCGGCGACCCCGCCACGCTCAAGCTGCTTCATGCCGAGGCTGATGCGCTCCTTTTCGACATCGACGTCGAGCACGACTGCCTGGACGGTCTCACCCTTGTGATGCAGCGCGAGGGCTTCCTCGCCGGTGACGCCCCAGGCGATGTCCGACATGTGGACCATGCCGTCGACGTCGCCGTCGAGCCCGATGAACAGGCCGAATTCGGTCGAGTTCTTGACCTCGCCCTCGACCTGGGTGCCGACCGGATGCTTGTCGGCGAAGTCGGTCCAGGGATTGGACTGCGCCTGCTTGAGGCCGAGGCTGATACGACGCTTCTCGCCGTCGACTTCGAGGATCTTGACCTCCACTTCCTGGCTGGTCGAGACGATCTTGCCCGGGTGGACGTTTTTCTTGGTCCAGCTCATCTCCGAGACGTGGACGAGGCCCTCGATGCCCGGCTCGAGCTCGACGAAGGCACCATATTCGGTGATGTTCGTGACGCGGCCGGTGAAGGTGCCGTCGACCGGATACTTGGCCTGGGCGCCATCCCACGGATCGCTCTCGAGCTGCTTCATGCCGAGGCTGATGCGCTGCGTCTCGCGGTTGATGCGGATGATCTGCACCTTCACCGTGGCGCCGATTTCCAGCACCTCGGAGGGGTGGTTGACGCGCTTGTAGCTGATGTCGGTAACGTGGAGCAGGCCGTCGATGCCGCCGAGGTCGACGAACGCGCCATAATCGGTGATGTTCTTG
>JANPKL010000009.1:0-1853 GCA_031425975.1 Sphingomonas sp.
GCTTTCGCGGCGGCGACATCACCACCGGCTTCATCGCCGAAGAATATCCCGACGGCTTCCACGGCGCTCCGATCGACGAGACGTTGACCGCCGACCTCTCGGCGCTCGCGGCGCTGATCGCGACGGTTCACGAAGCGCGCGCGCTCGCGATCGACGGGCAGCTCGGGGGTCCGCTCGAGCCTGCAACCGACCATGTCGTGCGGCTCGACGGCGGGGCCGAGCATCGCGTGTCGTTCGACGGTGACAAGGTGGTGGTCGACGGCGGCGAGCCTCAGGCCATCGAGGCCGACTACCAGCCCGGCCAGCGCCGCGTCACCGCCCGCATCGGCGATCGCTCGCGGACCGTGCTGGTCGCGCGCCACGGCCGCTCCTGGAAGATGACCACGCGCGGCGGCACTCACCGCGTGACCGTCATGACCCCGCTGGTGGCGCAGCTCGCGTCGCACATGATCGAGAAGATCCCGCCCGACCTGTCGCGTTTCCTGCTCGCGCCCATGCCGGGCCTCGTCACGCGGCTCGACGTCAAACCCGGAGACAAGGTCGAGGCCGGTCAGCCGATCGCGGTGATGGAAGCGATGAAGATGGAGAACATCCTTCGCGCCGAGAAGAGCGCGACGGTCAAGGCGACGCCGGTCGCGGCCGGTTCGAGCGTCGCGGTCGACGCGGTGATCGTCGAATTCGAATAAAGGCTGTGTTAGCCTGATTTCCGGCGGCCCCGAGGCGACTCGGCAGTGGCGGCACTTCATGCGTCGGGCGACCGCCCCCTTTCGGCGGTCCAGTTTCACGCGGAGACGGTCATGAACGCCAACAAGGCCCTGTGGGAAAAGGGCGACTTCACCCGCGTCGCCGCCGCCATTCGGCAAAGCGGGGCTGAGCTGGTGGAGAGGATCGGCGTCAGGCCGGGCGAGCAGGTGCTCGACCTCGGCTGCGGCGACGGCACGACCGCGCTGCCCGCGGCCGAAATCGGCGCCAATGTCCTCGGCGTCGACATCGCCGCCAATCTCGTTGCCGCGGGCAACGCGCGGGCGGCTGCTGCCGGCCTCGACAATCTGCGCTTCGAGGAGGGCGATGCGAGCGACCTCTCCGCCGTTCCCGACGCCAGCTTCGACCGCGTCGTCACCATCTTTGGCGCCATGTTCGCCCCGCGGCCCGACGATGTCGCGCGCGAGATGGTGCGGGTGACCAGGCCGGGGGGCTCGATCACCATGGGCAATTGGATCCCCGGCGATCCCACTTTGGTCGCGCAGATACTCAAGACCAGCGCCGCCTACACCCCGCCGCCGCCCGACGGCTTCGTCAGCCCGATGTCATGGGGACAGGAGGAACACGTCAGAGCGCGCTTTGCGGCTGCCGGCTGCGACGCCGTGACCTGCGAAAAGGACAGCTTCATATTCCGCCACGACGGCCCGCCTGCAAGCTTCGTCGACACCTTCCGCGACTATTACGGCCCGACCATGAACGCCTTTGTCGCCGCGCGCGAACGCGGGAGCGAAGAGGCGTTGCGGGGTGAGCTCGTCACATTATTTGAGGCGCAGAATGTCAGCCAGGATCCGGGCCGGACCGAGATTGCCGCAACCTTCCTGCGGGTGACGGCGGTCAAGGGCTGATCGCTCCTTCCCTTTAGGGAAGATGGCCGCGAAGCGGTCGGATAGGTCCTGCTCGTTCTTGCCGAAGCAAAGGAAGAACCCCAGTCACTTCGTGACAGCTCCCAGAAGGGGAGCGGCGGCGTCAGGCGCTCGTCCCACCATCGATCGTCACGCACGACCCGTTCACGCCGCTGGCGTCGGGGTGGCACAATTGGAGGATCGCGTGGGCGACTTCCTCGACGGTCAGCAGGCGGCCGTTGCCGTTCA
>JANPKL010000010.1:0-3644 GCA_031425975.1 Sphingomonas sp.
GATCGCCACTTCTCGCTCGACGAGCGCAGCCTCCGCCCGCTCGCCGGAAAGACCGCGCTCGATGTCGGCTGCGGCGCCGGGCTCCTCGCCGAGCCCCTCGCGCGCCTCGGCGCCCATGTCACCGGAATCGATGCCGCGCCCGAACTGATCGAAGCCGCGCGCACCCACGCCGGAGAGACCGGCCTCGCCATCCGCTATGTCGCCGGCGAAGTCGCCACGCTCGACGGCAAATTCGACCTGGTCACCGCGCTCGAGGTGGTCGAACATGTCGCCGACCCCGCCGCCTTCGTCGCGCAACTGGCCGATCGCCTCGCGCCAGGCGGACTCATGATCATGAGCACCCCCAACAAGACGCCCTTATCGCGCCTGCTGACCGTCACGCTCGCCGAAGGGACCGGCCGCATCCCGGCGGGCACCCACGATTACGCCCAGTTCTTGCCCCCCGAGCAACTCACCGCCTACCTCGCCGCCGCCGGCCTCAAGGTCATCGCAACTCGGGGAATCGCCTTCAGCCCGACCAAAGGCCTTCACCTCAGCGAGGATCTGCGCCTCAATTATCTGGTCAGCGCCGTCGCCTCCTGACCCGGCTCAGCGAGGACCACTAACCTCGGCCGCGAAGCGCGTCACGTCGTCCAGCACGGGGGTCTTGTTGCGGAAGGGACGGGCAAGGGCGGTGACGATCCCGACGTGCCCGGTGTCCGGATAGACCCGCAGCCGCGCATTGACCCGGACCTGCGCAAGCCGGGCCTGCAGGTCGATGCTGTTGCGCGGGAGGACCGTGGTGTCCTTGGCGCCATGCAGCAGCAGTGCCGGGGGGTCGTCCGCAGAAACGAAGTTGATCGACTGGGTAGTGGCCGGCACCCGCTCATGGCCGAACGCCGCCCGCGTCACAGGGCCGTCCAGCGGCAGGAAGTCATAGGGCCCCGCAAGCCCCGCGAACCCTCGAACGGCGCGCCGGTCGGCACCGAGCCAGCGCGGGTCGAGCGCCAGCATGGCCGCATTATAGGCCCCCGCCGAATGGCCGACGATTACGATTCGCGAGGGATCGCCGCCATGGCGCGCGGCATTGGCGATCACCCAGCGGACCGCCGCCGCATTATCCTCCAGAAAAGCGGGAAAGCGGACCTCGGGGACCAGCCGATAATCGGGGACGGCCACCAGGAAGCCGCGCGACGCCAATGCGCGTCCGGCAAAGGCATAGCCGTTCCGGTCGCCCGAATTCCACGATCCGCCATAGAGAAAGACGATCACCGGAAGCGACGCTGCAGCTGCCGTCTCCGCGCTCGGGCGATACAAGTCCAGCTTCTGCCGGGGGTGGGCTCCGAAGGGCGCCGCGGTGGCCACTTTCGCCACGCCCCCATCCTTTGGGACGAAGCTGTTGAATGCGGCCAGTGGCGAGCAGCCGGCCACGAACAGCGCCAGCAACCCTGCTCCGAACCGCCGGGAAATTCGGGACAAGGCCATCAGGCGCGGATCGAATTGAAGGTCATGGACGGAACAACGCAGCGGCTGGCCTTGGTTCCCCAATGACTCCATTCAGCTCTAGAAATCGACCTTGTCGTAATGCTGCGGCGGGACGATCACCTCCATCCTCTCGCCCAGCAGCGGGCGAAACGCCGGCCGCGACTTCATCACGCTATACCAGTCCTTGGTCTGCTTGTGCCCGCGCCAGTCGACCGCGCCGAGGTAATCCACCACCGACAGATGCGCCGCCGCGGTGAAGTCCGCCAGGCTCAGCGCCGGCCCCGCCAGCCAGCGCCGGTGGTCGAGCAGATAGTCGAGGTAATCGAGATGATTGTTCCCGATGCGCATTGCGTCGCGCAGCACCCGCGTATCGGGGCTCTCCTTGCTCACCAGCCTCTTGCGCATCCGCTCGATCATCAGCGGCTCGACCACCTCGCGGAACAGTTTCTCGTCGAACCACTGCGTCAGCCGCCGGATCTCCGCCCGCTGCGCCGCATCGCCGTGGATCATCGGCACCTTGTCGACCGTCTCCTCGAAATATTCTGCGATCGGCTGCGACCCGATCAGCGTCACCCCCGTCTCTGTCTCGACCAGCACCGGGGTCTCGCCCGCCGGGTTCAAGTCGACGAACTCGTCCCGCCGCTCCCACGGATTTTCCCGCACCAGCTCGGCCGTCACCCCCTTCTCGGCCATCACCAGCCGGACTTTGCGCGAGAAGGGACACAGAGGGAATTGCAGGAGCTGCCACATGATCCGGGCTTTAACGCGCCTTCACCAAGGGGCAAGGCGCAGCTACAGCGTCACGCATGACCCGCCGCAAGAAATCCCACGTCTCGTCCCATGGCTCCGCCAACCGCCCGCGTTTCTGGGGCCGCCACGCCGTCGCCGCCGCGCTCGACAACCCCGATCGCCGCGTGCTCAAGGCCTGGGCGACGCAGGAGGCCGCGACTGCGATGAACTTCCCGCTGGAAGTCGTGCTGACCCGCGCCGAAGTCACCGACCTTGCCCGCCTCGTCCCCAATGACGCCCCGCACCAGGGCGTCGTGATCGAGGTCGAGCCGCTCGACGACCCTTGGCTCGGCGACCTCCTCGCCGAAGCCCCCGAAAAGGGTGTCCTGCTGGTCCTCGACCAGGTCACCGACCCCCACAACGTCGGCGCGATCTTGCGCTCGGCCGCCGCCTTCGGCGCGATCGCCATCGTCACCCAGGATCGCCACGCCCCCCCCGAGAGCGGCGCGCTCGCCAAGGCCGCGAGCGGCGCGCTCGAACGCGTGCCCTGGGTCCGGGTGGTCAATCTCGCCCGCGCGCTGGACGAGATCGAGGAAGCCGGCTTCTGGCGCATCGGCCTCGCCGGCGAAGCCCGCATGACGCTCGGCGAAGCCCTTGGCCCGCCCCGCGTCGCGCTCGTGCTGGGCGCCGAAGGCCCCGGCATGCGTCAGAATGTCCGCGAGCATTGCGACGCCCTCGCCCGGCTGCCGATCCGCGCTGACATGGAAAGCCTCAACGTCTCCAACGCCGCCGCCATCGCCCTCTACGCAGCGGCGGAAGCGGGCAAGTCGTGAACCCTTCAAACTTCCCGTTCGCCCTGAGCGAAGTCGAAGGGCCGGTGGCACGCGCGGCGACGATCCTTCGACTTAGCTCAGGACGAACGAGTACGTAAGATGGTCCACACCCCCGCCTCGATGGATGCCGCCCTCGACCACGTCGCCGCCGCCGAGCCCGCCTTCGCCCGCGCGATGGCGGTCCACGGTCGCCCCGCCCCCCGAGTCTCCGCGCGCGGCACGACCGCCCTGCTGCGGACCATCGTCGGCCAGCAGGTCAGCGTCGCCGCCGCCGCCTCGATGTGGCGCAAGCTCACCGCAGAATTTGGCGACGAGCCCGACCTTGCCCGCCTCGCCGCTGCCTCGGACGAGGAATTGCGCGCGCTGGGCCAGTCGCGGCAGAAAGCCGGCTACCTCCGCAGCCTCGCGGCCCTAACTCTCTCGGGCGAGCTAGACCTCGGCGCACTCCCCGCCGACGACGAGGAAGCCATCGCCCACCTCACGAAGGTCAAGGGCATCGGCCGCTGGAGCGCCGAAATCTACCTCCTCTTCGCCGAAGGCCGCGCCGACGTCTTTCCCGCCGGCGACCTCGCCGTGCTGATCGAACTCGGCCGGCTGCTCGGCCACGACGGCCGCCCG
>JANPKL010000011.1:0-1694 GCA_031425975.1 Sphingomonas sp.
CGAAGCGTTCGATCCGCGCGAATTGACCCGCGACTATCCGGTCGGGGACGCCTTCGTCGCGCGCTATGCGGGAATGAGCCGCGATGAATTGCACGCGCTGCAGGAACTGCGCTTCGCCAAGGTGATGGCGCGCGGCTGGCAAATCCCTTTCTACCAGCGGCTGTGGGGCGCGAAGGGGATCGAGGCGGCGGACATCCGCGGGCTCGACGACCTCGCCAAGCTCCCGGTCTATGACAAGACGGATCTGATGGCCTCGATCGAGCGCGCGCCGCCGCTCGGCGACTATGCCGGGATCGATCTTGCCGATCCTGCGCGGGCGCCGCTCGTCTTCCATACTACGAGCGGGACCACGGGGCGTCCGCAGGGGCTGCCGTTCGGGCCAAGGGGGCGCGAAGTGACCAATTTGCTGGTCGGGCGGATGTACCGCTGGATGGGGCTGGAGCACCGCGACGTGGTCCAGTCGGTCTATGGCCACGGGATGATCAACGGCGGCCATTACATCCGCGAGGCGGTGACGCACTGGACCAACTCGCTATTCCTGTCGGCCGGAACGGGGGTCGAGACCCGCTCGGCCGCGCAGGTCAATCTGATGGCCGATTTCGGCGTGACCGCGCTGGTCGGTTTCGTCGATTATATCCGCAAGCTGGCCGAGGTCGCGCGGGACGAGGGGCTGCTCGATCGGATCGGGATCAGGATGATCATCGGCCATCTCGGCACTGAGGATCGCGCCGCGACCGAAGCCGCCTGGGGCGGGGCCAAAGCCTATGACTGGTATGGCGTCGGCGACACCGGCTCGATCGCGGGCGAGGGGCCCGAGCGCGACGGGCTGTATATCTGGGAGGACGCGCATTTCCTCGAACTGCTCGATATCGACGACGGCCGCGCGGTGGCTGCGGGATCGCCCGGAGACATGGTCGTGACCTGCCTGTTCAAGGACGACGTCGCGCCCTGCATCCGCTTCAATACGCACGACGTCAGCACGCTCCGAACCGACCGCAACGCGACCGGCATGGTGTTCGACCGGATCACGGGGTTCGAGGGCCGCAGCGACAATATGGTCAAGCTGCGCGGCATCAATATCTTCCCCCATGCGGTCGGCGCGGCGATCGAGAAACGCGCCGACCTCACCGGGGAATATGTCTGCCGGGTCCGCCGTGATGAGACCGGGCGCGACAGCATGGAAGTGGTGATCGAAAGCCGGGGAAAGGCCGATGCTGGTGAGCTTGCGACGCTGCTTCGCCAGCGGCTCGGGATCGAGGTCGGTGTGACCCTCTGCCAGCCGGGCGGAACCGCGAGCGAGACGCAGATCGACACGCGGCAGAAACCGATTCGGCTGATCGACGAGCGCCGCACGTGATCGATCGCTACGGCGCCTTCGTCGACCTCGCAGGGGCCACAGAGCCTGGAGAGGGTGCGCTTGCAGGGCTGCGGATCGGGATCAAGGCCAATATCGCGGTGTCGGGGCTGCCGTGGACCGGCGGGATGCAGCTGTTCGCCGACCGGATTGCGGAGCAAGATGCCGAGGTGGTGGCGCGGCTGCGCGGGGCGGGGGCGGTGATCGCCGGAAGCACCAACATGCACGAGGCGGCGCTCGGCGCGACCACCGACAACATGTGGTTCGGGCGCACCATGAACCCGCACCGTGCGGACTTCACGCCGGGCGGAAGCTCGGGCGGGAGCGGGGCGGCGGTGGC
>JANPKL010000012.1:0-5323 GCA_031425975.1 Sphingomonas sp.
ATCCTGGCATTCGAAGGCGACAGCCACGTCGAGTGGTTCGAAGGCAATTTCGAGGCGTATGAGGAAGACAAGCGCCGCCGCCTCGGCCCGGAGGCGGACCGCCCGCATCGGACCAGCTACAAGAAACTTGCGCGGTAGCCACCACTCCTCCTTCAGGAGGAGAGGGCCATTCAGGGAAAGTCACCAAATTCCCTCCGCAGACAACCACAACGGAGCGAAAATTTAGTCTCCGTTAAATTCTACTGCCGATAACGCGTTTTCGGGCGGGGGCTCGATGGAGCCGAAATTGGAACGGATCATCTACATCAGCACTGCGCGCGTCTTGCCGGATGCCGCCGTGATCGAGGATATATTGCGGCAGTCGCGGCGCAATAATCGACGTGACGGCCTGACCGGCCTGCTGGTCGTCGGCGGACGTCGGTTCCTTCAGGTGATCGAAGGTCCGCGCGAGCTGACCGAGCGCACCTATGATCGAATACGGGCTGATCAACGCCATTTCGCGATGGTCGAATTAAGCCGAAAGCGCATCACCGAACGCGCGTTTGCGGGATGGGACATGGGCTGCCAGCAACTCGACGGAGGGGATCTTGCCGAGTTGGTTGAAAGCCTGACCGCTCACGTGCCGGACCCCGATCTCCAGGCGCAGTTCCGCGGCTTTGTCGAGCTCCACCACAAGGCTGCCTGAATTCGGTGATCTGAAATCGGTGACCGTTACAGATATTGGCGCATTGATCTTCGCTGCCGTCACCCGTGGCTCCCAAGACCCAAATTGCGCTCCGGCCAGATGCGGCGCATCGGGCCCGGATCGGACCAGTATCGGTGTTGAAACGAAACTTCCCGCCACCCTTCTTCTACAAGTGGATTAGGGGCAGCGGAGACGCCGGACATGGAACGCATCATCTACATGAGCAAGTCGCGAACTCCGCCGGACAGCGCGTTGGTGGCGGACATCCTTGGGGCCTCGCGGCGCAACAATGGACGGGACGAATTGACCGGGCTGCTGTTCGTCGGCGGCGATCACTTCCTGCAGGTGATCGAAGGCCCGTCGGACCTGCTCGACGCTGCCTATCGGCGGATCGGCGCCGACCCTCGGCATCACGACCTCAAGCTGCTCAGCCGAACTCGTGTGGACGAACGGGCGTTTGGCGACTGGGACATGGGCTGCGAGCATCTCGACGGCGACGACCTGGCCGACCTCGTCGAGGACCTGACGGGCACCGCGCCCAGCGACGATTTGCGCGGGCAATTCTACGCTTTCGTCGGGGATGACCGCCCGACCTGAACCCTTGCCAAGTAGGATTTGCGATGCTTGCACTGCAGCCATGGCAGAGGCCGTTCACCGATGCGGCACGGCGAACGAAGCGAACGAAGCGAACGAAGTGAACGATGTGAATTCGGTGGGGTTGTTCGCTTCGCCCGTCTTTTGCACCGCGTCACCGCCGTGTTAGAGCGCGCCCCATGACCTCGACCAATGACATCCGCCGCAGCTTCCTCGATTATTTCGAAGGCCAGGGCCACAGCCGCCAGCCCTCCTCGCCGCTGGTGCCGCAGAACGATCCGACCTTGATGTTCGTCAACGCGGGCATGGTGCCGTTCAAGAACGTCTTCACCGGGCTCGAGAGCCGACCCTACACCACCGCGGTCTCTTCGCAGAAGTGCGTCCGCGCAGGCGGCAAGCATAACGACCTCGACAATGTCGGCTATACAGCGCGCCACCACACCTTCTTCGAAATGCTCGGCAATTTCTCGTTCGGCGATTATTTCAAGGAACAGGCGATCCTTCACGCCTGGACCCTGCTGACGCGCGAATGGGGGCTGCCCAAGGACAAGCTGACCGTCACGGTCTACCACACCGATGACGAGGCGGCGGCGCTGTGGCGCAAGATCGCCGGCCTGCCCGACGAACGCATCATCCGCATCGCGACCAAGGATAATTTCTGGGCGATGGGTCCCGATGGTCCCTCCGGCCCGTGCAGCGAGATCTTCTTCGACCATGGCGACCACATCCCCGGCGGCCCTCCCGGCAGCCCCGACGAGGATGGCGACCGCTTCGTCGAGATCTGGAACCTCGTCTTCATGCAGCATCTGCAGGAAGCCGACGTCGTCGTCTCCGACCTGCCGCGGCCCTCGATCGACACCGGCATGGGGCTCGAGCGCATCGCCGCAGTCATGCAGGGCACGCCCGACAATTACGACACGGACACGTTTCTGGCGCTGATCCACGCCTCGGAGGAGCTCACCCGGACGAAAGCGGAGGGCGGATCAAAGGCCAGCCACCGCGTCATCGCCGACCATTTGCGGGCGACCAGCTTCCTCATCGCCGACGGCGTGCTGCCGGCCAACGAAGGCCGCGGCTATGTGCTGCGCCGGATCATGCGCCGGGCGATGCGCCACGCCCATTTGCTCGGCAGCACCGAGCCACTGATGCACAGGCTCGTCCCGTCGCTGATGCAGGAGATGGGGGCCGCTTATCCCGAACTGATCCGCGCCCAGCCGCTGATCGAGGCGACGTTGCGGCAGGAAGAGACCCGTTTCCGCCAGACTCTGTCCAACGGCCTCAAGCTGCTCGACGAGGCCACCGCCAGCATGGCGCCCGGCGCGACGCTGGCCGGTGAGACCGCGTTCAAGCTCTACGACACCTTCGGCTTTCCCTATGATCTGACCGAGGACGCGCTGCGCGCCCAGGGTTTCGCCGTCGATCGCGCCGGTTTCGATGCGGCCATGTCCGAGCAGAAGAAGCGCGCGCGCGCGGCCTGGAAGGGCAGCGGCCAGGCCGCATCGGACGAGATATGGTTCGACCTTGCCGAACAACATGGCGCGACCGAATTTACCGGTTACGCGGGCCATGAAGGGGAGGGCGTGGTGCTCGCGATCGTCAAGGACGGCGCCGTGATCACCGAGGCGGAGGCGGGCGAGCAAGTCCAGTTGCTGCTCAACCAGACACCTTTCTACGCCGAAAGCGGTGGGCAGGTCGGTGACATCGGAAACCTGTCTTCTCTCAATGACTTCGAAGGCGATGTTACCAATACGTCTAAACATTTGGGTAGACTGCACATCCTCTCTCTATGGGTGAAGATGGGGAAGATTTGCGTCGGCGACACCGTCAGCCAGCAGGTCGATACTGAGCGCCGCGGGGCCATCCGCGCCAATCACAGCGCGACCCATTTGCTCCACGCCGCGCTGCGCCATCGGCTTGGGCATCATGTCACCCAGAAGGGCAGCCTGGTCGCACCGGATCGCCTGCGCTTCGACTTCGCGCACAACAGCCCGCTGACCGCCGACGACATTGCCGCGGTCGAGGCGGAGGTGAACCAACATATCCGTCATAACCAGCCGGTCACGACCCGGCTGATGACCCCCGACGAGGCGATCGCCGAGGGAGCGATGGCGCTGTTCGGCGAGAAATATGGCGACGAGGTCCGGGTACTCTCGATGGGGGTCCGCGAGGAGGCGACCTATTCCGTCGAGCTTTGCGGCGGGACGCACGTCACGGCCTTGGGCGACATCGGCCTGTTCAAGATCGTCGGCGAGAGCGCCGTGTCGAGCGGGGTCCGCCGGATCGAGGCGCTGACCGGCGAGGGCGCGCGGCTGTGGCTCGAGGGTCGCGACCAGCGCCTGCGCGCCATTGCGGCCAGCCTCAGGATCGCACCCGACGAGGCGCCCGCGCGGGTGGCCGCGATGGCCGACCAGGTCCGCAAGCTCGAACGCGACCTGGCCGAAGCGAAGAAACAGATCGCGATGGGCGGCGGTGACGCGGCATCGACGCCGTCCGGTCCCGAGCAGATTTCCGGCATTCCCTTTGTCGGCCGCGTGGTCGAAGGCCTCGATCCCAAGGCCTTGCGCCCGGAACTCGACACGCTGAAGCAGCAACTGGGTTCCGGCGTGGCGGCGCTGATCGCGGTCAACGACGGCCGCGCCTCGGTCGCCGCGGGAGTCACCGCCGATCTTGTCGGCCAATTGAGCGCGGTTGACCTGGTCAAGGCAGCAGTGGCTGCGCTCGGCGGGCAGGGCGGAGGCGGGCGGCCCGACATGGCGCAGGGCGGCGGACCCGACGGGGCCAAGGCGGCAGAGGCGCTTGACGCCATTAGGGAGGCGCTGGCGCGGGTCGCGGCTTAGCGCCGCCGCCCCAGCATCGGCTCATGCTCGAGCGCGCCCGCTTCGCGGATCTCGGCGCGGAGCTGGCTGCGCTTCTCGTGAATGGAGGCGATCACCGGGCCCATTGCGACCCCGACGTCGACCAGCACCGCCTCGCTGATCTGCAGGCTGCCCTCCATGGTCTCGGGCACGGCATCGGTCGCGCCCGCTTGATAGAGCAAGGCGGCATGCGCTCCGTCGCGGGCGCGCGCCACGATCGAGAGATCAGGACATGCCGCGCGAATGTCCCCTGCCAGCCGAACGGTCAGCACCGGGTCGTCCATCGTCAGCACGAGCGCCGCTGCCTCGTTCAGGCCGAAGCGGGTGGCCGCGTCTCCACGGGCGACATCGCCGAAGATGACGGCATAACCCGCCTCGCGCGCCGCCGCGACGCAGTCGATGTCGCCGTCGACCGCCAGATAGGGCCGGCGATGCTCTATCAGCATGTCGGCGACGACCTTGCCGACCCGTCCGAAGCCGAAGATCAAGGTCGTCCCCGCCGTGTCGGTCGCGCCGCTGGCGAGCGCCTGGGGATCGACCCTCCGCGCCATCCGCTTGCCCGCCGCGGCGAGCAGGGGAGTAACGGTCAGCCCAAGCGCGGTGACCAAGGTCCAGAAGGCCGCGGTCTCCGCCCCGATCACCCCGGCGACCAGCGCGCTGCCGAGCACGATCAGGGTCAACTCGGACGGGCTTGCCATCATCAGCCCGGTCTCGACCGCCGTCCCGGTCCGGCTCCCGCGCCACCGCAACAGCCCGAAGATGATCAGGGCCTTGAGGGTAAGGACCCCGAGCGTCGCGCCGAGGAAGGCCGCCCAATTGGCAAGGAATGCTGCGACGTCGAGCTGCATGCCCACGGTGATGAGAAAGACGCCAAGCGCGAGTCCCCGCAGCGGCGCGGTGATGACCTCGACCTCGGCATGATAGTCGGTTTCGGCGATCAGCAGGCCCGCGATCAAAGCGCCCACCACCGCGCCCAGCCCGACCGCTCCGGTAGCGAGACTGGCGAGCATCACCACCAGCAAACTGATCGCCAGGAACAACTCCGGGCTCTTGGTGCGCGCGGCTTGGGCGAACAGCGGCGGGAGCAGGAACCGGCCGAGCAGCAGGAGCGCGCCGATCACTGCGGTCCCGGCGACCAATACGGTGGCCAATGCCTCGGGGGCGCTCTTGGCATCGAGGACGAGCAGCA
>JANPKL010000013.1:0-9041 GCA_031425975.1 Sphingomonas sp.
TGGCCATCGCGCGGCGGGCGAGTTTTTCGGGGTCGGGCTCATAGTCGCCGAGCGCCTTTGCGGCGGCAAGCGCGAAATTGCCGCCCGAGCCGATCGCGGCAATTCCGCCTTCGGGCTCGAGCACGTCGCCATTGCCGGTGATGACGAGCATCACCTCGGTGTCGGCGACGATCATCATCGCTTCGAGGTTGCGGAGAAATTTATCGGTGCGCCAGTCCTTGGCGAGCTCGACCGCGGCGCGGAGCAATTGGCCGTGATGCGTCTCGAGCTTCTTCTCGAGCCGCTCGAACAGAGTGAAGGCGTCGGCCGTGGCGCCCGCGAAGCCACCGATCACGGTCCCGGCCTGACCCAGCCGGCGAACCTTCTTGGCATTGGGCTTCATCACCGTATTGCCCATGCTGACCTGGCCGTCGCCGGCGATCACCGTGCGGCCGTCCTTGCGCACCCCGAGAATGGTGGTGCCGTGCCATTTTTCCATATTGGTCCCGCTCATGTCGTCGGCGGCAAGGTGGGGAGCGGGAACACGGTTCGCAAGAAAGCCACCGCGTCGGCGAGGATCGGGTGCCGCCCGCGGAACGGACGCGAGAGGGCGACGACGCTGCCGGCATGGTCGCAGCCCTGATAGAGCTTGAACTGGTGCGGGGCACCGACGGCGGCGAGGCGGTCGGCGAGGCTGCGGCTGTTCTTGGCATAGACCAGCCGGTCGGAAGCGCCGTGCTGGAGCAGGAGGGGAGGCGCGTCGGCGCGGACATGGTTGATCGGCTGGGTCTCGGCCGGGTCGGGGTGACCGCCGAAGGTCGCCCTGCCGCGCCACTCGCGGAACGGGGCGAAGTCGAACGGGCCCGACATAAGCACGCCGGCCTTGACCGTGTCGGCGGGCAATTGGACCGCGTTCAGCCAGCGCCCGTCGAGCGCGAGCATCGCGGCGATGTAGGCGCCCGCGCTATGCCCGGCGAGGGCGATCTTGTCGGGGTCGCCGCCGTAATGCGCGACATTGCCGACGACCCAGCGCAACGCCAGCGCGCAATCCTCAAGGAAGCCCGGATAGGAGATTTCGGGGACCAGCCGGTAATCGGGGACGACGACGACGAAGCCCTGCGCGGCAAAGGCGGCGGCAGCGAAACCATAATCGGCGCGCTCGCCCGAATGCCAGCCGCCGCCGTAGAAGAAGACGACCACCGGGAGGCGGGCGGAATTGGGGTGGCTGGGCACCCAGATGTCGATATGGTGGCGGGCGTGGGGACCGTAGCGCACCCCCTCCCCGGCCCGCCGCGCGCGGTCGCCGCGGCCGGGATAGAGGCGGTCGACCTTGTTGAGCAGCGCGACCGGGCTCCAGCCGAGGCGGTCGACCAGATCGGCGGCGGCGCGGGGCAGGTTGGAAAAGCGGCGCCGCTGCGCGGAGCGGGCCATCAGGAGGACCCGGTCGACCGCCTGCCGCCCCTGCGCCCGATGCGGCCGCGCAAGGGACCGAAGAGCGTGCGGCGAGTCATTCCCTCGAACATCGCGTCGGGGCTCTTGGGGTCGAGTAGCTCGGTCTCGGCGATGGCACGGGACAAGCCTGTGGGATCGTCGATCGGCAGCGGCTCGAGGCGCCGCCCGCCCTCGCGGCGATGGCGGGCGATGGTAGCGAGGAGCGAGCCGGTCTCGGCGAAGGTCGCGGCGACATCCGCCTCTTCCGCGCCGAGATGCTCGGCCATCAGCCGGGTGCGCAGCGCGGTCAGCGCCGAGCGCTCGGGATCGCTGCCCGCTTCGAGCGCGAGGTCGCATTCGCTGTCGAGGCCGAGGCTGCGGTTGTTCATGTTGGCCGAGCCGATCTTGAGGTATTCGTCGTCGACGATCATCAGCTTGGCGTGGACGTAGATGTCGTCGTCGCCCTTGGTCTTGGGAGTGAAGATGCGGAAGCGGTCGGTGGGGTCGCTGGCACCGATGATCTGCGCGAGACGGCAGCGGGTGGCGTCCATCGCCACTTGCTCGAGCCAGCCGTCGGCCTTGATCGGGTTGACCAGCACGATCTCCGGCCCGTCCTTCTCCTCCATCCGGCGGATGATCGCGGCGGCCAGCCTGGGCGAGGTGAAATATTGATTCTCGGCGTAGATGAAGCGCTTCGCCCGGGCGATGAGGTCGAGGGTCAGCGCCTCGATCTCCTTGATCTCCTCCCACTCGCCAAAGGGCGCGGCGGTGCGGGCGACGGCGAAGCGGCTGTCGGTGAACTGCGGTTCGAGCGCTTCTGGCCAGAGGTCGTCGCGTGGGGGCAGGGCAGGCAAGGTCTCCCCGGTGGCGCGGCGCCAGCGTTCGCGGGCGAGTTCGGACAGGGCACCCGCCAGCGGCGCGTCGCAGGCCATGGTGGCATCATGCCAGGGCCCGTAAAGGGAGCCGTTGGGGCGGCGGCGGCGCTCGTCGTGATCCCCGTGCGCCGGCGTGTCCCAGCGGTCGCTAGTCATGTCGATCCCGCCGCAGATGGCGAAGCTGTCGTCGATCACCACGATCTTCTGGTGGTGCGAGCAGCCGGGTGGATGCGCGCCGTCCATCACGAAGCGGATCGCCCTGGTCCGCATCAGCCGGGCGAGCCACAGGATGGCGCGGCCGCGGAAGGCGAGCTTGAGCGCGCCGACCCGCCAGCTTAAAATCTTGATCTGGCGCTCGGGCCGGTCGTGCGCGAGCTCGAGCAAGAAGTCGCCAAGGCTCTGGTCGCTTTGGCCGCGGTCGAGGTTGATGCGGGGGTCGAAATCCCAGCCGATGATGAGGATGCGGTGCTTGGCCTCGATCATTGCCTGCCGGATGATGCGGTAATAATCGCAGGCATCGACGATCACCGCCGCGCGGCCCGCCTGCTCGATCCGCCAGCAATTGCGACCGGGTTCGAACAGGCTGGTCAGGGGTCCCTCCTCCATGCCGGGTAAAGGCGGCAACGGGGAGATCGTTCCACGGGCGGAGCGATGGGGCAAGGGGGAATGCTTCGCAAAAAGTCGTTGTCCCGGCGAAGGCCGGGACGTCCCGGCTCATCGCCCCATCTGCCTGGGGTCCCGGCCTGCGCCGTGACGACGCTTGTCAGTCGACGCCTTTGATCTTGCCCCAGGTGCGCGCCGCGGTGTAGCCGAGGTAGCCGGTGCCAAAGAGGGTGTAGAGCTCGCTCGGAAGGCCGCGGAGGTAGGCGGTCATGCCGGCGGCGATGGCGGCTGAGGTGGCGGGGTTGGCGGCGGCGATCAGGCCCATCGGGATCGACCACAGCATCAGCACGTACATGACGTAGAGGAAACTTGGGCGGGCGCGGCTGGTCCAGGGGTCGGGCGACTGGGCCTCGACCACGATCGCCTGCATCTGGCGACCGATTGCCTGCGCTTCCTGGTCGCCCTGGAGCTTGAGCAGTTCGAGCTTGGCGCGGTCGCGCGCCTCGGGGTCGGGAATGAGCTTGTCGATCAGCTTGGCGATGGGGCCGATCACGGCGTCGAGGATGGGCATGGATCTGTTCTCCGGGTGGCGAAGTTGTCGAAGTTGACGGGGTCGGGGCCTAGTCTTCCTGGCCGATCCGGTTCGCCAGCCAGCCATAGAGAAAGGCTTCGTTAGCGGGGCGGCGCTCGGCGAGGCGGAGGTAGCGCTCGCCCTGCAGGGCCTCGAGGGCGCGGAGGAGGACGGTTTCGCCGCCAGGGCGCAGGTCGAGGAAGCGGTCGAGCGCAACCAAAGTCACCTCGCCGATCCGGCCATCGGGAGTGAGGTCGGGATAATCCGAACCGTTGCGGTTCAGCGCGGTGAGCGCGCGCTGGAGGAACGTCGCGGCTACCCCCGGACCCATGTTGGCGCCGGTATCGAACAGTTCGGCGGCAATGCGGGGCGCGCGGCGGGCAACCGCATCGAAGCGGGGGCGCAGCCAATAGAGCCGGCGGTAGATGGCCGCCGCCTCGCCGCGTGGCAGCAAGGCCATCGGTCCGGCATAACCGTGCGCGCGGGCGACCGCCTCGGTGATCCCCCAATTGGTCGCGCCGCCGCGATCCGCGGGATGATCGACGAAGCCGCCCTCACGAGCGATGAGGCCGTCGACCAGCTGGTCGATGCCGGGCGGGTCCTGGATGGGCATGATGCAAGCTCCGATCTGGCCGAGTCGCAACGCTTTAACCCATTTGGATATATGTAGGACAGTCTTTTTGGCGATGCTATACTTGACATACCCAACAGATTGAGGGCATAAGGGCTTTAACAGGAGCCCTTGAACCATGTCCGCACTTTCAGCCCCGCACTTCCACAATGAGGAAGCAGCCTTTGCCTTCGTCGAGGCGCGTGTCTGGCCGGAAGGTGCGACTTGCCCGCACTGTGGCGGTGTCGAGCGCATCGGTAAGATGGGCGGCAAGTCGACCCGCATCGGGCTCTGCAAGTGCTACCAGTGCCGTAAGCCCTTCACCGTGCGCATCGGCACCATCTTTGAGAGCAGCCACGTTCCGCTGCGTATTTGGCTCCAGGCCATGTTTTTGATCGCTGGCAGCAAGAAGGGCATCAGCAGCAACCAGCTTCACCGCACTCTAGGCGTGACCCTCAAGACCGCTTGGTTCATGTCGCATCGCATCCGCGAAGCCATGCGCTCGGGCGACCTTGCTCCGTTCGGTTCGGGCGGCACCCCGGTTGAAGTGGACGAGACTTATTTCGGCACCAAGAAGGGCGTCATCAAGCAGCGCGGCTATGCTCACAAGCTGGGGGTTCTCGCTCTCGTCGATCGCGCCACCGGCACCATGCGCAGCTTCACTTTCGAGCGCGCCAGCGCCGCTGAAATCCACCCGATCGTGTCGGCCAACATCAGCCGCGAAGCCCGTCTCATGACCGACGAAGCCAAGATGTATAAGAAGATTGGTCGCGACTTCGCCGATCACGGCACCACCCTTCACGGCATCGGCAACTATGTCAGCAAGACCGACCGCACCATCCACACCAACACCGTTGAGGGCGCTTTCAGTATCTTCAAGCGTGGCATAAAGGGCGTTTATCAGCATTGCGGCGAAGCCCACCTTCACCGCTATCTTGCCGAGTTCGAGTTCCGCTATAACCACCGCGTGGCGAACGGCTTCACCGATCTTGACCGCACTGAGCAGCTGGTGCGCGGTATCGTTGGCAAGCGCCTCACCTATGAAACGTCTGGTAAGGGGGCCTGATGCCCAAGAAGCTAAAGCCAGAGAGCGAGCACGAGCAGAGTGTGCGCTTCAAGCGAGAGGCGCAAAAGCTAATCGACGCTGGCGAATTCGATCCCGCTGAGGCTGCGAAAGCTCTTGATGGCCTACTTGCCTCGACTGGTCGGGTGCCTATTCCTCAACAGAATGACAGATCGAGTAAGCCTTAGGTTTCAGCCATCACACGAGTCGGCTAGTTGGGCAGATGATGCAGCCAAGGAGTTTCATGCTGCGGCTGCCACATTCTTTCAAAACGACGCGACATGCATCGTCACTGAGGTAGAGCTGGATAGCGGCGACAACGTTCAGAAGGTGAGGCTCAAAAGTCCGCTGCCTAAGTCTCTGCGCAGGAAGGCTACCGAGTCCCTCACGGCCGCCAAGCATGCTTTCGACCAAGCCACTTTCGCAGCTCGCAACTTGTGCGGGCCGGCCCACGGGAAATCTGTCTATTTCCCGTGGGCCCAAAATCCGACCGACCTCCGGCGAGCTCTGGAAAATAGGGGCATTGATGAGCGGCTCTGGAGCGTCTTCGAGGCGCACGCTCCATACAAGGCTAGCGACGCCCACCCTGCGGGGAACGATGTTGTTCGCGAGCTGGCCACCCTTGCCAACCGCAAACACACTTTGGGCCTTGCCGTAGCTGCCCACATCGTAAGCGTCGGCTTTCCAAGCGTCAAAACCGGAGCGGTAAAGAGGCTCACTATTCCGATGCCTGTTTGGGACTCGGTGAAAAACGAAGCAGAACTCATCCGCTGGAACGGCGATGCGACAGTGTACGGCAACTACAACTTCACCTTCCAAATATTGCTTCAAGATCCCGGCCTTACGCAGCCTGTGAATGCGGCTGACGCTCTGGCAGCGTTCGCGACCAAGGCGAAGGCAGTCGCGCAAGACCTGGAAACGCGCTGCCGCGCCCTCCTCTGAAGAGCTATTCACTCCTCACACTCCCGGCTTGGGTATGGAAAGTATAACAACGCCGTCTTTTTTCCTTTTCTGCGCGGTTGCGCCGAGGGGTCCTTGGCCGCATCATGCTCGTGATGCTGTGGCTTGCCCTTGTTTCCGGTCCCGATCTGTCGGCCACCGTTTCGCGCGAGGTGGCGCGGACCGAATGCCGGCGACGCGCCGACGATGAGGCGGTCACGGTCTGCGGGCGGCGCGACGCGGACAAACGCTATCAGATCACCGATCCCGCCGCGCCCTACGACCCGCGCGGCAACGTGAAGGGCGCGATGACCGAGCGGATGGGCTGGGTCGGCGAGGGCGACAGCGGGATCGGCAGCTGTTCGGCGATCGGGCCGTCGGCGGGCACGGGCTGTTTCGTCAAATCGTGGCGCCGGTCGCTGCAGCAGAAGGGTTGGCTGGTCCGCTAACTGCCGTCAGGTTATTGTCGGCATCCTTGCTCGTGCCCTGCGGGGTAAGGAGAAGCACCGAGCAGCCGGCGGGTGGGCCGCGCCCCGGAAGGGGCATTGTCCCGCGTGACTTTCCCTACCGAAACACAGCCCCTGGGTGATCTGCACCCCCTCCCTGACAGCTGTTTGCGGCCGATCCGACGCGGCGCCCCTGCGGCAATCTATATGGATGACGCGAGGGTCTCGACCGGGAAGCCGACGGCGCTCGCATGGAACCAAGGAAAAGAGGGCGGGCATGATGCAACGGCTGCTGCGGGATACCGGGATCATGAAGAAGATACTCACGATGATGATACTGCTGGGAGCAGTCGCCATCCTGACCGCCGGCGTCAATGCATGGAAAATCACGTTGGTCGACGCAAAATATTCGTACATGGTCGATCATCGTTTGCCCGCCCTGACCCAACTCGTCCGCTCGCTGCGCCACGTCAACGACGGAGTGTTCAACGGCCTCCAGATCATTACTTTTCCCGCCGGGTCGGACGCTTATCGGCGTGCTTCCGTCGACCTCGAGTCCGGGCCAGCGACTCTCGAAGACACGCTTCGCAAGGCCGAGACCCAGGACAGCGCGCTCGAACCCGTGATTGCGAACTTTCGTACCCGCGCGGCCGTGGTCTTCAAGGAGGTCAACGAAGCCGTTGCGCTTGGTCGGGCTGGTCAGCAAGCCGCGGCCATGCAGCGGCTGAAGGATGCGGACGACAAGTTCACCGTGCTCACTGATGAGATCACCATCGCCAATAACGAGCGAATTGCGGCAGCGAGCAAGGATTCAGCGGAACTCAGCGCATCCACGGAGCGCAACGTCCTTATCGCGCTCATCGTCAGTATCCTGGCCACCGCTGGCGCATTGTTTGCCGCTCACCGAATTATCCGCGGATCGGTGGTCAGGCCCTTGATTGAGCTGACTGAACAGATGGACGTGCTCGCCAAGGGCAATCACGCCATCACCATCGGCCACCAGGAGCGCAAAGACGAGATTGGCGTGATCGGCCGTTCGGTTGCAGTTTTTCGCACTCAGGCCGAAGAACGCCATCGGCTCGAAGCCGCGAAGAAACAGGCCGATGTCGAGCAGAGCCATGTGGTGGCAACCGTCGGGGAGCATCTCGACAGCCTTGCCTCGGGTGACTTGACGGCGGAAATCCGGGAAGAATTTCCTGCTTCCTACGTCCAACTGAAGGACAGCTTCAACAGCGCCCTGGCCAGCCTTGGCGGGCTGATCCGATCGGTCGCGGAGAGCGCGGGGCAGATCCGCACTGGTTCGTCGGAAATCGCGCAGGCGAGCGAGGATCTGGCGCGGCGGACCGAAAGCAACGCCGCGAGCCTGGAGGAAACCAGCGCCGCGATCGTGCAGATGGACGAGCGCATCAAGGCCAGCGCCGGCGCCGCGACGCAGACCGTTGGGCGCGCCGACCAGGCAATCGCTACCGTCGGCGGCGGCCGTGCACTGGCCGACGAGGCAGTGCAGGCGATGGGCCGGGTCAGCGACAGCGCCAAGGGCATCGACAGTGTCATCGAAGGGCTCGACAAGATCGCCTTCCAGACGCGGGTGCTGGCGATGAACGCGGCGGTCGAGGCGGGCCGCGCGGGCGAGGCGGGACGCGGATTTGCCGTCGTCGCGGATCTGGTCAGTGCGCTTGCCATGCGCGCCGAGGAAGAGGCCAAGCGGGCGCGCGACCAGCTGACCGTGACGCAGACCGACATCAACAGCGCGGTCGGCGCGGTGGAAAAGGTCGATGCGGCGCTTCAGAATATCTCGGCCGACGTCGGCGAGGTGCATCAATTGCTCGGTTCGATGGCGGCCGACAACCAGGCGCAGGCGCAAGCGATCACCGAGATCAATGCCGCGGTGTCGAGCATGGACCAGTCGACCCAGCAGAATGCCGCGATGGTCGAGGAAACCTCGGCCGCCGCGCGCAATCTGCTGACCGAGGTCAGCGGGCTGGCCGAACAGGCGGGCAAGTTCCGCTGCGACGGCGGCGAGACCGCCCATGCATTGCCGACAAGGGTCAAGGCCAAGGCTTTGTCGATGCCGAGGCGTGCCAAGGAAGGCGGCTACACCTCCCCGGTCAAGCCGTTGCCCGCGGCCGCCGTGGCGGCACTGACCCGCGGCGCCGACGACGATTGGAAGGATTTCTAGACGCCCGGATCCCTATCCCCCAGTGGACCGGCGTGGCCCGGCAGTCCGAAAGGGCTGCCGGGTCTTTCGTTTGTACGGAGGGCGGGTTGCCGGGATGCGCCGCTGATCGACCCACACCCCTCACCCTTCCGCCGACCATCGCTTCGCTCAGGACGGCTCCCTCCCTTTCCCGTGCCGGAAGAGGGAACAGGAAAAGGCCCCCCTCCCGACACGGGAGAGGGGCTTGTCGATGCTCGGCGAGGAGTTCCGCGGAAACTAGGCGGCGAGGTGATCGGGGCGGTGGGGCTGGACGATCGGGGCAGCCAGCGCAGCGTCATGCGCGATCACGCGGACGTCGCCGTGGTG
>JANPKL010000014.1:0-2326 GCA_031425975.1 Sphingomonas sp.
GCGATCGAGGTCGACGTCGATGCGATCGCCGACGGCACCGACGTGGTGGTGGCGGGTGTGCTCGAGCATATCGAGGAGGCGGGGGTCCATTCGGGCGACAGTGCCTGCGCCATCCCGCCCTACAGCCTGCCGCCCGCGATCATCGCCGAGATCGAGCGGCAGACGCGCGATCTCGCGCTGGCGCTGAAGGTGCGGGGGCTGATGAACGTCCAATATGCGGTCAAGGACGGCGAGGTCTATCTGATCGAGGTCAATCCGCGCGCCAGCCGCACCATCCCCTTCACCGCCAAGGCGATCGGGGTGCCGGTGGCCAAGATCGCGGCGCGGGTGATGGCGGGCGAGATGCTGGCCGATCTGCCGCCGATCGATCGCCATATCGGGCATGTCGCGGTCAAGGAGAGCGTCTTCCCCTTCGCCCGCTTCCCCGGCACCGACCCGGTGCTTGGGCCGGAGATGAAGTCGACCGGCGAGGTGATGGGGATCGCCGCCGACTTCGACACCGCCTTTGCCAAGAGCCAGATCGGGGCCGGGACGATCCTGCCCAATGGCGGCACCCTGTTCGTATCGGTCAAGGACAGCGACAAGGCGGGGATCGTGCCGGCGGTCGAGGCGATGCTGGCGCTCGGCTTCGAGGTGATCGCCACCGGGGGGACGCACGAATTTCTCGCCGCGCGGGGCCTCAAGGTCACGAAGGTCAACAAGGTGGCGCAGGGGCGGCCGCACGTGGTCGACATGATGGTCGATGGCGGCGTCGACCTGGTGTTCAACACCACCGAGGGCTGGCAGAGCCTGAAGGACAGCCAGCCGATCCGCGCGACGGCGCTCAACCGCAAGGTGCCCTATGTGACGACGGTCAGCGCCAGCCTGGCGGTGACGCGGGCAATTGCGGCGCTGCGCGGCACGTCGCTTGAAGTCCGCTCGCTCCAATCCTATTATTTGGCGCGCGCTCTCTAGCGTAACCCCTCCGCACCGGCGCATCGTCGCGCGGCCTGGCCGCGGGGGGAGGATTTGAAAAGGACAGGCCGAACATGGCGAGTGAAAAAGTGCCGATGCTGGCCGAGGGCTTTCGCAGCCTCGAGGAAGAAGCCAAGCGCCTGAAGGCCGAGCGGCCGCTGATTGTCGATGCGATCGAGGAAGCGCGCGCCCACGGCGATCTCTCCGAAAACGCCGAATATCATGCGGCCAAGGAGCGTCAGGGGCAGGTCGAGGCGACGCTTGCGGACGTCGAGGACCGGCTGGCGCGCGCGCTGGTGATCGATCCGACCACGCTTTCCGGCGACAAGGTCGTGTTCGGCGCGACCGTCAGCCTCAAGGACGAGGACGACAAGCCGATCAAATATCAGCTGGTCGGTCAGCAGGAAGCCGACGCGCGGGTCGGGCGGATCAGCTATAATTCGCCGCTCGGGCGCGCGCTGATCGGACGCACGGTCGGCGAGGAGGTCGAGGTGACCACCCCGTCGGGTGACCGTTACTACGAGATTGCGGGGATCGAATTCGTCTGATCGACGGCGGCCGGGGCGCGAGCGCGCCGCCGATCCTGCGCAGCGCGACCCTGTGGCTGGTGGTGCTGACCGCGGTGCTGAGCCTGGCGACGGGGCTCGGCAGCCTGGGGCAGGGCGCGAACCTGGCGTGGGGCTTCGTGCCGGCGCGCGTCAGCGGGCTGGTCGAGATTCCGGGCGCGTTTCCGCTTGCCCTCTCGCCGCTGAGCGCGACCTTCATCCACGGCGGGTTCGATCACCTCGGCTTCAACCTGCTGATGCTGGCGCTGTGCGGCATCACGGTCGAGCGCGTGCTTGGCCGCCGCGCGTTACTGCTGATCTATCTCGTCAGCGCTTACGTCGCGATGGCCGCGCAATGGCTGAGCGATCCGCTCGGCACTGCGCCGGTGATCGGAGCGAGCGGGGCGATCGGGGGGCTGATCGGGGCCTATGCGCTGACCTTCGGCCGCCCGCGCCGGGTGAGCGCGAGCCCGGCGATCAACCGCTTCGTCCACATATTGTGGCTGGCGGCGGCGTGGACCGTGGTGCAGGTGCTGGTCGGCTGGGCCGCGGGGCAGCAGGGAATGCTGCTCGCCACCCCGGCGCATGTCGGTGGCTTCCTGGCGGGGCTGGCGTTGCAGCGACCGTTGCTCTTGTGGCGCTACCGGAAGGCTTAGGCCTCGGGCTCCAGCAGGCGGTGGAGGTGGACCACCACATATTTCATCTCGGCATCGTCGACCGTGCGCTGGGCGTTGGCGCGCCACGCTTCTTCGGCGTCGGCATAATTGTCGAACAGGCCGACGAGGTCGATCCCGCCAAGATCGGTGAAGTCGGTTCCCTGCGGATCG
>JANPKL010000015.1:0-2635 GCA_031425975.1 Sphingomonas sp.
TCGAGCCGGTGCGCACAGGCGGCAACCAGCGGCGCTTCCTGCGCTCGGATATACGGCGCCTCTCCTTCATCCTGATCGCGCAAAAGCTGGGGCTATCGCTGACCGAGATCGAAGGGGCGCTCGCCAGCCTGCCGCAAGGCCGCACCCCGAACGCAGGCGACTGGGAGGCGATCAGCCTCACCATCCGCGCAACGATCGAGGAAAAGATCGCCGAGCTCACCCGCACCCGCGACCGGCTCGACGGCTGCATCGGCTGCGGCTGCCTGAGCCTCACCCATTGCGCGATCTGGAACCCGCAGGATCAGCTCGCCGCAGATGGCCCCGGCCCGCGCAAGCTGCTGGTCTAGCTCTCCGGCCCGAGCTCCGGGTCAAGATCGCGCGGCCTCGCGAAATGCACCAGCTCGGCGCAGTAGCGCTTCAATTCGCTCCAATGCGCCACGTCGCATTCGAGCACGGCGTAGGCGGCGGTCGGGAACTTCACGACCGCTTCCTTGAACAGCGCGTTCTCCTTGCCCGGCGCGACCAGCTCCAGCAGCACGTCCTGAAGCCCCGGATTGTGGCCCGATATGAGGATCGCTTTCGCCTCGTCCTCGGCAGAACCGGCGTGTGCCTCGATGGTCTCGACGATGGTGTCGAAGCTCGCCAGATAGAGCCGCTGGTCGTAGATCGGCGTCACGTCGGGCAACCCGCCTTCAAGCGTCAGCTTCACCCGCACGGCAGGGCTGGCGATCAGCCTGTCCCATTTCACCCCGTGGTCGCGGATATGCTGCCCGATCGCCGCTGCACCCTTGCGCCCACGCGCGTTCAGCCCGCGGTCGAAATCGCGCTGATTGGCGTCGTCCCAATCGGACTTGGCGTGGCGCAGCAGTCCGAGGATCTTCATGGCTGCAAGGCTCCCTTTGCGCCGTCATAGGCCGGCACGGCGCTCGCCTGCGAGACACCAGCCGCGACGCGTTGTAAAGCCTCATCGAGCGTCACCCGCAGCACCGGCGTGCCGGGCGGAAAGGAAGGCAGGAGCCGCGAGGGGAAGGCGGGCGACAGCACGATGAAATGCCCCGCATCGTCCTTGCTGCGGATCAACCGCCCGAACGCCTGTGCCAGCTTGGCGCGGATAATGCGGTCGTCATAGGTCGACCCGCCGCCTGCCAGACGCCGCGCCTTGTGCAATATGTCAGGGCGCGGCCACGGCACCTGTTCAAGCACCACACACCTCAGCGAATGCCCCGGCACATCCACGCCGTCGCGCAGGGCATCGGTGCCGATCAGGCTGGCATGCGGATCGTCGCGGAAAATATCGACCAGCGTGCCGGTGTCGATCGGGTCGACGTGCTGGGCATAGACCGGCAGGCCCGCCCTTGCGAGGCGGTCGGCGATCCGGCCAAGCACCGCGCGCAGCCGCCGGATCGCGGTGAACAGCCCGAGCACGCCGCCGCCGCTCGCCTCGATGATCCGCGCATAGGCCCCGGCCAGCGCGGGCAGATCGCCCTTGGCGATGTCGGTGACAATCAGCACCTCGGCGCGGCCCGCATAATCGAAGGGGCTTTCCGCTGCCGAGAGCAAAGGCGTGACCTCGACATGCGCCGCGCCCGAGCGTGCGACGGCGGAGGCCCACCTGTCATCGTCTTGCGTCCGGTCGGTCAGGGTCGCGCTGGTCAGCATGACGCCGTGCGCGGGTTCGAGCACGACGCGCGCGAAGGGCTTCATCGGGTCGAGCCAGCGGCGGTGAATCGCCACGTCGAACTCGCGCGCGTCGGAGCGGTCGACCGCCAGCCAGTCGACAAAATCGGGATCAGCAGGCCCGCCCAATCGGTTAAGCAGGGCTTCCCACGCGGCGATCAGTTCGATCCGCCAGATGAACGCGAAGCGTGCCCCCTCGATGCGCGCGCGGCCTTGCGCGTCGAGCCAATCGGGCGGTTCGGCCAAGATCGCCTCTAACCTTCCGCCCAGCCGGATCAGCGGCACGCGGATAGAGGCCAGCGCCTCGGCAGCGTTGCTGGCGGCTTCGATGACCTCGCCGGGCAGGCCCGCGGCCTCGGTCTCGATGCCGTAACCTGCGTCGATCCCGCCGCTTTCATCGCGGGCATAGGTCGCGGTGCGGACCGCGCCGAGCAGGGCTTCCAAGGGTCCGAACGGCGCGTTCTCGGCAAGGCGCTGGAGCCAGCCGTCCGATGGCAGCAATTGCCCCGCCTTGCACGCCGCCGCGATGGCTTCCGCGCCCGCCTCGTCATAGCTGGCGATATCGGCGAGCCGCGCGGCAAGCCCTCGCCTCCGCCCGCGCGCCTCGCGTTCGGGGCCGATGATCCAGCGGCGCAGTTCGATGGTTTCCTGACCCGAGAGCGTCGCGGCAAAGGTGCTGTCGGCGGCGTCGAAGACGTGGTGGCCTTCATCGAAGATCAGCCGCGTCGGGCGCTGGTTGGGATCGCGGGCGCGCGCGGCGTTGACCATCACCAGCGCGTGGTTGGCGATGACGAGATCGGCCTGCGCGGAATCCCTCGCGGCGCGCTCGATGAAGCACTTCCGGTAGTGCGGGCAGCCCGCATAAATGCACTCGCCGCGCTGGTCGGTGAGCGCGGCGATCCCGCGCTTGCGGAACAGCGTGCCGAGCCAGCCGGGCAGGTCGCCGCCGACCATGTCG
>JANPKL010000016.1:0-7177 GCA_031425975.1 Sphingomonas sp.
ACGGGCTCGACTGGTCCAACAACAACGCGCTCGATCGCGCGATCGTGGTTCACCAGGCCTGGTATGCCGAGGCCGACATGATCGACGTCCACGGCAAGCTGGGCCGGTCCGAAGGCTGCTTCGCCTTCGGCCGCGACAGCCATTTCGAGGTCATGCGCCAGCTCGGCTCGGGTCGGATGATCTACGCCGACAAGCTCGCCTGATGCGTCATCCCCGCAAACGCGGAGACGTCGGCCGCCAGCGCGACGAACTCTGAGGTCCCCGCCTGCGCGGGGACGACGCCTTTTACCGCGCCGCCGCCCGCACCTTGACCTTGTCGCCGCCGTCGCGGTCGTTGAGCGCCGCCAGCACCGGGGCGTCGCGCTTGTAGAGATCGGAATATTGGTGGATATTTCCATCAACCAGCGCCGCCACCGAGAAATATACGATATAGACCGGCACCGGCTTCACGAAGGTCGCCGCCACCGTCTTCTTGCTCTCCAGGATCGCATCGATCCGCGCCTTGTCCCACGCCCCGCCATCGTCGCTGAGCAGTTCGGCGGCCAGGTCGAGGACCTTCTCGGTGCGGATGCAACCGTGGCTAAGGAAGCGCGAACGCGCGTCGAACAGCCCGCGATTATTGGTGTCGTGCAGGTAGATGTTCTGCGGATTGTACATGGTGAACTTGATCTTGCCGAGCGCATTGCCCGGGCCCGGCGGCTGGCGCCAGCGCTGGACCTTGCCGTCCTTGCCCTTGACCGCGACATAGCCCGCCTTGCCGGCGACCTCGGCCGACAGGCTCGGCGGGACTTCCCACCACGGATTGAGCATCACGCCGGTCGCCTGCACCGCAATTTGCGGGGTCGGAGTCTTGACCGCGCCGGCGATCGCGCGGTGCTTCCACCGCGTCACGCTATTCTCCACCAGGGTCGCATGTTCGCCGGGCACGTTGACGATGATGTAGCGGCTGCCAAGGTCGCGCGGCAGCCAGCGCCAGCGGTCCATGTTCAGCCGGATCTTGCCGACATTCAGTGACTTGGCCGCATCGGCCTTTACCAGCGAGGCCTTGAGCGCGCCATATTGCGGGTGGGTCGGCAACAGCCCGTCGAGCGTCGCCGATATCCCCGCACCGGCCAGCGCCGCGTCGAGCAACTGCCGGCCGCGGCCTTCGGGAAAGTCGGGGTCCTTGACGAACCACTGCACCCGGGCCGCGCCGCGGACGTGGCCGAGCGCGAGATCGCGCGCGATCTTGTCCCAGCTGCCGTTCGCGGCCGCCGACAGCGCCGCCGGATCGGCCCCGCGCAGCGCAGCCTCGAGCAAGGCGGGATCATAGTCACGCGGATCGAGCCCCTCTTCCCCGACGCCCTGGATATAAGTCAGCAATTCCTGAACCTGCCCCGCCTGCCACAATGCCGGCGGAAGGACCGGAACGACCGGCTCGGCCGGAGCGACGGCCTGCGGAGCGAGCGGAGCGGCGGCCTGGGGAGCGAGCGGATCGACCCGGGGCAGAGTCGCCACCGGGACAGGATTGGCCAAAGCGGGGACCGGCGGACGGACCTGCGCCCAGGCCGTTCCCGCGCTCACCACCAGCATCACTGAAATTGCCGCTCGCCCGCGCATTCCTGCCTCACCCTCAAAAATTCTGCTTCCAGGCGCTTATTGCCCGCCGCGCATGTTACCCGAGATGAACGGGCCACTCCAGTGTCCGCGCCGCAACAATCGGGCAGATCGTCGTCACTTTTCGCCTTTGGCTGCCACGGTTTAACGGTATCTGGATATTCCGCGCTTATTGCTTCATAGCGCCGCCTTGGCCGGTCGTCGGACGACGCCTGCGCGGCCGGGGTTCCTTAAGTGTTCTGACGGAGTGAGGCGAGTTTGGCCATCGACGCACGCATTGCCGAGGACCTCTCGCCGGGCGACCGGCGAATTGCCTTGCGCGCGCCGGTCGATCTGGAGGCGCATGTTCGCGAACTCGGCTCCACCGGCACCGAGGCGCGCATCCTAAACATCTCCGCCGACGGCTTCATGGCCGAGACCGGTGCCGAATATGACGTTGGCGCTCGGGTTTGGCTGATCCTGCCCGGCCGCGAACGCGCCAGCGCGGTCGTCCGCTGGATCGCGGCGGGCAAGATCGGCGCGCAATTCGCCGAGCCCCTCAGCGAGGAAGCCCTCGCGCAGATCGACGGCTGACCGCCGCTCCGTCGAGCCCGATCACTCGGCCTTGGCCAGCGCGCCCTTCACCGTCGGCAATATCCCGGTCACCATCCGCTTCACCCCCTCGAAATTGGGGTGGACCCCGTCGCCCAGCAACAAAGCGCGATTGCCGACCACCCCCTGCAGGATGAACGGATAGAGCGCCGCTTCATATTTGCGGGCCAGGGTCGGGAAGATCCGCTCGAAGCGCTGGCGATAATCCTGGCCCAGATTGGGCGCCGCGAGCATCCCGGCGACCACCACCGGAATGCCCTGCTTTGCGAATTCCGCAAGGATCGCGTCGAGATTGGCTTCGGTCACCTTGGGATCGACCCCGCGCAACATGTCGTTGGCGCCCAGTTCGACGATCGCCAGCGTGGGTTTGGCCCCCAAGCGCTGGAGCGTCCACGAGAGGCGCGCGCGCCCACCCGCGGTCGTATCGCCCGATACGCCCGCATCATGCACCCGCGCCTTGATCCCGTGCCGCCGCAGCGCATCCTGCAATTGCGGCGCGAACCCCATCCCTCGCCCGAGGCCGTAGCCCGCAGTCAGGCTGTCGCCGAAAGCGAGAATCAGCGGCGCCTCGGCCGAAACTGTAGGGGCCGGGGCCTGCGCCGACGCAGGGGCCGCGGCGGCAAGTGCCGCGCCGAAGAAGATACGCATCATGGATGGTCATCTAGGCCATTGCCGCCCCACTTCAACTTGCCCTAGCGCTGGGCGGCATGACGCAAACGCCCCTGATCGCCCTCGACGACGTCCACCTGACCCTGGGCACCGGTGCTGCCCGCACCGAGATTTTGCGCGGCGTGTCGCTGACCGTCGATCCAGGCGAAACCGTTGCCATTCTCGGCGCCTCGGGCTCGGGCAAAAGCAGCCTGATGAGCATCGTCGCCGGGCTCGAGCGGGCCACCGGCGGCACCGCGCGCGTGCTGGGCGAAGATATGAGCGCACTCGGCGAGGATGCGCTGGCGCGGCTACGCGGCCGCTCGATCGGTGTCGTCCTCCAGGCCTTTCACCTGCTCCCGACCATGACCGCGTTGCAGAATGTGATGGTCCCGATGGAGCTGTCGGGCGCGCCCGACCCTCTGCCCCGCGCCCGCGCCGAGCTGGCCGCGGTCGGCCTGGCGGAGCGCGAAACCCATTATCCGACGCAATTGTCGGGCGGCGAGCAGCAGCGCGTCGCCATCGCCCGGGCCACTGCCGCGCGTCCGCATTTGCTGCTGGCTGACGAGCCGACCGGCAACCTCGACGCCGCCACCGGAGCGAAGATCATCGACCTGCTGTTCGACCGCGTCGCCGCCGCCGGCGCGGGCCTGCTGGTCATCACCCACGACCCCGCCGTCGCCGAGCGCGCAGCGCGCATCGTCCGCATCGCCGACGGGCGCATCGCCGCATGATCGCCGGGCTGACGCTTGCCCGCCGCGACCTCGCTCAGGGCTTCGGCGGGCTGTGGCTGCTGTTGGTCTGCCTGATCATCGCGGTCGGCGGGCTGGCCGCGGTCAGCAGCCTGTCGAGCGCGATCCGCTCGACCATCGACAGCCAGGCCCGCGACCTGCTCGGCGGGGATCTCTCGCTCAGCGTCTCCCAGCGCAGCGCCACGCCGCAGGAGCGCGCCGCCCTCGAGCGTCTCGGCACCGTCCGCGAAAGCGTCACGCTGCGCAGCACTGCGCGGATCGGGGACCAGACCGCGCTGGTCGAGCTGAGCGGCGTCGCACCAGGCTGGCCCGCCGCCGGCAAGGTCGTCTTTATCTCCGGCGCGATGCCGCGCGGGCCGGGCCAGGCGGCGATCGCCAGGGAACTCGCCGAGCGCACCAATTTGCGGCCCGGCGGCAGCATCGCCATCGGCTTTGCGACTTTCACCGTCAGCGGGATCATCGACCGCCTGCCCTCACCCTCGGGTTTTTCGCTCGCCCCCGCCGTGCTGGTGACGACCGAGGGTCTGGCGACCACCCGGCTGGTCCAGCCCGGCAGCCTGCTGACCGCGACTTATCGCATTGCCCTGCCGCCGGGCACCGCCAACGGACCGGCAATCGGCGAGGCCTTCCAGCGCCGCTTTCCGGATGGCGGCTGGCGCGTTACCGACAAGAGCGATGCCGCGGGCGGCACGCGCCGCTTCACCGACCGCGCCGGCCAGATGCTGCTGCTGATCGCGCTCGGTGCACTCGGGGTCGGCAGCATCGGCATCGCCGCTGCGGTGTCCGCGTTTGCCGCCTCGCGCCGATCGACCATCGCGATCCTCAAAGTTTATGGCGCGCGCGCCCGCGACCTGGCGGTGATGCTGGGCGCGAGCGTCGCCTTGCTCGCTCTTGTCGCTACCATCGCCGGGCTGGCGATCGGGGCCTTCGTACCCGCGATCGTCGGCCAGGCCGCCGGCGATCTCCTTCCGGTTGCGCCCGATCCGCGCCCGCAATGGTGCGCTTTGGGGCAGAGTGCCGCTTTCGGCCTTCTCGTCACCCTCGCCGCCGCCTGGGGCCCGCTCGCCCGCGCCGCACGCGCCCGCCCCGCCGCCACCCTGCGCGGCGACAGCGAGGACGTCCGCCTCCAGCCGCGTGACCTCTTCGTCTCACTACTCGCGTCCCTCGGGGTCGCGGCACTCGCGCTCCTGACGTCCGAAAGCGCCATCGTCACCGCCAGCGCACTCGTCGGTGGTCTCGCGCTGGCAGCCCTGTTCGCCGGCACCGGCTGGCTGCTCGCCCGGGCAGCCCGCGCGCTCGGCCCGCGCGGAGGGCCGATAACCCGGCTCGGCCTCGCCGCATTGCACCGTCCCGGCGCCGCCACCATTCGCCTCAGCGTCGCGCTCGGCCTCGGCCTCTCCTTGCTGGTCGCGCTGGCGGGGATCGGCGGCAGCGTCCGGGCCGAGCTTGGCGGGTCGATCCCGGCCAAGGCCCCGGCCCTGTTCATGCTCGACATTCCGGCCGAGGAGGAAGCCCGCTTCAGCAGCCTCGCCGCACAGACCATGCCGGGCTCCGAATTGCGCCTCGTCCCCTCCCTGCGTGGGCCGGTCACCGCACTCAACGGCCGTCCGGTCTCCGAGATGAACGCGATCCCCGAAGGCGCCTGGATCCTGCGCGGCGACCGCGGCCTGACCTTCGCCCGTGACCTGCCCGAGGGCAATCAGGTGGTCGCGGGGCGCTGGTGGCCCGCCGACTATGACGGTCCGCCCCTCGTCAGCCTCGATATCGAGGCGGCGCGTGCGCTCAATCTCAAGGTCGGCGACAGAATGACTATCGCGGTCCTAGGCTCGCCGATCGAGGCCGAGATAGCCTCCTTCCGGACGATCGACTGGCGCAGCTTCGGGTTCAACTTCGCGATCATCTTCGCGCCCGGCACGCTCGAAGAGGCACCGTTCACGCTCATGGCCACCGCCGCCCCCGAGCGCGGGGCCCCGACCCTCGCCTTCGAGCGTGAATTGGCGGCCACGCTGCCGATGGTGAGCACGATCCGCGTCGGCGAGGTGGTGGCGCGGGTCACCACCATCTTCGAGGGCCTCGACAGCGCGATCCTGCTCGCCACTCTGGTCGCAGTGCTGATCGGGGTCGCGGTGCTGGCCGGCGCGGTCACCGCCACGCGCCGCACCCGAATGCGCGAAAGCGTTCTGTTAAAGCTCGTCGGCGCGACCCGTGGCCAGGTGCTCGCGGCGCAGGCGATCGAATTTGGGGTGATGAGCGGCGGGATTGTATTGATCGCCTTCCTGGCCGGCACGGCGGCGGCTTGGGGCGTCGTCACCGGACTGTTCGAATTGCCCTTCGCGCCAGACTGGCCAAGCCTCCTTGGGCTCCCGTTCGGCGGCATGATCGTGGCCGTCGGAACCGCGCTGATCGCCGCCTGGCCAGCCCTTGCTGCGCGCCCCGCAACGGCACTTCGGACGCTGTAGATCCTTCGTCCGGAACGGAACCTTCCCCGGCCAAATCGGGTTAAAGGGGGCTGAAAGGATTTACGGCATGACGAATTTGCGGACCCTGGGCGAGCTCGGCCTCAGATACGACCCCAAGGGACGCGGCTATCATGCAGTGTATCGCGAGCATGAAGTGAACCATTGCCCCGGGTGCGGACGGACGCATTGGCTGATCGGCCGGGTCTCGGCGGAATGTGCGTTCTGCACGACCGCCTTACCGCTGGCCGAAGCGAGTATGCGTCACCACAATGGACCGGCGGTGATTGAACACCGCAACCGTCATAACAATCACGCCTGGGCGGCGTAACGGGACGTCCCCACGGCATCGGGCCTGTCTCAGCCCGGCCGGACGGGGACGACTAACGCGTGGGTGAGGAAGTCGCCGGTGTCCGCCTGACGGGCACCGGCGCATTGCACAGATCGACACCATTGGCGGCGACGTTGAAGAAATCGTCGCGGCGATTGGCGCGCGCCCGCACATAAGCGGCGAAGCTGGCGCTGCCGCTGGCCATGACCTCGATGCTCGGTTGCTGCGCCGCCGGGAGCGCCGAGGCTAGCCGCGCCGAGCGGATCGCACGCGCCGCCGTGCCCGCCTTGTAGAAGCCAAGGGCCTCGGTCCCGCGCGGCAGGGCCGAGAGATGCTCGATCCCCTCTACTACCCGTCCGACCAGCGCGATATTGCGGTCAAGGTGCCGCGGGGCGTGGCCGATCACCGCGTAAAGCTCGCCGCCCATTCCTGTATCGGGCGCCATGTCACGTCCGACACCGACCATCCCGAAACAATGGGCCAGATTGGCGCGGCCGGTCGCGGGATCCCACGCCACCGGCCAGCCGAGCGCATGGCCGACCCGGGGCGCATAGCTGTCGACATAGCCCAGCGGGCGAATCGCAAGTCCGCGCACCGGGCGCGTATATTCCGCTGGGGGGCGCTTGGTCACCGCGGAAGGGATGGCCGGACCGCCCTCGTTGACGCCCCATTGCGCGACGTAATTTTCCTGGACGCGATAGACGCTCGATCCCGCCCAGTAATTGGCCTGCGCCAGCGCGCGTATATTGGCGACATGGATCGGCGCGAAGGCCGGGGCCAGCTGCACCAGCGTGCGCGCGCCA
>JANPKL010000017.1:0-10823 GCA_031425975.1 Sphingomonas sp.
GGCGGCAATCGCCACGGCCCGGTCCGCACCTACGCCGCATTGATGGGCACGATGCTGCTCGGCGGATTGTGGCACGGCGCGGCCTGGACCTTCGTCGTCTGGGGCGGCCTGCATGGCCTCTATCTGGGGGTCGAGCGCTGGCTGAGAGGCCGCTTCGGCGGCTTCCGCCCCAACCGCGCCCAGGCCTTCGGCCTCGCCTTGCTCACCTTCCTGGCGATCAACATCACCTGGGTCTTCTTCCGTGCCAAGGATTTCGCCACCGCCGGCACGATCCTCGCCAGCATGGGGGGTTATGCGCCCGGCGGCGAAGCGATGCTGGTCGGCTTCGAGCTTGCCGCTGCCTTCGCCATCGTCGGCGCAATATTCCTGATCCATTTCGCCATGCGCGAGACCACGCTCGAGGCGGTGATCCAGCGCACCCCGGCCTTCGTACTGGCACCCGTGCTCGGGCTCATGGCCTTCCTCGTCATCATCGAACAGGGGCGCGGCAATGCCTTCATCTACTTCGCCTTCTAAGCCCCCGCCGGTCGGCACGGTCCACGAGGGCGCGCTTCCCGCCGGGCTGCGCCTTACCGCAAGCGATCGTCCGGGCCAGGCCCAGCCGGTCCCGACCCGCGACATCCCGACGCGGGCGTGGAAGCCGATCGCCCTGGTCGCGCTAATTATCATGCTCATCGCGACGGCGGGCTGGGAGGTATGGGCACGAAGCTACGGTCTGCGCGCCGGCGACATCGGCGACAGCCCCCAGGCATGGGCGGAGATGCGTTCCAGCGTCCGCCCCAACGACGTCGTCATCGTCGGCGATAGCCGGATCTTGTTCGACACCGACCTCGCCTGGTTCGAGCGGCTGACCGGCGTCATGCCGCGACAACTCGCCATTCACGGCACCAACGGCCGTGTCCTGATGGAACATCTGACCCAGGACCCGACTTATCGCGGGCTGCTGATCGTGGGCCTGGCCGATACCAGCTTCTTCCGACCCGAGGGCACGGGTGTCGGTGGGCCGTGGATCGAGGGGGCGAAGCGCAACCGCGAGCCAAGCCAGGTCAGCGGTCTCATCATCGACCGTTTCCTCCAGCGCCATGTCGCCCTCATGGACAGCGAGATCCGCTTGAGCCGGCTGTTGCCGCGCCTCGACACCGGCTGGCGCAGAAAGGAAAGTCCTTATGGCGGGGTGTGGAAGATCGAGGAGAGCTTCGACCATCGCCAGCGCTTCATGTGGGGCCCGATCGAGCGGCCTGGCTATCGGCAGGGCCAGGCGCGCGGCGCGTGGAATGGATTCGAAGGCAAACCCATCCTGGCGCCGATCACCCAGAAGGTCCTCGGCCAGAGCCGAACGGCGGCACGGCAGCTGCGGGCACGCGGCGGGGAAATCGTCTTCATTCGCCCACCCTCCTCGCCCGAATTGCGCGTCAACGAGGAACAACGGCTTCCAAAAACGCGCGGCTGGGACGCGCTGCTGGCGAGCGTCCCAGCCGACGGGATCCACGCCGACGACCTGCCTGAGGCGCAGAACCTCGACCTGCCCGAATTTAGCCACCTCAGCCGAGCCTGCGCGCGCGTGTTCACCGATGCCTATGTCCGCCGCCTGGTCGAGCTGACCTCGCGGCTTCGGCTGCGCGCCGACGCCCCGCCCCCTCTCGGCACCGCCGATTGCAAGGGCAAGTTCCAGTAAGGATTGCGCAGGCCTCATCGCCCGCTAATCTCGCGCCGGGGAGAGGGACGAGGAATGCGCAGCCGGAAGGTCATCATCGCGCTCGCGGCGTTGCTGGCAATCGCCGCACTCGTCGGCTGGTTCGCTTTGTCCCCGGCCTGGACCCTGCGCCAGATGGCACAAGCGGCCGAGGCCAATGAAGCCCGGCGGCTCGCTGCCTACGTCGACTTTCCCGCCCTTCGCGCCAGCACCAAGAGCCAGCTTCGCAAGCAATTGGTCGGGGACGTGACCGAGGGCCAGGGCCGCGACCCGCTGGGCGCGATGGTCGCGCTCTCGCTGGTCGATCCGGCGGTGGACGCGATGGTCACCCCGCAAGCGCTCGCCGCCGCCTTCGCCAATCGCCGACGCGAGCCCGCCACCGCCGCGCCCGCGCCTACCGTTTCACGCAATAACCTGCCCAGCCTCCCGCAAATCCCGAATAATGCCGAGATCGACCGTGACGGACTCAATGCCTTTACCCTGCGCGATCCCGCCCGCCCCGATCGCAGCCTGCGCTTCGAACGCCGTGGCCTCGGCTGGCGGCTGGTCGGAATTGAGCTCGCCGCCCCACGACCATGACACAACCCGCACCGACAGGAACCACTATCATGCGAACATTGCTCATCGCCACCACTGTCCTTGCCCTTGCCGCTTGCGGTCAGGAAACCGCCGCCCCGCCCGCCAAGGTCGCGGCTCCGGCCAAGCTTCCCGCCGGCCAATATGAAGTGTCCGCGACGGTCGAATCGCTGACCTCGACCGACAAGACCCCGGTGCCGACCTTTGCCAAGGCGGGCGATACCGCGACCGCGCAGGGCTGCGTCGGCGAGGACGGCATTCCCAAGGCCGAGCTGCTTGCCGCGCCGGGCGATGCCTGCGCGGTCAAGGAACCCTACATCCGCGGCGGCCGGATGAACCTGACGCTTGACTGCACCCGGCCCAAGCAGGGGAAGGTCATGGCCGCGGTCGACGGCAAATATACCGCCGACGGCTTCACCGGCACGCTCATCGCAACCAGCGCCTTTGCCGGTTCGGGCGACTATCGGCTGGTCGAGAAGCTGACCGCACGCAAGGTCGCCGACCAGTGCACCGCAGTTCCGGCCGCAGCCGGCAAGAAAGCAGCATGATCGGCTATGCTACGCTCGGCACCGACGACCTCGATGCCGCCCGCACCTTCTACGACGCCCTGCTTGCCGAACTCGGCGCGAAGCAACTGATGCAGATGGGCGAGGCGGACGGCGGCTTCACGCTCTACGGGACCGATTGGGGCCAGCCCGCCCTCGCTCTCCTTCGCCCGTTTGATCACCAGCCGCAGCAACCCGGCAACGGCAACATGATCGCGCTCACGGTCGACGCCCGCGCGCAGGTCGATGCGCTCCATGGCAAGGCGCTCGCGCTGGGCGGCACCGACGAAGGCGCGCCAGGCCTGCGCGGCGATCCGGCGATGAACTTCTACGCCGCTTATTTCCGCGATCCCGAAGGGCATAAGCTGGCGGTCTTCACCACCACTGCCACGGCATGACGTAAAAGTGGGGACGGCCACCTTCGACCGTCCCCGCTTGATTGTAACGGATCAGGCAGTGACGGGCTTCTCCGGCATCTGCGAGCTGTGCAGATGATCGATGTGCCACTTGCCGCCCTGATATTTGTAGATGAAGCTGTAGCGCGCCTTGACCGGCGTCTTCGCACCGGTGTTTGGATCGGTCAAAGTGACGGTCCAGGTGCCGACACGGGTGGCCTTGTTGCAGCCCAGCTTGATCGTCGACGTGTCGATCTGGCCGACCGGCGAATTCTTGAGGAAGCCGACGAAATAGTCACGGATCGCGGCCGGATTGGTACGGGGCGTGTTGCTGACCGTGGGAAGCAGTACCGCATCGGGCGCAAATAGCGCCGTCACCGTGTCCGGGTTCTTGGTCGCCCACGCGCGGTTAAATTTGATGAACTGCTGCTCGACGGCGGCGTTGGTCACCGGGGCGCAACGCTGACTACGACCTTGCGCGTCGGCGGGAGCGGGCAGCGCAGCGACAGCAATCGCGGCGACCGCAGACATGGAAGCAAATTTGAACATCGCATTCTCTCCTTGCTTGGTTGAACGTTGTAACATCGCTTCGGATTACTTGGCCGGCGGCGCCATACGGCCCTCGGGGCAGGAGGACCGTATGGCGCCGGTGCGCGCCTACAGCGCCTTGCCTCCGGTCAGCTCGTCGAGGTTGCGCCGCGCTTCCTCGGGTCCCTCGTCGACCGGCCAATGCGGCTCGGGCTCGCCCTTGGTCTTCCACAGCGAATACACCACCCCGCCCGCGATCAGCCCGGCGGTCACGAGCAGGCTCAGCACCGGCGGGAATTTTTCCCCGCCCAGCACGAAGTCGGCGACGAAGATCTTGGAGCCAATGAACACCAGCACCAGCGCCAGCGCATATTTCAAATAGTGGAAGCGGTGCACCATCGCCGCGAGCGCGAAGTAAAGCGCACGCAGGCCCAGGATCGCCATGATGTTGGACGTGTAGACGATGAACGTGTCGGTGGTGATGGCGAACACCGCAGGCACGCTGTCGACCGCGAACACCAGGTCGGCCAGGTTGATCACCACCAGCGCCAGGAACAAGGGCGTCGCCGCGCGCACCATCTTGCCGGTCTTCTCGTCGGGTACCTTCACAAAGAAATGCTGTGCGTGCATTTCCTTGGTCACCCGCATGTGGCGGCTGATCCAGCGGACGACGGGATTGTTCTCGATGTCCATTGGCTTGTCGCCGGCGAACAGCATCTTGATCCCGGTCAGGACCAGGAAGGCCGCGAAGAAGTACAGCACCCAATAATATTGCTGCACCACTGCCGCGCCGAGCCCGATCATGATCCCGCGCAGCACGATCACGCCGATGATTCCCCACAACAGCGCCCGATACTGATATTTCGGGGGAATCGCAAAATAGGTGAAGATCAGGCTGATCACGAACACATTGTCGATCGACAGCGCCTTCTCGATGAAGAAGGCGGTGTAATATTTCATCGTGAGGTCGCCCCCGACCTCGGGCCCGAACGCCGCCGTCTTCTGGAAATAGACCCAGATACCGAACGCCAGCGCGATCGAGATGTAGAAGACCGAAAGCTTGAGGCTCTCGGAAATCCCCATTTCCTTGTCCTCCTTGTGGAGGATGCCGAGGTCGAAGGCGGTCAGGCCGACCACCACCCCGATGAAGGACAGCCAGAACCACACGGGGGTCCCGAGCCAGTCGTTGAACAGGAATTCCATGATATTATTCGCTTTCCCTGCTGGGCGACGGCTCGGCCGCCTCCGTTAAATCTTGAAGGTCATTGCCAGGGTCGGGGCATGGCCGACCCGGTCGGGCGCGCCGCGCCGGATATTCTGCTGGCGGCTGTAGCCGATACTCACTTCAGCCCGGTCATATTCACGCTCGAAACCGACGAAGGTCCGCACTCCGGTGAGGCCGGTAGCGCCGGCGGCGCTGGTCGAGCGCAAGGTGAAAAAGCCCTCGGCATTAACAGCCAGTTCCCAGCCCGTGCCATTGCTCGACAATGGTACCGCCGTCCCAAACCGCTGGCGCAGCCGCCAGCCGGTCCGATCGTCATCGTCGATAAAACGCTGCTCGAGCCGGGTGCGACCCTTGAACCCCGCGACTAGCGGATAACCGATCTGCTGCATCAACCGGGTCTCGCGCATGGCACCCTCGGCCCCACGGTGGAAACCGATCGTCCCCGTCACTCCCTTTGCAAGCGAGCGCCCGAGCCACAACCGGCCGACGAATTGATTGGCCGCTGGCCCATTCCGAAACCGCTGCTCGGTCTCGATCTCGATAAAACTCCTGCTGTCGAGTTCCTTGGTAAAGGAAGGATTGACCCACAGCTCGAGATAATCGTCGGCCGCCGCAGCAGGGCTCGCGACGACGATCAGCGCGAAAGGAAGAAGCTTCACCGACATGAATGACGACCTTCGTTGACGTTGCCCGCCCGCTGAGCGGGTCAGGCGCGCGCCGGGCGGCGCCCGAGCCGCGACATCAGGTCCTTCACTCTTAGCTTGAGTTTCTTCAATTCCCGCGTCCGCAAATCATCGGGCCGGCGTCGGCGCAATTCGTTGCGCAGGGCCTCGTCGACCTTCTGATGGGTTTCGATCAGCCGATACAAACGTCCATTCATGGCAAACCTCCTCATGTCAGCGACAAGCCGATCGGAGCGCCACGATGCGTTGCCATAAGGGTGGAGCGAGGAAAGTCGCGCCGGGCCACAACATCGGGTCAATTCCGATGCGGTCCGACATCACGCGCCATGCCCAAACGGGGCACGGCCACGCCAGAGGGGCCCGGTCCGCCCGACTCAGTTACGCTGCAATTGCGAGGATTTCAAGTCGCCCGCGCCATATTGGACTAAAAGCCGTCCTCAATAACTCGGCGGACAATGCCATTCCCGTTTTCCCGATACAGAAAAGTCGGGACATTGGTCGATGCCTTCGACATCGTGCAATCATGCGCTTCTTTTCCCTCATTCTGCTGATCGCGCTCATCGGTGGATGCGCCACGCCAAGGCCTTCGAGCGCAAGGGGAGTCAGCGCCGGTGTCGCCTTCACCGCCGCAGGCGAGCGCGCCGTCTTCTCCCGCGGTATCGCCGACCCCGCCACCGGTCGCATCGCCACTCCCGACGACCCCGCGCGCATCGCCTCGGTCAGCAAATTGGTAGTCGCGATCGGGGTGATGAAGCTGGTCGAGCAGGGCAAGCTGTCGCTCGACACCCCGGTCGAATTCGGTCCCGGCCGCCCGCTCCGCAACCCCGCCTTTCCCGGCGCGCCGATCACGCTGACGCAGCTCCTCAGCCACACGTCGGGCCTGCGCGATCATGACGATCAATATGTCGTCCCGCTGGGCGAAACAGTCGCCGCCGCGCTTGCCGCTCCGGCCAGCTGGGACCCCGCGCATCGCCCGGGCGCCTATTTCACTTACGCCAACCTCAACTTCCCGGTAATCGCGGGCCAGATCGAGCTTGCGACCGGCGAGCGTTTCGACCGCTGGATGCGGCGCGAGATCCTCGATCCGCTCGGGATCGACGCCTGCTTCAACTGGCCGACCTGCTCCGATGCCGCCGTCGCCCGCGCCATCGTCCTGACCCAAGGCGGCATCATCGTCCGCGACGATCTTGGCGGCCGCCAGCCCGCCTGCCCGGTGTTTGTCCGCGACGGCGCGCCCTGTGACCTCGTGCGCTGGAGAGCCGGGGAGAATGGCGCCCTGTTCGCCCCTCAGGGAGGCCTGCGCATCTCGGTGCGCGATCTCGCACGGATCGGCCGCCTGCTTCTCAACCACGGCGAACTCGACGGCGTCCGCTTGCTCTCGCCCGGCAGCGTGCGCACTCTCTTCACCCGCCGCTGGAGCACCAACGGCAGCAACGGCGCAACCGACGACGGCTTTTACTGTCACTTCGGCCTGTCGACCCACCGCATCGGCGCACCGCCGCGTCCCGGCTGCCGCGACGACCCGCTCGGCAGTGTACGCAAGGGGATCGGTCGCAGCTGGATCGGCCACGCCGGCGAAGCTTACGGCCTGCGCTCGGGCCTGTGGCTCGATCCGGTGAAAGGCGAAGGCATCGCCTATCTTGTCACTGGCCTCGACCCCTCGCCCCCACCCGGCCGCTCGGCCTTCACCGCGCCCGAGGAAGCCGCCTTCCGCGAGACGGCAGCGCTGCTCGACGCGCACTGATCCGGTCGCAGCGACGAGCGGCCTTGCCCTTGCATCGCCTTAGCGATCGTGTCCCTCACCACTCACCACTCACCGCATTTCGGACCCCTCCCGCATTTTCCCGCTTGCGCCGCTGGCGCCAACAATACACAAGATGTTGTGTCGGTTCGGGGGCATCATCGCACAAGGTTGTGGTTGGCGCTGGGGATAACTATATCCCTTGAGAGCGGAGGCGTGCCTTGTGGATAGCGGGGACAAGCCTTCAATCGCCTCTCGGACCCTAGCGAATCGAGCTTGATCGGCGTAAACGGTCAGGTGTGAACGAAACGGGAACATCAGTGCGGCCCGAGGGTCGCCAGGAGGAAGCGGACATGGACTTCTCGAGCGGCAGCGACGTCAGTCACGGCGACGTGACCACCCCCGCCACGGCGGCGGCGGCGAAGACCAGCCACACGGTCGACCAGCGGCGTTTCGCGGTCGTCACCGACAACAGCCGCGACGCGCTCCTGACCGATTTCGGCAAGGAGACGCTCAACGACCGCTACCTGCTCCCCGGCGAGGGCTATCAGGACCTCTTCGCGCGCGTCGCGGCGGCCTATGCCGACGACGAGGCGCATGCCCAGCGCGTGTATGATTACATCAGCCGCTTGTGGTTCATGCCCGCCACGCCCGTCCTGTCCAACGGCGGCACCGGGCGCGGCCTGCCCATTTCCTGCTATCTGAACAGTGTGAGCGACAGCCTCGAGGGCATCGTCAACACCTGGAACGAGAATGTCTGGCTCGCCTCCAAGGGCGGCGGCATCGGCACTTACTGGGGCAGCGTGCGCGGGATCGGCGAGCCGGTCGGCCTCAACGGCAAGACCAGCGGCATCATCCCCTTCGTCCGCGTCATGGATTCGCTCACCCTCGCCATCAGCCAGGGCTCGCTGCGCCGCGGTTCGGCCGCCTGCTACCTCGACGTCTCGCACCCCGAAATCGAGGAGTTCCTCGAGATCCGCAAACCCTCGGGCGACTTCAACCGCAAGGCACTCAATCTCCATCACGGCGTGCTGATCACCGACGAGTTCATGGAGGCCGTCCGCGAGGGCGCCGAATTCATCCTGCGCAGCCCCAAGGACCAGTCGGAGCGCGGCAAGGTCGACGCCCGCTCGCTGTTCCAGAAACTGGTCGAGACCCGCCTGTCGACCGGCGAGCCCTACATCATCTTCATCGACCAGGTGAACCGGTCGATGCCCAAGCATCACCGTGACCTGGGCCTCAAGGTCACCACCTCGAACCTGTGCTCGGAAATCACCCTTCCAACCGGCAAGGACCATCTCGGCGCCGACCGCACCGCCGTCTGCTGCCTGTCGAGCCTCAACCTCGAAACCTGGGACGAGTGGAACGGCGACAAGCAGTTCATCGAGGACGTCATGCGCTTCCTCGACAACGTCTTGTCCGACTATATCGCCCGCGCCCCCGACGAGATGGCGCGCGCCAAATATAGCGCCGAGCGCGAGCGGTCGGTCGGCCTCGGCGTGATGGGCTTCCACAGCTTCCTCCAGGCGCGCGGCATCCCGTTCGAGGGCGCCATGGCCAAGTCGTGGAACCTCAAGATCTTCAAGCACGTCAAGGCGCAGGTCGACGAAGCCTCGCTGCACCTCGCGACCGAGCGCGGGCCCTGTCCCGACGCCGCCGACATGGGCGTGATGGAGCGCTTCAGCTGCAAGATGGCGATCGCCCCCACCGCGTCGATCTCGATCATCTGCGGCGGCACATCGGCCTGCATCGAGCCGATCCCGGGCAACGTCTACACCCACAAGACCCTCTCGGGCAGCTTCTCGGTCCGCAACCCGCACCTCGAAAAGCTGCTGATCGAGAAGTCCAAGAATTCGGAAGCCGTCTGGAATTCGATCCTCGAGCAGGCCGGCAGCGTCCAGCATCTCGACTTCCTCACCGACGACGAGAAAGCGACCTTCAAGACCAGCTTCGAGATCGACCAGCGCTGGCTGATCGAGCTCGCCGCCGACCGCACCCCGTTCATCGACCAGGCGACTTCGCTCAACCTGTTCATCCCGGCCGACGTCGACAAGTGGGACCTGATGATGCTCCACTTCCGCGCTTGGGAACTGGGCATCAAGTCGCTCTACTATCTCCGCTCCAAGTCGGTGCAGCGCGCCGGTTTCGCCGGCGGAGTCGAGGCCGACAACACCAGCGAGGCCCCGAAATACGAACTCGCCACCACCGATTATGACGAATGCCTCGCCTGCCAGTGAACTGAACCCAACCCTCCCCCCATCCGGGGGAGGTTCCCGAAGGGGCGGAGGGGGTTTGGCCCCGCCCAGAGCACGAGAAAGGAGAACCCAAGATGATCAAATTCCTGCTCCTCCTCGCGCTCGCCGCCGCGTTGGTGATGTTCGTCCGCGTCGCGCTGCGTAATCGCGGTCCCAGGCGTTGATCCGCCTATGAACCTCCTCTTCGTTATCGTCGGCGCAATCGCCGCCCTTCTCGGCCTCGCCATGCTGATCGCCGCCCTGCGCGGCCGCCCGGGCACCTCGCGCAAGTCCACCGCGCAGATGATCGCCGGCATGATGATCCTCGCCTTCGGCCTGATCCTGGGCGGCTTCGCCATCGCCTATTCGACCACCGACCCCTATCCCGAATTCGCCCAAGAGCCCGCCGCATGACCTACCGCCAACGCGACAATTACGAACCGCTGATCGCGCCCGAGACCGAGAGCGCCCCCGTCCGCCCGCTCGACGCCTGGCAATGGCTCGGCGTCGCCGCCGGCGCCCTCGCGCTCCTGCTCCTCCTCGGTCAGATCGCCGGCCTGTTCGGCTTCCCCCTGCGTTTCGAGCACCCCTTTGCCGTCATGCTCCTCGCATTCGGCGGCGGCACCCTGCTCGCCTACCGCTCGACCGGCGGCATTCTCGGCGACGCCAGCCCGGCGCTGCGCCGCGGCCTCGGCCTCGCCCAGCTCGCCCCCGCCCTGATGCTTCTTCTCGCCGAGTGGCTGGCATGACCGCCCTCACCCCCATCGCCTGATCCCAAGGAGCCGCCCCATGTCCCTTCTCGAAGCCCGCAAGCAGTATAAGCCGTTCGAATACCCCTGGGCGTTCGAATTCTGGAAGCGTCAGCAGCAGATCCACTGGATGCCCGAGGAGGTGCCGTTGGGCGAGGATTGCCGCGACTGGGCGCAGAAACTTACGCCCCACGAGCGCAACCTCCTGACCCAGATCTTCCGCTTCTTTACGCAGGCCGACGTCGAGGTGCAGGTTTGCTACCACGACAAATACGGCAGCGTGTTCAAGCCGACCGAGATCAAGATGATGCTCACCGCCTTCTCCAACATGGAGACGGTGCACATCGCCGCTTACTCGCACCTGCTCGACACCATCGGCATGCCCGAGAGCGAATATTCGGCCTTCCTCCAGTACAAGGAGATGAAGGACAAGCACGACTATCTCGCCACTTTC
>JANPKL010000018.1:0-7449 GCA_031425975.1 Sphingomonas sp.
CGACGCGCGTCACGCGACCAAGTTCAACACCGGCTCCGATCTCGACATCGAGAAGGTTCAGAACGCCTACACCGTGGTCAATGCCCGCGTCGGACTGCAGGGTCCGCGCGGCATCTGGGGTGTCGAATTGTGGGCGCAGAATGTGTTCAACGAGGACTATATCCAGGTCGCCTTCGACGCCCCCCTCCAAGGCTCGGGAACGCGCCGCCAGACCCAGACCTTTGGCGGCACCACCAGCCAGCTGTTCGGCGCCTTCCTGGCCGAGCCGCGCACCTACGGCCTGACCCTGCGCACGCGCATCTGAGCGTCGCTACTCAATTGAAATGAAATGGGCTTCGCGAGCGACCGCGGAGCCCCTTTTCCTTGCACTCAGGCTGCGGCCACCGCGCGCTCGTCACGGGCGGCAGCAAGCAGTGCCGGGCGCAGCGCCGCGATCGCTTCTGCGGCCAGCCTGCGTCCTTGCGTGTCTGCCAGATAGAAGACGTCGATCGCGCGCTCGCCATAGGTCGCGATATGCGCCGAATGGACCACCAGCCCCTGCCGGTGGATGGCAAGGGCGAGCGCCGCCAGGATGCCGGGCCGGTCGGCGGCCTGCACCTCGACCACGGTAAAGCGCCGCGACGCCCCATCCGCCACCGTCACCGAAGGCGCGATCGGAAAGACACTGGCCGAATGCCCTTCGGGCAGCGGCGGCAGCGCCTCACTCTCGATCGCCGCGACCACGGCCCTGGCCAGCCGCTGCCTCCGCCGGCGGTCGCCATAGGGCTTGCCCAGCGCATCGTGGACCAACAGATTGTCGAGGGCCATGCCGTCGCCCGTGGTGTGAATGCGCGCGTCAACGATCCCTGCCCCCGCCCCCGCAAGCCCGGCGCAGATGCGATAAAACAGCCCGGGTCGGTCGGGCGCGAAGATACTGATGCGGGTCGCTCCCTCCTCCTCCCCCTCGACCTGAACATTGGGCACCGCCGCACCGATCCGCGCTTCGACCGCCGCGATCTGGCGGGCATTGGCCAGGATCCAGTGGGACGGCTCGGCCAGCCAGTAGCTGTCGGGCAGACGCCGGGCATGAGCGCGTGCGGCTTTGGCATTCCAGCCGAGCGCCTTGGCCAGCTGCGCTTGCCGGGCCGCCACTTCCTCGCTGCGCCCGCGCTGCTTGTGACCGAGCCGCAGGCGCTCCTCGGCACTGTCGTAGAGGGTACGGATCAGTCGCCGCTTCCATTCGGTCCAGATCCCCGGGCCGACCGCGCGGATGTCGACCACTGTCAGGATAAGCAGCAACCGCAACCGCTCCGGGCTCTGCACCACGCCGACGAAATCGTCGATCGTCTTGGGATCGGACAGGTCGCGCTTGAAGGCGGTATGGCTGATTAGCAAATGGTGGCGGACCAGCCAGGCAACGATATCGGTCTCGCCCTCGTCGAGGCCGAACCGCGGGCACAGCTCCCGCGCCACCGCCTCGCCCAGGATGCTGTGGTCGCCGCCCCGCCCCTTGGCAATATCGTGCAACAGCACGGCCACATAGAGCGCCCGGCGCGATCCGATCTGCTTGAACAGCGCGGTCGCCAGCGGATGGTCCTCGGCCAGCTCGCCTCGCTCGACCGCGGCCAGCAGCCCGACCGCGCGGATGGTGTGCTCGTCGACCGTGTAGTGATGATACATGTCAAACTGCATCTGCCCGACTACCCGGCGGAAGTCGGGGACGAAGCGGCCGAACACGCCCGCCTCGTTCATCCAGCGCAGCACCAGTTCGGGCGCGATGCTGCTGGTCAGCACGTCGAGGAACAGGGCATTGGCCGCCGACTCCTCGCGCAGGCTTTCGACCAGGCGATTGTCACGGGTCGCGATCCGCATCGCCGCCGGATGGATCTCCAGCTCTTCGCGCGCAGCGATCGCGAAGAGCTCGAGCAGGCGGCGCGGCTCCTCGCGCAGGAAACGCTCATGGGGTAGCGCCAGGCGGCCGCGATCAAGCACGAACCCGCCGAGCCGCCGTGGCCGGCGCAGGAAGGTCGGCAGCGCAAACCGCAGTCCCTTGGCGGCAAGCTGTTCGTCGAGCTGGGCGAGAAACTGCCCGGTCAGGTCGCCGACCATCCGCGCCTGCAGGAAATACATCTGCATGAACCGCTCGACCGCGCGCTTGCCCGGGCGGTCGGCGTAGGCCAGGGCCTCCGCCAGCTCGCGCTGGTGGACGAAGCTCATTCGCTCCTCGGCGCGCCCGGCAAACAGGTGCAGCAGACACCGCACCGACCAGAAGAAGCGCGTCGCCCGGTCGAACCGCGCCCGCTCCTCGGCGGTAAGCAGCCCCGCCGCGACCATCGCTTCGGGCGTCTCGACGTTATGCACGTAGCGCCCAACCCACATCAAAGTGTGAAGGTCACGGAGCGCCCCCTTGCCGTTCTTGACGTTGGGCTCGACCAGATAGCGGCTGTCCCCGAATTTCTCGTGCCGGTCGTCGCGCTCGGTCAGCTTGGCGGCGACGAATTCGGCCTCGCTGCCCTTGACCACCTCGGCCCGGAAGCGCGCCACCGCCTCGTCGACCAGCTTCGCGTCCCCGCCGACGAAGCGCGCCTCGAGCATCGCGGTGCGCGCGGTCATGTCGCTGCGGGTCAGCGAAATCAGCTCGGGGACCGTGCGGATCGCCTGCCCGACCTTCAGCTTCAAATCCCACAGCGCATAGAGCGTGCCCTCGATCACCTGCTCGCACCAGGAGGCGCGCGGCTGCGGCGTCAGGAACATCAGGTCGATATCGCTATAGGGTGCCATCTCGCCCCGGCCATAACCGCCGAGCGCGACCAGCCCGACCCGCTCGGAGGTCGAGGGATTGGGATTGGGATAAGCGCGGCAGGCCGCCGCGAAGGCCGCGAGCACCAGTTCGTCGGTGAAACGCGCGGCGGTCGCTGCGTGATCGGGTCCGGCGGAGGGCGCGGCGCGGATTTTCCGCTCGAGTTCGGCACGTTGCCGCTCGAGCAATATGCTCAGATCGCTGGGCGAAGGTCCGCTCATCGCGTCACTCTAGCGGTCCACGGCTTGCGCGGCGAGCCGTCACTGCTAGCTTGGTGGCAGGGGTAATGGGGGCATGATGAGCGACTGGCAGAACGTCCTCGATCGCGCGATCGATCACCTCCGCCGCGATGACGGCCAGGGTGCCCGCGCCCTGCTCGAGCAAGCCGCCACGCCCGACGCGCCCCCGCCGGTGTGGCTGCTGCTGGCCGATGCCCGAGCCCGCTGCGGCGACCTTCCAGGACAGGATGCCGCGCTCGACCAGTCGCTGGCGCGTGATGGTCGCTACGTCCCCGCTTTGCTCGCCAAGGGAGAGCTTGCGGCCGCGCGCGGCGACGACCGCGCGGCGGTCAGCTTCCTCGGGCTCGCCCTGACCCACGCCCCCGCGCAAGGTCCGCCTGCGCTCGGCGAGCGGCTAGCCCGGGCCCGCGACACGATCGCCGCGGCGGGAATCCGTTTCGCCAGCCACCTCGACGCGACGCTGACCGCCGCCGGCCTCCCCGCCGAGCGACCGCCCCGCTTCGCCGAGGCACTCGACATCCTCAAGGGGATCAGCCAGCCGCAACTTCAGCAACCGACCAGCTTTCATTACCCCGGCCTGCCCCAGACCGCCTTCCATGACACCGCCGATCATCCGTGGATCGCCGCGCTGGAAGCCGCCGCGCCGGCAATGCGTGCAGAGGTCGAGGCGCTATTGGACGAGCGCGACAATTTCGCGCCCTATGTGCAGGGCGACCCGACCCGCGCCAATCGCGGCCATGCCCTGCTCGACGATCCCCGATGGAGTGCGCTTTACCTGTGGAAGGCCGGCGCGCCCGTTCCCGCCAACGCCGCCCGCTGCCCGGCGAGCATGAAGGCGCTCGAGGCCGTGCCATTGCCGGTGATCCCGGGCCGTGCGCCCAATGTGCTGTTCTCGCAGCTTGCACCCCGCACCCATATTCCGCCCCACTGGGGAATGCTCAACACCCGCCTGATCTGCCACGTCCCGCTGATCGTCCCTGCCGGCTGCCGGCTGCGGGTCGGCAATCACGAGCGGCAGGTCGAAACGGGCAAGGCGCTGCTGTTCGACGATTCGATCCTCCACGAAGCCTGGAACGACAGCGACGAGACCCGCGTCGTGCTGCTGCTGGAGGTCTGGCATCCGGCGCTCGCCGCGGCGGAACGCGCTTCGCTGACCGCCATGTTCGGCGCGATCGGCCTTTACGGCGAAGGCTGAGCCAGCGTCTTCAGCGCATAGAGCGCGTCCTGGGCCTCGCGCGGGGACATCGCATCGGGGTCGATCGCGGCCAGCGCCTCGGCCAGCGGGTCGACCTTGTGCTCGGCCACCGCAGCGGCGAACAGCGGCAAATCGTCGAGCCCGGCCGCAATCCCGCCGGTCGCGTCGCGGCCCTTTTCGAGCTTCGCCAATACCGATTTCGCCCGCGCGACCACTGAAGGCGGCAGCCCCGCCAGCCGCGCCACGGCGATCCCGTAGCTGCGATCGGCCGCGCCCGCAGCCACCTCGTGCAGCAGAACCAATTCGCCCTTCCACTCGCGCGCCCGCACATGGTGGAGCGACAGGCAGGGCAGTTTGCCCGCCAGCCTCGTCAGCTCGTGATAATGGGTCGCGAACAGGGTCCGCGCGCGCAATTCGTCGTGCATCGCTTCGACCACCGCCCAGGCGATCGCCAGCCCGTCATAGGTCGAAGTGCCGCGCCCGATCTCGTCGAGGATGACCAGGCTGCGTTCCGTCGCCTGCGCGAGGATCGCTGCGGTCTCGACCATCTCGACCATGAAGGTCGAGCGCCCGCGCGCCAGATTGTCCGACGCGCCGACCCGGCTGAACAAGCGGTCGACCAGCCCGATCTTCGCGCGCGTGGCGGGGACGAAGCTGCCGGCCTGCGCCAGCACCGCGATCAGCGCGACCTGGCGCAGGAAGGTCGACTTGCCACCCATATTGGGCCCAGTGATCAGCCACAGGCGGTCGGCGGGACCAAGGCAGCAGTCGTTGGCGACGAACCGCTCGCCCGAGCGGGCTAGCGCGCGCTCGACTACCGGATGGCGTCCGCCCTCGATCTCCAGGCACGGGCCGGGATCGAGCGCGGGGCGGACCCAGCCGCCCTCGCTTGCCCGCTCGGCCAGGCCGGCGGCAACATCGGTCCGGGCGAGCGCGTCGGCGGTCCGGACGATGGCCGGAGCGGCGGCGGTCGCGGCCTCGGTCAGCCGCTCGATATGCGACTGTTCGAGCGCCAGCGCGTGACCGCCCGCCTCGATTACCCGGCTCGCTTCCTCGTGCAGCGCCGGACTGTTGAAGCGCACCGCCCCGGCCATGGTCTGGCGATGGGTGAAACCGCTGTCTGGCCCGAGTAATTGCTCGGCATGGCGCGCGGGGACTTCGACATGATAGCCGAGCACCGCATTGTGGCGGATCTTGAGCGCCGCCACCCCGGTCGCGGCGCGATAGCGCGCCTCGAGCTCGGCGATGGCGCGGCGACCGTCGCTCGACGCGCTGCGCAAGGCGTCGAGTTCGGCATCGAACGCCGGGGCGATGAAACCGCCTTTCGCGGCGTCGAGCGGCGGATCCTCGACCAGTGCCTGGCCGAGCAGTCCGGTCAATTCATCATGCCCGGCAAGGTCTGGCAGGAGCAAGTCGAGCAGCAGCGGGCGTAGCTCCTGCCCAGCCAGTTCTCGGCCAAGCGCCGCTGCTCCGCTGAGACCGTCGCGCAGGGCGGCGAGGTCGCGCGGGCCACCGCGCGCCGCGACCAGCCGGCCCAAGGCGCGGCCGACGTCTGGCAGGCTGCGCAGGCGAGCCCTGGCGCGCTCGCGGCGGCGCTGGTCCTCGCCGAACCAGGCGACGAGGTCGAGCCGTCGCTCGATCGCTCCGCCGTCGGTCAGTGGTGCGGCCAGGTCGCTGCCGAGCAGGCGCCGCCCGGCACCGGTGACGCAGCGGTCGACCTCGCTCAGCAGGGACCCCGCCACCCCGCCATCGGCGGCTCGGCAGATTTCGAGGCTGATGCGGGTCGCGGCGTCGATCGCCAGATGCTCGCTCCGTCCGACCCGTCGCGGCAAAGCGAGAAAGGCCGTCGCCTCGCGCTGGGTCGCGTCGAGATAGGCGAGCAGGCCTCCGCAGGCGGCCAGTTCGGCCGGCCCTGGGTCACCCAGTCCGCCGAGATCGGCAAGGCCGAAGCGCCGCTTGAGCAGCCGCTCACCGGCGGCGGCATCGAAGCCATCATGACCCCAGCGCCCCTCGACGTTGGCGACGGGCTCGGCGCCGATGAGTTCGGCGGGTCCGATCCGGGCCAGTTCGGCGGGAAGATCGGCGGCGCTGCAGGCCACCAGTTCGAACCGCCCGGTCGAGATTTCGCAGGCGGCAATCGCCCATTCGTCGTTCTCACCCGCGATCGCCGCGAGCATGTTGGCCGCGCCACTGTCGAGCAAACTGTCCTCGGTCAGCGTGCCGGGCGTGACCAGCCGGACGATCGCGCGCTCGACCAGCGCCTTGGCCCCGCGCGCCTTGCGTGCCTCGGCAGGGCTTTCGATCTGCTCGGCGATGGCGACGCGGTGACCGGCGCGGATCAGCCGCGCGAGATAGCCGGTCGCGGCATGGACCGGCACGCCGCACATCGGCACCGCCACCCCGCCCGCCTCGCCGCGCCTGGTCAGCGCGATGTCGAGACAGGCGGCGGCGACCTTCGCATCCTCGAAGAACATCTCGAAGAAGTCGCCCATCCGATAGAACAGGATCGCATCCCCCGCCTCGGCCTTGAGGCGGTGATATTGCTTCATCATCGGGGTGTCGGCTTCGGCGCGGGCCATCGTCCCTCGTTAGCCCCAATCGTCTTTCCCGCGAAGGCGGGAATCCCGCTTCTCCTTCTTTCTGAAAAAGGAGGCGCCAACGTCGCTCCGTCAAGCCGAACTCGTTTCTGCGTCCATCTCAACGTCCGGCACTGGCGGCAAGGACGGACTGACGCTCGTCCGGATGACGGCTGCCTTGCACAATAGGATTTCATTTGCTCCGCTACGAATGGATTTGCCCGCTGCTCCGGGGGAGGTCGCGAAGCGAACGAAGCGAACGAAGCGAATTCGGTGGGGTCGTTCGCTTCTCGCAATGCTTCGGGAGGGAGACTAAGAACCGCCCATGTCAGACAGCAACGTCAAATTCTCCGAAGCCGAGGCCCTAGACTTCCATGCGCGCGGCCGGCCGGGCAAGATCGAGATCATCGCCTCGAAGCCGATGGCGACCCAGCGCGACCTGTCGCTCGCCTACAGCCCCGGAGTCGCGGTCCCGGTCCGCGCCATCGCCGCCGATCCCTCCAAGGCCTATGATTATACCGCCAAGGGCAATCTTGTCGCGGTCATCTCCAACGGCACCGCCATTCTCGGGCTCGGCAACCTCGGCGCGCTCGCCGCCAAGCCGGTGATGGAAGGCAAGGCGGTGCTGTTCAAGCGCTTCGCCGATGTTGATTCGATCGA
>JANPKL010000019.1:0-3326 GCA_031425975.1 Sphingomonas sp.
ACCTGCTCGCCGGACAGCAGGGCCGGCCATTCCTCGAGCGCGCCGAGCTTTTCCCGTTCCGCACCGCTCGGACGGCGACCGATCGCCAGCAGGTCATGGCGGCTTTGCAGCAAGGGCCAGAATGCGCTTCCGACGAGCCCGGTGGCACCGATCATCGCAATCCCTGTCATCCGCTTTCCTTGACGATGCAGCAGCCCTAGGCTCGGCCTTCTGCGGGAGGGACGCAAGATGTCGGTGATAATCGCCTGGCTCACGCTTGGGCTCATCCATTTGATGCCGGCTCTGGTGTTCTTCATGCCCAGGCTTACCGAACGGCTTTATGGAGTGCCGCCGACGGGCGATGTCGGCCTTTTGCTCACCCATCGCGGAGCGCTGTTTCTGGCCGTCCTCGCCGTCGCCTTCTACGCTGCTTTCATCCCCGAGGCGCGGCGAGCGGCGACGATTGTCGTCGCAATCTCGGTGCTGAGCTTTCTCTTCCTCTACGCCCGCGCCGGCCTGCCGGAGGGCCCGCTGCGCATGATTGCGATTGCCGATGCGGTCGGGCTGGTCCCGCTCGCCATCGTCCTTTTGAACGCGTGGCGAACGACGCCCTAGAATTTCTCCGGCAGCTCCACCGGGCCGATCAGCGCCTCGTGGCGGCGGATGGCGAAGGGGTCGGTCATGCCGGCGACATAGTCGGCGACGTTGCGGGCGATGGCCTGCTCGTCGTCGCCGCGGTGCCAAGCGTCGGGCAGCAGGCGCGGGTCCGCGAGATAGGCGCGGGCCAAATTGGTGACGACGCGCTGCGCCTCGATCCGCACGGGTTGCAGCGCGGGCGCATTATAGAGATTGGCGTAGAGGCACCGCTTCAGCGCGCGTTCCTCGGCCGCGACCTCGGTGGAGAAGCCGGCCAGCGGACGCCCTGCCCCGCGCACCTCGTCGAGCGTATCGACCCCGCTTTCGGTCACGCGCCGCTGTGTTTCGGCGATGAGGTCGCCGACCATCGTTCCGATCTGGTCGCGGACCAGCGCCTTAACCTTGCGCTCAAGCGACAGATCGGGCCAGCGCGCGCCGATCGCGTCCCAATGGCGCGCGACGAAGGGCCGTTCGAGCAGGACATCGAGTGGTAGCACGCCGGCGCGCAGGCCGTCGTCGATGTCGTGATTGTCGTAAGCGATGTCGTCGGCCAGCGCCGCGACCTGCGCCTCGAGGCTCGGCCAGCGACCGAGTTCGAGATCAACCGCGCCGTCGACCCCGGCCAGCGCCCAGCCCGGATCGGCAACCGGGCCGTTATGCTTGGCCAGGCCCTCAAGCGTCTCCCAGCTGAGATTGAGACCGTCGAACTCGGGATATGGCGTCTCGAGGCAGGTGACGAGGCGCAGGGTGTGGCCATTGTGGTCGAACCCGCCATGATCTTCGAGCGCTTCGCCCAGCGCATCCTCCCCGGCATGGCCGAAGGGCGGATGCCCAAGATCGTGGGCGAGGCACAGGGCTTCGGTCAGATCCTCGTTGAGACCCAGGGCGCGGGCGATGGTGCGGCCGATCTGCGCCACCTCGATCGAGTGGGTCAGGCGGACGCGATAATGGTCGCCGTCGGGGGCGACGAACACCTGTGTCTTGTGGCGCAGGCGGCGGAAGGCGACCGAGTGGACGATCCGGTCGCGGTCGCGCTGGAACGGGTCGCGGGGGCCGCGCGGGCCGGGGTCGCGATCGGCATGGACCCGGCCACGGCTCGCCGCGGGCCTTGCGGCGATGCCGTGAGGCAGGGTCACTTGGGGCTAAGCTTCTCGAACTTCGTCCCGCCCGGCGCGGTCCAGGCAAAGCCTTCAAGCTTGGCCGCATGGAGGTCGTTGACGAAGTCCTGCGCCGCCTCGGCGTCCTTGAACGGGCCGACCAGCAGTCGGGCCCAACCCTTGACCTCCGAGACGAGCGGCTGGCGGCCCTTGAACAAGCTCGCCTTCTTCGCGCGGATCTTGTCATATTCGCGGGTCATGCGGTCGGTGTTGGCCCCGCCGGCGAGCTGGACATAAAGGCGCGACGCACCGGCCCTGGCGGGCTTCTCATCGGCGGTTTCGGTTGCTTTCTTGTCGGCCCTGGCCTTGTCGGCAGCGGTCTTCTTGCCGGCATCCTTGGCCGCGAGCTTCACCGGCTTGGTGCTTTGCGTGGAGGTGCGCAGATCGGTGACCGTGCCCGCCGCGACCTTGGGCCTCGCCGCTGGCTTGCGCTCGACCAGCGGCTTGGGCGCGGGCGGCGGTGCCGCTTTCGGCGTCGGCGCGGGCAAAGCGGAAAGAGTGCTTTCGATCTCGGCCAGGCGGCTCCGCTCGGCAGGAATGCTGGGGCGGACCGGCAGCCGGGGGGTCGCAGCAGCGATCTTGATCGGGGCCGGCGCGCGCACGACGGGCGCGGGCGCGGGCATGTCGAGCGCGGCGAGCGCGGCACCTTCGGCCGGCATCATGCCGAGGTGGACCGCGGCCGCTTTCTGGCCGGGACCCAGCGTCGGCAGGCGGCGCAGGAAGGGATCGAATCCCTCGCCAGCGCCGGGCAGGATCAGGCGGATGACTGCCCGCGCCTGCTCGACGTCGCCGGTCAAGGCGAGGATGAAGGCGCGGGTCCGGCGCGCGCCATTATCGCGGCGGGCGAGCAACGGATCGAGCGCGGCCAGTGCATCGGCCTTGCGTCCGGAGATGGCGAGGCTGACCGCGAGCCTGCGGCGGGCCTCGGCCTCGTCGGCACCGGTCAGGACGATCCGATAATCGCTCTGCGCCTCGGCCTGTCTCCCGAGCAGGTCGAAGGCGAGGCCCCGGTCGAGCGATACCAGCGATTGCGTCGCGCCGAGTCGCTGCGCCTCGGTGAACATGCCGAGCGCGGCGGTGCCGTCGCCCATTTGCGCAAGCGCGGTGCCCTGCCCGGCCTTGGGCGCCCAATGCTGCGGATTGAGTTCCTCGGCGCGGCCGAAAAAGCCGATCGCCGCCTGCGCGTCGCCGAGCCGGAGCGCCGCACGACCGGCTCCGAGCAGGCCGGCGTAGTCCTTGGGGTTGATCGCCAGCAGGCGGATGTTGCGGGCGAGCGCGGCTTCGGGGCTTTCGACCATGCCGGCGATGGGCGCGGGCGGCGGATCGGGCGCGCGCCCACCGATATATTGCGCGTTTGCCGCCGCCGGCAGCAACGCCAGCGCCAAGCCTAATGATGTCAGTCGAACCATCCCCACCCCTTTAGCCGCCCTAGCTGAGCGGAGCCTTGCTGGAAGTGCTCGGGGCGATGAAGCGTGGGCGGAAGGGGATGAAGCGAGGTAGAAATGCGTCGTCCCCGCGCCCGCGGGAACCTCAGGCGAGCCGGCCCGAGGTCCC
>JANPKL010000020.1:0-18679 GCA_031425975.1 Sphingomonas sp.
CATTTCCCAGCTTCCGATTTCGCCGCCGCGACCGACACCGTCAGCCTCGCCGAACTGCTCGGCGCGTTCAGCTACGCGCTCGACCTGACCGAGGGGCAGCCCGCCGGGCACAGCGTGCGCTGCTGCTGGATCGGGTCGCAGGTCGGCCGCGCGCTGGGCCTCGCGCCCCGCGACCTCCACGAGCTATATTACACCCTGCTCCTGAAGGACCTCGGCTGCAGCAGCAATGCCGCCCGTATCTGCGAGCTCTATGCCGCCGACGACCGCGCCTTCAAGGCGGGCTACAAGACCGTCGGCACCAGCCTCGCCGCGACCCTGCACTTCGTCTTCTCGAAAACCGCCCGGGCCCAGCCCTGGGGCCGCCGGGCCAGCGCGGTCGGCAATATCCTCAAGAACGGGGACAGCATCGCGCAGGAGCTCATCGTCTCGCGCTGCACCCGCGGCGCCGACATCGCCCGCACCCTGCGCTTCTCCGACACGGTGTGCGAGGGCATCTACCGGCTCGACGAGCATTGGGACGGATCGGGCCGGCCCGGGCGGCTGCGCGGGGACGCCATCCCGCTGTTCGCGCGCATCGCCCTCCTCGCGCAGGTCGCCGACGTGTTCCACGGCCATGCCGGGGCCGAGGCCGCACGCGACGAGGTCCGCCGCCGCGCCGGGACCTGGCTCGACCCCGAACTGGCCCGCGCGTTCGAGACCGTCGCCGCCGCGCCGACCTTCTGGCAGATCCTCGGATCGCCCACGCTCGACGCCCGCGTCGTCGCCCTTGCCCCGCCGACCGAAGTCCGCGCGGTCGACGAGGATTATCTCGACGCCATCGCCGCCGCCTTCGGCTCGGTGATCGACGCCAAGAGCCCCTATACCGCCGGCCACAGCACCCGTGTCGGGGAGCTGGCCGAGGCGATGACCGCGACGCTCGGCCTGCCCCCCGTACGACGCCGCTGGCTGCGCCGCGCCGCCGTGCTCCACGACATCGGCAAATTGGGCGTCTCCAACGCCATCCTCGACAAGCCCGCCAGCCTCGACGACCGCGAGTGGGGCGAGATGCGCGGCCACGCCGCCCACACCCGCGAGATATTGGGCCGGATCGGGGCCTTCCGCGACGTCGCCGATATCGCCGGTGCCCACCACGAGCGATTGGACGGCGCAGGCTATCCGCTCGGCCTCGCCCGCAGCCAGATCGCGCGCGAGACCCGCATCATCACCACCTGCGACTATTATGACGCGCTCACCGCCGACCGCCCTTATCGCGCCGCCATGACCCGCGACGAGGCGCTGCGGATCATGACCGAGGAGACCGGCGCCGCGCTCGATCCCGAGTGCGTCGACCTGCTCCGCGCCGCTACCGCATAAGCCGCGCGCGAACCGACCCGAAGCGCCCGGCGAACAGCGCAATGTCCTTGTTCGGGCCCACCGCGACCTCGAGGTTGCCGATGAATACCGACTGCAGCGCGCGAGCGGCGGGGTCGGCCTGGCAAGCCTCGGCGGGACGCTCGGGGCCGAAGCGCAGACTGCCGTCGACCTCGCCCCGCGCCGTCCGATAACGACCCTCGGTCACCCCACAGGGCTGGGTCAGCCGGAACCGATTGCCGGGCAGCACCGCGAGCGTGCCCGGGCTCTCCCCGAGCAAGGTGAAGCGCTGCCCCGCGACCAGCCCGGTGGTGACACCGCCGCTCGATGCCAGCGCTGGCCCAACCCGCCGCAACCGTACTTCGCCGGCAGCCGACACCAGCCGCAAGCCGCCGCCGGATAGCGTGCCGAAGCGCGGGCCGGTGGTCACGACCGCCTTCAGCTTCGGATCGTCGCGCCCGGCCATGCAGTTGGCCAATGTCGAGAGCCCGCTGCCGTGGGTGAACAGCTGTCGCTCATAGGCGATCATCAGCCCCTCGGTGCGGTTGCACCCGTCCCACAGCGAGTAGCTGCGAGGCCCGAAGGTGACCTGCGCCGGCTGTGCCCCGTTGCGGCTGGCGGCGCTTGACCCGCCCTCGACCTGCCAGGTGCCGCCGATCAATGCGGCCTCCGCGGCCCCGCGCCGGGTCGCCTCGCCGGTCAGCCAGTGCCCGCCCCCGGCCAGCACCAACTCGCCATTGGGTCCGGTGGCATAATCTCTGTCGCCGGCAATTGCCGCCGCGATCGCCGCGTCGCGCGCCTTGGCGGGAGCTGCGCAGGCGACCGGCGTCCGGCGGTCGGGGCGGAAGCTGGCCCGGCCCTCGCCACGCGGGCTCCAGCCTCCCTCGACCGTCAGGCAGGGAGTATCGAGGCGAAAGCGGTCGCCCTCGACGATCAGTGCCGGAGCCTGACCTCTCGCGGTCGGGGCGAGGCTGGTCCCATCGAGCCCGCGAAAGGTCCAGCGCGTCCCGATCAGCGGCCTCGGCGGCGCGCTCCGGCGCGACGGGGTCGACCCCGCGCGGCGGAGTTCGACGCGGTGCCGAGGGGTCGCGAGGGTCACCCGGTCGCCGCCGGTAAAGACGATCGTAGGCCCGTTGGCCAGGAGGCCGTGCACCGCCTCGTCCTGCCCGGCGAGCGGCGCTCCGCAACCCATCTGGTTGCTCATCGCGAAGTCGCCATACCAGCGCCCCTCATGCTGGAAACCGAGCCCGCCGAAATCGTTGCATCCGACGTTCCCGCCATAGCTGTCGGCGGTAAAGATGAGCTGCGGCGCCTTGTCATAGGCGGTTTTGGAGGGCGCGATCCCATCGATACTGGCGACGATCCAGCTGCCGGTCAGCGAAGGCGCTGCGCCGGATCGCCCCTGGGCGTCGGACGGGCTCGGGGCGGCCGAGCAGGCGGTTAAAGCGGCGAGGCCGAGGATCAGGGCATTACGCATGCCCCTTCCTCTGCCTCACCGCCAGAACAAGGGCTTAACGGCAGCGCGCGGCTTCGCGCCGGCACCTGCCGTCGACGCTTCCGGGCGCAAGACCGAGGCCGAGCCAGCTGGCGAGCGTCGGCAATATGTCGGCGGTGTCCGCGGCAGCGACCGGGGTGGCCGCCTTCAGGCCGCGGCGGCTGAACAGGATCGGCACGCGCCGGTCATAATCCCACGGGGTACCATGCCCGGCAACATAACCCGGGGTCGGACGCGCCGCGCCGCTGACATATTCCTTGAGCACGACGTAGAAATCGCCCGAGCGCGCGGGGTCGAAGGCAGCGCGGACGCGCTGGATCAGGCTCCAGCGATCGGGCGATATGCCGACCGGTAGCGGGGTTCGCGCCAGTTCGGTGGCGGTGAAGACGGCGGCGACCTGCGGGTGGGCGCGGTAGCGGGCGACCGCCGCAGCAAGCACGCGCGGGCGCTCGCCGGCGGGAATTGTGGCATCTAGCCAGACATCGTTACCGATCCCTTCGCCGAGCAAGACCGAGCCGCTCCGCCCAACCTGCGGCGCGAGCAACTTGCCCATCTCGCTTGCGGCAAGTCCCGGGTCGGCGCGCTGGGCGGCGGCATTGCCCGTGGCACGCAGCCGCTCGGGGATGTCGAGCGCACCGTGGTCGGCCGACAGTACCACCGCATAATCGAGCTTCATCGCGTCGAGCCGGGCGAGGAAGTCACCCAATTCGCGATCGAGGGCGAGCATCTGCAGGCACATCTCCTGCCCGCCGGCGCCGAACGCGTGGCCGACGTAATCAGTCGAGGCGAGGCCGAGCGACAGCACGTCGGTCGCGGCTCCTCGTCCGAGGCCGAGCTCGTAGGTCAGCGCGGCGCCGAGCGCGAGCGTGGCTCCGTCTAGCTCGGGCGAAGCGCGCATCGCCCGCGCATCCCCGGCAGCACGCGCCAACCGCCCGGTGCCGACATTCTGGCTCGGCGAGACGGCAAAGTCGCGGGCGCGGGCCTGGCACAAGGCCGGCGGTGCGAGCCCGGGCTGCGCCTGCGTCAGCCGTGCGGCAAAGGCGGGGAGGAAGGCCGCGACCGAGCGCGGCACCGGCGCCGCCTTAAGGTCGGTCGCCCACGTCTTGCCGTCCCAATACCAGCGCTGGTCGGCATTGCGGCCGCTCATCATTACCGCCGAGCGGTCCTTCCCCCCGACCGCGACATTGCGGCTGCGCGGGCTCGCCGCCTTGAGCCGATCACCGAGTGTCGAGGCGCGCAGATGCTCGGGGCTGACCGTGTAAGCGGTCGACTTCGAACCCGCGACGCGCTCGTCCTCGGCACAATAGATGGTCTTGTCGGGCCGCGCCGCGCGCTGGTCGATCCAATTGTTGGCTACCACCCCTGTTGCCGCGGGCCAGCGCCCGGTCAGCAGGGTCGAGTGGCCGGGGCAAGTCTCGGTCGCGGCATGCGCCTGATAGCCGTTGACGAAGGTCACGCCGCTGTCCGCCAGCCGCTTCAGCCCGCCGGTGAAATGCGGGCGATAGGTCGCCCACAGGTCGCTCGACAGCTGGTCGACCGAAATGGCGACGATCAGCTTGGGCGGGCGCTGCTGCGCTTGCGCGGAAGTGCTGGCGAGGAGGGCTGCGACGGACGCGAGCAAAGGAACTAGGCGCATCGCTACCGCATAGCAGCGACGATGCGACGCCGCCATGACTAGCCCAGCTTGGCCTTTAGCCGCTGGTTGACCACGCCGGGATTGGCCTTGCCCTGCATCGCCTTCATCGTCTGGCCGACGAAAAAGCCGAACAGCGCTTCCTTGCCCGCGCGATATTGCTCGACCTTGTCGGCATTGGCGGCGAGGATGCGGTCGATCTCGGCGTCGATCGCGCCGGTGTCGCTGGTCTGCTTCAGCCCCTCGCGCTCGACGATCGCGCTCGCGCCATCCCCGCTCTCGAGCATCTTTTCGAACACGGTCTTGGCGATCGATCCCGAGATGGTCCCGTCGGCGACCAGCGCCAACAATTCGGCGGCGGCGGCGGGCGTGACCGGGCAGTCCGCAATGTCGCGGCCCAGCCGATTGAGCGCCCCGAACAGCTCGGCCGACACCCAGTTGGCCGCCCGCACCGGCTCCGCCCCCGCATCGAGCAAGGCATCGAACCAGCGCGCGGTCTCGACCTCGGCGGTCAGCACGCTCGCATTATAGGGTGTGATCCCCTGCGCTTCGAAGCGCTTGCGCTTGGCATCGGGCAATTCGGGCAGGCTCGCCCGGCATTCCTCGAGAAACGCTTCGTCCAATTCCAGCGGAAGGAGATCGGGATCAGGGAAGTAGCGGTAATCGTGCGCGTCTTCCTTCGATCGGAGCGAGCGCGTCTCGCCTCGATCGGGATCATAAAGCCGCGTTTCCTGGACGATCGTGCCGCCGCCCTCAATCACTTCGACCTGGCGGCGGGCTTCATGCTCGATCACCGCCTGAACGAAGCGCACCGAATTGACGTTCTTGGTCTCGGTCCGCGTGCCGAACTCGTCGCCGGGCTTGCGCACGCTGACATTGACGTCGGCGCGCATCGAGCCTTCTTCCATATTGCCGTCGCACGAGCCGACATAGCGCAGGATCGCGCGCAGCTTGCGCAGATAGGCCCCCGCTTCGGCGGGCGAGCGCAGGTCGGGCTTGCTGACGATCTCCATCAGCGCGACGCCGCAGCGATTGAGGTCGACGTAGGAGCTAGTCGGATGCTGGTCGTGCATCAGCTTGCCCGCATCCTGCTCGACGTGGATCCGCTCGACCCCGATGGTGCGCGCGCTGCCCTCGTCCTTCTCGTCGACCAGCACGGTGACCGAGCCTTCCCCGACAATGGGATGATAGAGCTGGCTGATCTGATAGCCCTGCGGCAGATCGGCATAGAAATAGTTCTTGCGATCGAACCGCGACCACCGATTGATCACCGCGTCGATCGCCATTCCGGTGCGCACCGCCTGGCGGATGCACTCGCGATTGGGCACCGGCAGCATCCCCGGCATGGCCGCATCGATCAGGCTCACCTGCGTATTGGGCTCGGCCCCGAAGGCGGTCGCGGCGCCGCTGAACAGCTTGGCGTTGGAGGTCACCTGCGCATGGACCTCGAGGCCGATCACGACCTCCCACTCGCCGGTGTCGCCCTTGATGCGAAAAGGTGCGTTCATGCCGTCGCTCACCACCACTTCTCCGGCCGCGCCGTAAATCCCGCCCGTTCCTCAATCGCGAGGCCGGCGTTGAGCACGCTCTGCTCGTCCATCTCGCGCCCGATGAGGTGCAGGCCGAGCGGCAGGCCCTGCCCGTCGAGCCCGCCCGGAACGCTCATCGCCGGCAGCCCGGCAAGGCTGGCCGGCACCGCGAACACGTCGTTGAGATACATGGCCAACGGATCGTCGCCCTTTTCGCCCAGCCCGAAGGCGGCGCTGGGCGCGGTCGGGGTGAGGATCAGGTCGCAAGTCTCGAAAGCGTTGCGGAAATCCTGCTTGATCAGCGCCCGGACCCGCTGCGCCTTGGTGAAATAGGCATCGTAGAAGCCAGCGCTCAGCACATAGGTGCCGATCATGATCCGCCTTTTGACCTCGGCGCCGAAGCCCGCCGCGCGGGTCGCGGCATACATGGCGTCGAGGTTGCCGCCCGGCGGCGTCTCGCGCAGCCCGTAGCGGACGCCGTCATAGCGGGCGAGGTTGCTCGAGGCTTCGGCCGGCGCAATGATGTAATAGGTCGGCAGCGCATATTTGGTGTGCGGCAGGCTGATCTCGACCACCTCCGCGCCCGCATCCTTGAGCCACTCGATCCCGCGATCCCACAGCGCGTTGATCTCGTCGGGGACGCCATCGATGCGATATTCGCGCGGAATGCCGATGCGCTTGCCGCTGAGGTCGCTGTTGAGCCCCGCCTCCCATGCCGGGACGGGCGCATCGAGCGAAGTCGAATCCTTGGGGTCGAACCCGCACATCGCCTCCAGCATGATCGCGCAGTCGCGCACCGTGCGCGCCATCGGCCCGGCCTGGTCGAGCGAGCTGGCGAAGGAGACGATCCCCCAGCGGCTGCAGCGGCCGTAGGTAGGCTTGATACCGGTGATCCCGACGAAGGCCGCGGGCTGGCGGATCGAGCCGCCGGTGTCGGTCCCGGTGACGCCCGGCGCCAGCCCCGCCGCCACGGCTGCCGCCGAGCCACCCGAACTTCCGCCCGGAGTCAGCGCGACATTGCCGCCGCCGCTCCGCTTCCAGGGTGAGATCACCGGGCCATAAGCGCTGGTCTCGTTGGACGAGCCCATGGCGAACTCATCCATGTTCAATTTGCCCAGCATCCCGGCGCCCGCCGCGCGCAGATTGGCAGTGACGCTGCTCTCGTAGGGCGGCTTGAACCCGAACAGGATGCGGCTGCCCGCGCTGCTGTCGACGCCGACGGTCGCGAACAGATCCTTGATGCCGAGCGGAATGCCCGACAACGGCTTCAGGTCACCCGACGCGCGCGCCGCATCGGCGACGTCGGCGCAGGCGAGCGCATCCTCGGGCGTCTTGACTGTATAGGCATTGAGCGCATCGGCCCCGGCCACCGCTTCGTTATAACCGGTCGCGATCTCGCGCGCAGAAAACTCGCCTGCACGGAAACCGTCGCGCAGCTGAGTCAGGGTGAGCGTGGTGAGGTCGGTCACTATTCGATCACCTTGGGCACCGCGAAGAAGCCGTGGGCGGCCTCGGGCGCGTTGAGCAATATGTCCTCGCGGCGATTACCGCCGGTCAGCGGGTCGGCGTCGATCACGTCGTCACGCAGCCGCAATTGCTGGTCAATCACGGTCGCCAGCGGCTCGACGCCGTCGGTGTCGACCTCGCCCAATTGCTCGACCCAGCCGAGGATGTTGTTGAGTTCGGGCACCAGCGCCTCCACTTCGGCGTCGCTCATCTGCAGACGCGCCAGCTTGGCGATGTGCCGCACGGTGGCGGTAACGACGGACATGGCGGCGCGCTAGCAGCCGTCCGCCGAGCCTTCAACCGGCGTCACTCGACCGCCGGGCCGACCGGCTGCCCGTCGATGAACAATTGGCGCCGGTTGACCGTTCGCACCTCGATCCTAGCACTGGCAAGATCCTGGCTCACGCGACTGCGCGGGATCTCGTAATTTTCGCTCCACTCCCCTTTGGCATCGCGGACAAGGCTGTTGACGCTGACCGGACGATCGGGACGCGACTGATAGGCCACCAATATCCCGTTTGCTGACGAGGGCAGAACGACGCAGCGATTGGACCCGCAAGGCGTCAGCCGGCCGATCGCGCTGCGCAATTCCGGGGTCCAGGCAAGCGGCGGCGTCAGCCGCGTCGTCTCCGCCAGCGCCATCTCGGCGTTGAGCTGGTCGAAATTCGGGCCTCCGTAGCGGTCCTTGGCCGCGAGTGCCTGCCTGGCATAACCCCGCCTAGGCTCCGCGCCCTGCGCTGCCAGCCGTGCCAGGGCGCGACGTCCCGCCGGGCCGAAGTCCCGGGCCAGCGCCATCCAGTCGAATTTGGTCGCCGGCAATCCCTGCTCGAGTCGCGCCAGCTGCGAGCGCGTCGAGATGGCGCCGAAATCGAGGATCGGCAGCGCCAGGAATATAGCGAGGCCGCACAGCGCGACCGCCAGCCGAGTCTGCAGCGGCCGCAGCTGATCGTCGAAGCCAGTTTCGCGCCCGCGGACCAACGCCCACCAGCCCGCCGCTCCGTAGGACAAGGCGACCAGCACCGCGACCACCCCCCAGATGCGCTCGGGCGTCCAGCCATATTGGCCGATCCGCTGGCCGAGCGAGATGCCCGCCAGCAGGGCGATCGGGAGCACGACGGCGATCAGCGCGATCGCCGACCACCGCTGGAGCCTGCTCGTGCTGCGATCCGCCGCGCCATTGCCGATCACCGCATTGGCCAGCAGCACCGCGCCCGCGCTGGCGGCAAGCAGCAATGGCGTGGTCGGCACCCCGCTCGCCCACAATCGCGCCAGCCCCTGGAACGGCAGCGAAGCGAGGAACAGCACCAGCGAGATGGCCAGCACCGGCGCCAGCACGGCGAGCACGACCATCACCAGTTTCTGCAAGGTGGCGACCAGCGCATCGCGCTCGCGCAGCACTGCCGCCGAAATCCCGAATGCCGCACCGGCGAGCATCCAGCCGAACCACTCTTCCCGGAGTGCCTGCTTGAGAAGGTCGATCCCGATCGTGTCGAACAATTGCGCGATCAGGAAGGCGAGAAGGAAGCTCAGGCCGGTGAAGGCCAGCGACGCGGCCCCGATCACCCCGTCGGTCCAGGCGTGGTTGTGCAGCCGGGCATAGGGCAGCGCCCACCGCCCTTCGTCGCGCAGGGTCTGGAACAGGGGTGCGGCGACCAGCACGGCGACGATGGCCGACAAGAACGGCCATTCGAACACCGTCCCGTCGATATTGTAGCGCGCGGTGAACCAGCCGACGAGCGCGATGACCAGCCCCCAGCCAAGTGCGAAGCCCGCCGCCCAAGCGATCCGCCGCCGCTCGGCGACCAGGATGAAGGACAGGGCCGAGACCATCACCAGCGCGGCCCCCGCCTGCCGCAACGGGCTGGGCTCCGCCGGATAGACGCGGTCGATGAGAAGATGGAACAGCAGCCCGGCGACCGCTCCGATCAGCGGCAACAGCCATGTCCTCGCGGGCCAGCTCTCTGCGTCCTCGAAGCGGCTCATCGTCATTCTCCCCCGGTGCGGCCAAGCTGCCCGGCCCTGCCCCCGCGCGCAAGTGGCTTGCGGGCGCGGCATTGCGGGTCCAGCAACATGTCATGACCGCGCCCGCCCACCGCCTCCGCTCACTCGAGCCCGCCGCGCCGCTGGGGCAAGTGCTGGCCTTCTACGACAGCCTGCCAGCGATCCTCCCCGAGGCCATGATCGGCCGCTGGAAGGGCAGCGAGATCGCCACCGGGCACCTCTACGACGGGCTGCTCGCCCCATCGGGCTGGTGGGGCAAGGAGTTCCGCTCGATCGATGACGTCGATCCACTTATCTTTCAGCGCGGCGGCAAGCACTTTGCCGGCAACCCCGGACTGATGCCGCTCGCCCTGATCGAGCGCTTCCCAAAGCTAGCCAAATCGGCCCCGAGCGCGGCACTGTTCCGCGCCCTTTCCCCGCTGATGAGGACCAAACGCCCCCGCGCCCGCCTCCGCAGCGTCACCTATCGCGGGCTCGCGTCGGCAGCGATGATTTACGACCAGCATGCCATCGTCGATTGCTTCCGTAGCGTCGATCCCGACACCCTGCTCGGCGCAATGGACATCCGCGGCTTCGTCGACCCCTATTTCTTCGTGCTACGCCGGGCCTGACGGCCGGGTTGCGGGCGCCGCGCCCCTCCCCTAATTCGCCGCCATGTGCGCACGCCGGTTCCTTATCGTGATTTTCGTCCTGACCCTGCTCGTGGTCGCCGGTTCCTTTGCGGTCTACCAATATGGCAACGCCGTGCTGCGCAAGCAGGCAATGCCGACGGGTAAGTTCGAAGCGCCTCCGCCGCAGAGTGGGCCTGACTATGTCCAGACCGAAAACTGGCTGCAATTGCCCGACACCGTCCCGCCGGGCCCGGCAGAGTGGCTGCCGAAGGACAGCCCGGTCGAGCCCGCCGGACCGCGTTCCGCCGCAACATTTTACATTCATCCGACCACCTATCTTCGTCCCGACCGTTGGAACGCATTGCTCGGCCATGAGGACAGTCAGGCCCGTGCGCGCCTGTTCGTGCGCAGCCAAGCCAGCGCGTTCAATCGCACCTTCGTGTACGCGCCAAAATACCGCCAGGCCGCGTTCGGCGCCTTTCTCGACCGCGGCAAGGATGCGACCGCCGCGCTCGACCTTGCCTATGGCGACGTGCTGCGCGCCTTCGATCGCTTTCTCGTCCAGAACCAGGAGCGCGGGATCGTGCTCGCCGGGCACAGCCAGGGGGCACTGCACCTGACCCGCCTGATGCGCGAACGCGTGGCCACCGACCCGGCGCTGCAGAAGAGGATCATCGCCGCCTACGTCGTCGGCTGGCCGATCAGCGCCGCCGCCGACGTGCCACGGATGGGCCTGCCGCTTTGCGCCCGCGCTGACCAGGCCGGCTGCATCCTCAGTTGGCAGAGCTTCGCCGAGCCCGCGAACACCGAGCTTGTCACCGACGTCTACAACGGATCGACCGGCTTCACCGGTGCCAAGCGCCGCCGCGAGCACATGGTGTGCGTCAATCCGGTGTCGGGTACGGTGGCCGCCAGTGCGCCGGGCTCGAGTGCAGGGACCCTCGTCCCGACGGATGCGGCGCTGAGCGATGCGACGCTTACCCCCGGCCTGGTCGGCGCGCGCTGCGACAACGGCTTCCTGTTCATCACCGGACGCGATAGTGAATTGCCCGAGCTTGGCCGCTTTGTGCTGCCGGGCAATAATTACCACGTCTACGATTACGCCCTGTTCTGGGGTGATATCCGCCGCGATCTCGAACGTCGGCGCGCCAACTGGACGGCGGCTTCGGCGCGGTGATCACCGCCAGCCCCGCCGATTTCGCCGCTGCAGTGCCGGGGGGCATTCTCACCGGGCTCGACGTCGGCACGCGCACCGTCGGCCTCGCGCGCTGCGACCTGGAGTGGCGCTTCGCCGGCCCCGCCGAGACCTTGGTGCGCGGCAAATTTACCGCCGACCTTGAGAAATTGCGGCAGTTTGCCGCGCGTTTCGCCGTCACCGGGCTGGTAGTCGGTCTGCCGCTCAACATGGACGGCAGCGACAGCCCCCGCACGCAGTCGGTCCGCGCCTTCGCCCGCAACCTTTTGCCGCTCGACCTCCCGATCCTGCTGTGGGACGAGCGCTGGTCGACCCAGGCGGTGGAGCGGGCGATGGTCGCCGCCGACGTCAGCCGCGCGCGCCGCGCCGAGAAGGTCGATGCGCTAGCCGCCGCGCACATCTTGCAGGGCGCGATCGATGCCCTTTGCATGTTGCCGCGCGACGTCTAGTCGCTCGCCGTGCACCTCCTCCAGATCGACTCGCTGAGCGACGCTCAGATTCACGCTCTCCTCGAACGCGCCGCCTTGTTCGCGAGCGATCGCCGGGCCGGCGCCGGGATCCTGTCCGGACGGACCATCTTCAACTGCTTCTACGAAAACAGCACGCGCACCGCGATGAGCTTCGCGCAGGCCGCCGCCCGGCTCGGCGCACAAGCCCTCACGTTGTCGGTCGAACATTCGAGCGTCAAGAAGGGCGAGACGCTGGCCGACACTGCGCGCACGTTGGGTGCGATGGGCCCCGATGTCTTGGTGCTTCGCCACCGCCAGGACGGCGCGGCGGCGTCGGTGGCTCAGATGGTCGACTGCCCGGTGGTCAATGCCGGTGACGGCACCAACGAACATCCGACGCAGGCCCTGCTCGATGCGCTGACCCTGATCCAGCGGTTCGGCAGCCTGGAAGGGCGAAAGGTCGCCATTCTCGGTGACATCCGGCACAGCCGGGTGGCCCATTCCAACTTCATGCTATTGCCGCGACTGGGGGCGGAGGTGCGGCTGGCAGGTCCTCCCGCGCTGCTGCCCGACGAAGGCGCGTCGGGCTCGATCGACGAGGCCATAGCCGGGGCCGATGCGGTAATGATGCTGCGCGTCCAACGCGAACGGCTCGACGAGGATTTTGGCGACGCGCCGGGCGAATATCTGCGTCGCTACGGGCTGACCGCAGAGCGACTGGCACTGGCCGCGCCCCACGCCGTCGTGCTGCACCCCGGCCCGATGAACCGCGGGGTCGAGATTGCCGACGAGATCGCCGATTTGCGCGACCGATCGCTCATCCTGCGCCAAGTGGCGAATGGTGTGGCGATGCGGATGGCCGTGCTGGAACTGGTGGTGGCCTGAACTCAGCGATTGGCGAAGCGAACCGGCGAGTCCCCGGCCGCGCTGCGGACGAAGCAACTGGCGCCGCCGGCCTTCAGGTCCATGCACAATTTGCGCGCCTCGGCATCGCTGCCGAAGCCCTTGAGGCTCAGCCGGTATACCGTCCCGGACGGGCCGTCGAAGCGGGCGCTGGCAGGGACGTAAGCGGCAAGACCGCGATGGCGGCGCGACACGACGCCCCAGCCCATCCGTACCCCGGCCTCGGTCGCATAGGCGCCGAGCTGAACCACGGCCTTGCTCTGTCCGAAGCGGCGGGCCGCGGAACGGCGCAGCTGTGCGACTTTGGGCAGCGCGCCCGATGCCTCCACCGGCTCGCGGCGGAGGCTGTCGACCATGGAGGCGACGTCCGGAGCGGCTTCCTCTACCGGCGGCGCGGCGGGGGCCAGCGCGACGGCGTCGGGCAAGGGCATGGGCGCGGCCAGGACCGGAGCGGCCGGTACCGGCGCGGCAAAGACGGGCGCAGGCATCGCGGCGGCGACTGCTACTCCGACCGGCTCGGCCGCCGCAGCGACCTCGTCGGCATCCGGCTGCGGCGCGGCCAAAGCGATGCGGACGTCGCCTGCCTGCGGGTTGAGCGCGAAGCGAACCGGCATTCCCGGGTCGGCGGCACCCGCCTGGACCCCAAGCATCGCTGCGACCTGCGCGCCGGGCGCCGACGGCCGGGCGAGCGCGGCCCATTCGGACAGACGCGCCTCGAGCTGGTCGCCTGGCACGTCCTGCGCAGCGATGCTGCGGGCTCGCACCCAATCGCCGCCAAGGGCATGAGCAAGGGCCAGATTCTGGCGAACGCGGCCATCGGCGCCGGGCTCACGCGCGACCCGGTCGAGCAATTCGACCGCTGCTCCGGGCCGACCGGCCAGCGCCATCGCCAGGCCCGCATCGGCCGCGTCGATCTGGCCGACATAGGTTTCAAGCGTGGCAAGGGCGGCATCACTCTTGCCCAGCGCGGCCTGCGCCAGCGCAAGTTTCAAGGGCACGCCGGCCTGGCCCGCCGCCAGCGCCAAAGCGTCGCTATAAGCGGCCTCGGCCGAGCGGAAGCGTCCATTGGACAGATAGGCATTTCCGAGCAGGCTGCGGAAGCCCGCGTCACCCGGGCTATTGTCGACCGCGCGCTCGGCAAACTGCACCGCCGCAACGCTGTCGCCGCTTTCGAGCGCCGCCTGTGCCTTGAGCGCCATGCCGATCTTGCCGTTCTCGATTTTCCCGGCGACGCTGCTGGATCGATTGCCACCCATGGCGCAACCCGTGACCGGGAATGCCAGCAGGAGGGCGGAAGCGGTCATGAGTGCGTGTCGAGTGGTGCGCATCGGTCTAATCCTTGCTGGAGCGGAGCTCCGGAGCTTCATTGGCCATGGCATCGAGTTCGGGCATGGTGCCGAGCAGCGCGTCGAGCGCCCGGGTCACCAATATCTGCGCGGAGACGCCGGTAACGGCGCAGGCCAGCCGCAGCTTGAGATGCCGCTCGACATCGAGCCGGAGGGTAAAGGCCGATTTGGCCTTGCCCCCGACTGCACGGCGGCTGGTCGGCGCGGCAGCATGGACCGGGCGCGGCGCTGGTGTCGGAGCCGGAGCGACGAACTGCACCGGCGGCGGCGCGATCGCGCGGGCCACCGGAGCAGCCAGCACGGCCTCGAGCGGAGGCGCATCGGCCGGCATCGGCTCGGCGGTCTCGTCGGCTTCTTCCTCGTCCTCGACCGGGTCCTGGCCGAGGCGCTGCTCGAGCTGCTCGTGGACCGCATGGACCGGGCTGACCGGGGTCAGGCCGGTCATCGGGGTCACGCGGGCCATCGGCACGTCATCGCCGAAATCGGCATCGACCGGCATCAGCACCGCTTTGGGCGGTTCGAAGCCCATGTCGTTCCAGCCCAGATCCTCGAGCCCGCTGCCACCCTGGCCGAAGCCTTGGGGGCGCATCGCCGGCCGGGCCGCGCCCTTGCGGGCCAGCAGGCCCGAGGACAGCGAGGCGAAAGGCCTTGGTTCGCTCTTCATCATCACGAATGCGCCTCTACTAGCCGACCACGCGGCGGCCGAAGCCACCGACCGGACGCGGGCTTGCCTGGCCGACACCCGGCGAAGCGCCAGGGGCCGCGAACACGGTGCGGCGGAAATTCTTCTCGAGCCGGTCGGAAATGTAATCCCACAGCTCGATCACTTCCTTGGTCGACTTGCCCTTGGGATCGACCTCCATCACCGTCCGGCCGTCGATCATCGAGGCGGCAAAGTCGGTGCGATGGTGGAGGGTTACGGGGGCCACTGTGCCGTGCTGTGACAAAGCGACCGCGGCCTCATAGGTGATCTTGGCCTTGGGCGTCGCGCCATTGACCACGAACAGCAGCGGCTTACCGGCGCGTTCGCACAGGTCGACCGTGGCGCCGACGGCGCGCAGGTCGTGCGGGCTGGGGCGGGTCGGGATGACGATCAGCTCGGCCACCGCGATCACGCTCTGGATCGCCATGGTGATGGCCGGCGGGGTGTCGATCACCGCCAGCCGGAAGCCCTGCTGGCGCAGCACCTCGAGATCGCTGGCGAGCCGGGCGACCGTGGTCTGGGCAAAGGCGGGCATTTCCGTCTCGCGCTCGTTCCACCAGTCGGCGAGCGAGCCTTGCGGGTCGATATCGATCAGGCAGACCGGCCCGGCGCCGGCCAATTGTGCCTGCACCGCGAGATGGCCCGAGAGCGTGGTCTTGCCCGACCCTCCCTTCTGCGATGCCAAAGCCAGAACGCGCATTCCGATCCCCTCGTCTGGGTGCTATTCGTCTCTTGGATTGAGGAATGCCGTCGTCGGCCTAAAATCAGGTTAACGCCGGTCTCGGCAGATTATCGGTCGTTCGAGGAACACGTGGGGAGTGATGATGCGTCTGGTCTATTCGGCGGCAATGTTACTCGCTTGCGCTGCGCTTGCCGCGCCGGTCGCGGCGCAGACGGTCAAGACGGGGATCGAGGCCTGGGCCGCCGGCCGTCCCGCGGAGGCGGTGGCGATCTGGAAGCCGCTCGCCGCGCGCGGGCAGGCCGATGCCGCCTTCAACCTGGGCCAGGCCCACAAGCTTGGCCGAGGCGTGCCCGCCAGCCTGGCCGAGGCGCAGCGCTGGTACGAGCAGGCGGCGCGCGCCGGTCACGCGGAGGCGCAGACCAGCCTTGGTCTGTTGCTCTATCAGAATGGCAACCGCGTCGGCGCGATGCGCTGGATCGGCGCCGCCTCGGACGCCGGAGAGCCGCGCGCGATGCTGGTCATGGGCACCGCCCTGTTCAACGGCGACGGCGTGCCCGAGGACCGCGGGCGGGCCTATGCACTGGTCAGCCGCGCCGCCGCGCAGGGGCTCAGCGCGGCCAAAATTACGTTGAGCGAAATGGATCAGCTCATCCCGCTCGAGGAGCGCCAGAAGGGCATCAGGCTGGCCCAGGGCCTGGTCGCGGAGAAAGTGCCGACAGCGGTCCCGTCGACGCCCGCGCCGTCAAAAGCCGTCCGCATCCCGGGCATCGCCTCGGGCTTCGCGCCCGCGCCGCAGAACAAGACGGGCAGCTTTCGCATTCAGCTCGGTGCGTTTCGCGATCGGGCGACGGCACAATCACTCTATCGAACGCTCGCCCCTAGGCTCGGCGGCGCTCAGATGACCCTGGTTCCGTCGGGCACCATGACCCGCCTCCAGGTTGGCCCTTATGCTACCCGCGCCGCCGCCGGCGCGGCCTGCGCGGCTTTGAAGCCACAGGCCTGCTTTCCCGTCGCCGGGCGCTAGCCCTTGGCCCACTCCGCCTTGGGGATCCCCTGCGCCCACAGCAACGCCGTCAGGTCGCTGTGCCGGATCCGCGCCGCCGCCACCGCTTCGAGCTTCGGCTTTCCGCGATAGGAGATGCCGAGCCCGGCGGCCTCGATCATGGGCCCGTCATTGGCCCCGTCGCCCACCGCCAATACCGCCGAGGCCGGCAGCCCGAGCCGGTCGCGCACCTCGACCAGTGCCTTCGCCTTGGCCGCCGCATCGACAATCGCCCCGGTCACCCGCCCAGTCAGATGGCCGTGCATGCTCTCCAGCCAATTGGCGCGCAGTTCGGTGAACCCCAGTTCGGCGGCCAGCGGATCGGCGAAATCGTGGAAGCCCCCGGTCACCAGCAGCGCCTGGCAGCCGCGCCCGCGCATCGTCTGGACCAGAGTCCGCGCGCCGGGATTATGGGTCACCCGCTCGACCCGGCAGCGCTCGAGGCAGCCGACGCCGAGCCCGTTCAAGCTCGCCACCCGCTGATGCAGCGCCGTCTCGAAGTCGATCTCGCCCTGCATCGCGCGCTCGGTCACGGCCGCGATTTCTTCCTTTTTGCCAGCGAAATCGGCGAGTTCGTCGATGCATTCCTGGCCGATCATGGTCGAATCCATGTCCGCCACCAGCAAGCGTTTCTCGCGATCCTCGGCCCGCTGGACGATTACGTCGATGCCGGGAAGCCCCGCTTCGAGCCGGTCGCGCAGGGCGCGCCAGTCCTCGACCGGCCCGAGCAGCAGGTCGGCCGCGTCGCCCTCGTCGATCCCGCGGATTTCCGCGTCGCCGCAAAGTCCGGCAGCCTGGCCCAACACATCGTCCCCGAGACGTCCGGCTGCTATCAGGGTCGCAATGAACAAGTCGAAACCTCCTGTGTGCGTGATCGCCGGACCGACCGCGAGCGGCAAGTCGGCGCTGGGTGTCATCCTTGCTCAACGCATGAACGGGGCAATCGTCAATGCCGATAGTGCGCAAGTCTATGCGGACCTTCGAATAGTTTCGGCAAGGCCATCGCAATCCGAGATGGTCGGGGTCGAGCATCACCTCTTCGGCACCCGCGACGGCGCGCAGGCCTGCAGCGCGGCGGAATGGGCGGCGGAAGCCCGGGCCGTCATCGCCGGGCTCCACGAGCACGGCAAGTTGCCGATCCTGGTCGGCGGCACCGGGCTTTACCTGCGCACATTGCTCGACGGGATCGCCGAGACGCCGCCGATCGATCCCGCCATCCGCGCCGACGTGCGCGCGGCGGCAGGTGCGCGCAACCATGCACGCCTCGCAGAGCTCGATCCCGAAGCTGCGAAGCGGCTTCATCCCAATGACGGCCAGCGCGTGGCCCGTGCGCTGGAAGTGATCCTCTCGACCGGGCGAAAATTGCGGACCTGGCAGGACAAGGCGGTCGGGGGTTTGCGGGATGATTCTGCGTCGTTCGGCGTACGACTGGAAGTCCCGCGCGACGTCCTTAACGCCCGGATCGATTGCCGCTTCGTCGAAATGGTCGATTCGGGAGCACTTGAGGAAGTCGCCGCACTTCAGGCCCGCGCCCTCCCCGCCGCACTCCCCGTCATGCGTGCCATCGGCGTACCCGAGATCGCCCGGCATCTCGAGGGACAGTGCGACCGCGAGGAAATGATTGCGCTCGGGCAGCTGGCGACGCGCCAATATGCCAAGCGGCAGGCGACCTGGTTTGGCCACCAGGAACTGGGGCTGAAGCCGGTGTCGCTCGACGCCGCCTTGCCGCGCCTGCTGGCGATGGCCAAGGAAGTCGGATGCTGACCCAAGCCGACCTCGATCCCGCCCCGCTCCTCGGCAAGACGGTGGCCATCATCGGCTACGGCAACCAGGGCCGGGCGCAGGCGCTCAACCTGCGCGACAGCGGCATTTCGGTGCGGGTCGGCCTTCGCGACGGCAGCGCGCGGGCGGGCGAGGCGGAGGCGGCCGGCCTGGACGTGGTTGGGCCCGCGGCGGCGGCGGACGGGGCGGAGCTCGTCATGCTGCTTGCTCCCGACGAGCAGTTGCCGGCCCTCTACGATGCGCTCGAACCCGCGCTGCGCCCTGGCGCCGCGCTCGGCTTCGCCCATGGCCTGTGCATCCATTATTCCCTGATCCGCCCTCGCGCCGACCTCGACGTGCTGATGGTCGCGCCCAAGGGACCGGGTGCGGCGCTGCGCCTGCTGTACGAGGACGGCAAGGGGATGGTCGCGCTGGCGGCGGTGGCGCAGGATGCGACCGGCGAGGCATGGCCG
>JANPKL010000021.1:0-3422 GCA_031425975.1 Sphingomonas sp.
TACGCCCTTGGGGAGAAGTTCTTCAAGGACGCCCTTGCCCCGCAGCACGATCACGTCGATGTCGTGCCCGCGCGCCGCCATTCCGATGGCAAGGTGGACCGCCACCCGCTCGGCGCCGCCGCCCCCGAGGTCGGGCACTAACAAGGCAATCGGGCGGGTTTCGGGCATGACAGCGCAGCTATCAGCATCGCATGCGATTGAAAACCAAGCCATTGCCCGGCTTGGGGCTCTTCCCCTAAGGCGGCGGCCCCGCTCCCGCCCGTCCGCCCGCCTTTCCGTCGAGTGAAGTCATGGCACGCATCCTCTATCTCTCTTACGACGGGCTGACCGATCCGATCGGCCGCTCGCAGGTCCTGCCATACCTGGTCGGCTGCGCGGCAGCTGGCCACCGGCTCAGCGTCGTGTCGTTCGAAAAGAGCGCGGCTATGGCCCGGCTTGGTCCCAAGGTCGGTGCCGAGCTGAAGCAAGCGGGCATCGCCTGGCACCCCGAACGGTTTCGAACCTGGCCGCCGTTACTCGCCAAGTGGTTCGACCAGCGCGCCATGGCCAAGGCTTCACGCGCATTGAGCGCGAACGCACCCGATCTCATCCATGCCCGAAGCTATGTTGCCGGGCTTGCCGGCCTTCGGATCGCCAGGACAAGCGGCATTCCATTGTTGTTCGATATGCGCGGGTTGTGGGTCGATCAACGCCGCGAGGGCGGGCGGTGGACGGACGACAGTCTACTTGGGCGAACCCTATACCGGGTCTGGAAAGCGAATGAGCGAGCCCTTGTCCGCGGCGCCGCGCATATCGTCACCCTGACCGCCGCCGCCCGCGAAGAGATCAGATCCTGGCCGAATTTCACGGGCATTTCAATTTCGGTCATCCCTTGCTGCGCCGATTTCGCACTTTTTCGTCCCGCTGAACCCGGTCAACGACAGGCCATGCGCGAGCAACTCGGGATTGCGCAGGATGCGCTCGTGCTGGCGCATTTGGGATCCCTCGGGACGGTCTATCTGACGGTCGAACTGCTGCGCTTGTTCGCAAAAATTGCTGCCCGCGAGCCCCTTTCCCGCCTTCTCCTGATTGGAAATCACGATCGTTCGGAACTGCTGTCCACGGCCCGTGACCATGGCATCGCGCTGGAGCCCGAAATGCTGGTCGTCACCCTCGCTGATCGGGAGCAGGTTTCGGCGACATTGGGCGCGGCCGACGCCGGGGCCTGCCTTATCCTGCCGACCTATTCGAGCATCGGCGTGTCGGCGACCAAGGTCGGGGAGTATCTGGCTTGCGGCCTGCCGGTGTTCGGGAACAGCGGCGTCGGCGATATCGAGCCGCTGATCGCTGCCACGGCCGGTCATCTGCTGCCCGACACGAGCGACGCCAGCCTCGAGGCTGCGGCCGAAGCCTTCGTCGGGCAGGACTTTCCGCCGCCGGCGACGGTGCGGGAGCGGGCCTTGCCCCTGCTCGACCTCGAGCTCGCTGTCGGGGCTTATGCCGACATCTACGCCCGACCGGGCGAGAGCGTGGAGATCGTGCGATGGTAATGGCCGTGTTCGACCTTTGCGACACCTTGTGCACGCGCAACACCACGGTCGACTTCCTTCAGACGCTGGGCAAAACCGACAGACGAGTGGCGAATTCAGTGCGCCGTTGGACGGGACCCGGCATTCTGTTCCTGGTCGGCGCGCTGTTCCATCGTCTGGGCCGCGACTTCGCGCGCGAGAGAATGGTCGCGTCGCTCGCGGGCTGGGATTCGGACGAGCTTGGAAAGGCGGCCGGCGCTTATGCCAGGAACCTGCTTGCGGCCCACGCGAACGAGGCGGTGATCGAGCGATTGCGAACGCATCAGGCGAATGGCGACCGGGTAGCGATCATGTCGAGCAGCATTGCACCGGTGGTCGAAGCCGTCGGTCGGGTGCTGGGGGTCGAAGCCTATGGTTCGACATTAGAGACCGATCCGAAAAATCGCCTGACTGGAAGGATTTCCGCCGATCTGACCGGCAGGAAGGCCGAGCTCGCGGCGTCGCTCAGAGGAGGCGGCGAGACCTTATTCGTCTATACCGACAACCGCACCGATCGCGGCCTGCTGGCGATCGCCGATACCCGGGTGGTCATCCTGCCGGCAGGCCGGGATCACAGCCGCTGGGCCGGCGAGGATTGCACCTATGTCGTCCTTTGAGGGTCGACGGTGGGTCGCGTTGATTCCCGGCGCTTATTACGTCCAGACGCGGATCGAAGGGCCACGGGCCCTATTCTACGATGCCGCGACCAGCTTCATTCCGGCCTGTTGGATTCTCCTCCGCCTGTCCGATGTCGGCGTGGCGCAGGGAATTTGGCAATTCCTGCTTGGCTACGTCGCGTTCATCGCCATCTACGAGCTCGGTTACCTCGGTAACGATCTGCTCGACTTGAAGCGCCCCGACGGTCGCCAGCGATGCGGGTTTCGGACCGGCGGCGCCTATGTGCTGCTGTTCGCCATGATCCGCCTTTCATGCTGGATCGCGATCGCGATTGCCACGGGTTGGATCGAAAACCTGATCTGGATCTCGGCGACCGGGGCCCTCGTGCTAGTCTTCGCAGCGCATAACCTGATTGCCCCGCCCGAACCGCGGATTGCGACTTTCCTGCAGCTTGCCCTGCTGCGCTTCACCCTTCCGATCCTCGCGACGGTCCCGCAGGCGAGTGTTCCGCTGGTCGTCATCCTCGGGCTAGTGTTCTACGTCCACCTGCGGTTCCTAGCCTACCTCGACAGCAAGGCCCTGCTCCGGATGCCCGCGCGGAAGCGGCCGGAATTCGGACTGTGGCAAGTGATTCTGTTGCTGCCCCTCGCGGGATTAATCAGCCTTGCCGCCCGTTCGGCGCTCCCCGCCGAACTCTGGCTCTGGTCGTTCGCGCTATACCTCGGATGGGGGCTGCTGGGCCGCCGCTTCGCCAATCACGCGGCGTAGCTTCGCGCCCATCGCGACTGGCTGAGGGTCCTTGCTCAGCCTTGTTGCTTAACCAAAACGGGCAACAATCGACCTTAAGCTCTCGCGCCAGTCGGGCAAGCGAAGCGCGAAGGCCCGTTCGAGCTTCTCATTATCAAGGACCGACCATGCCGGACGGGCCGCTGGCGTAGGGTAGTCGGGGGTGGCGATCGGCCGGATGCGGGCGCTCGGCCCTCCCGCAGCGGCGCTTTCGTGCATGACCGCCTCGGCAAACTCGGCCCAGCTTGCGCGTCCGGCGCCGGCCGCATGGTAAGTCTCACCCCACCCGGTGCGGTCGCCCGTGCGACGTCGCTCTGCCAGCGCAAGGATGACGTCGGCGAGGTCGAGGGCGCTGGTGGGCGAACCAAATTGGTCGGCGACGACGGCGATCTCCTCGCGCTCGGCGGCGAGGCGAAGCATCGTCTTGACGAAATTGGCGCCGAAGGGCGAATAGACCCAGGCCGTGCGCAG
>JANPKL010000022.1:0-42389 GCA_031425975.1 Sphingomonas sp.
CCGTCCGACCGCAAGGCCCGCCAGCGAGTCCGCCCGCCGCACATCCTGCTGACCACGCCCGAGAGCCTGTCGCTGCTGCTGAGTTATCCCGACAGCTTCACCATGTTCGCGGGGCTTCGGACCATCGTGCTGGACGAGATCCACGCCTTTGCCCGCGACAAGCGCGGAGACCTTCTTGCGCTCGCCTTGTCGCGCCTGCAGGCGATCGCGCCGAATATGCGCCGCGTCGGCCTCAGCGCCACCGTCGCCGACCCCGAGGCCTATAAGGGCTGGCTCGCCCCCGATGCCGATATCGAGGCGGTCGACCTGGTCCGCGGCGATCCCGGAGCCGAGCCCGTGCTCGACATCCTCATCCCCGACAATCGCGTGCCCTGGTCGGGGCATTCGGGCCGCTATGCCGCCCGCCAGGTGATGAAGGAGATCGAGGCACACAAGACGACGTTGGTGTTCTGCAACACCCGCGGCCTGTGCGAACTCATTTTCCAGGATTTGTGGAAGGTCAACGAGCAGGGCCTGCCGATCGGCGTCCACCACGGCAGCCTCGCGCTCGAAGCCCGCCGCAAGGTCGAGGCGGCGATGGCCTCGGGTCGGCTGCGCGCCCTGGTCTGCACCTCCAGCCTCGATCTCGGCATCGACTGGGGCGACGTCGACCTCGTCATTCAGATGGGCGCGCCCAAGGGCAGTTCGCGCCTGCTCCAGCGGATCGGCCGCGCCAACCACCGGCTCGACGAGCCGAGCCACGGGACCATCGTGCCGGGCAACCGCTTCGAATATCTCGAGGCGCGCGCCGCCTTGGACGCGGTCGCCGCGGGTGAGCTCGACCCCGAGATCTTTCGCCCCGGCACGCTCGACACGCTCGCTCAGCATATCCTCGCCTGCGCCTGCGCTGCCCCCTTCGATCAGACGGCCCTGCTGACCGAGATCCGCGCCGCCGCGCCTTATGCCGGGCTGACCGAGGAGCTGTTCGCCACCGTCCTCGCCTACATCGCCACCGGCGGTTACGCGCTGCGCGCCTATGACAAATTTCGGCGGCTGGTCGAGGAGCCCCTGGGCTCGGGCAAATGGCGCATCACCCGGCCTGCGGTGGCCGTCCAGCATCGCCTGAACGCCGGGATCATCGTCGACAATCCGATGCTCGACATGCGCTTCAAGAACGGGCGATTGCTCGGCCGGATCGAAGAGGGCTTCGCGTCCACCTTGAGCGTCGGCGATCATGTCTTCTTCGCCGGTCTCAGCCTTGAGGTGATGCAGTTCAAGGACAGCGACATCCTCGTCCGCGCGTCCACCAAGGAGGCCAGGCTGGTCACCTATGGCGGCCAGCGGATGAGCATGACCACTCACCTTGCCGACCGGGTCAAGGCGATGCTGGCCGACCCCGGCGACTGGCACCGCTTTCCTGCCGACGTGCGCGAATGGCTCGAAGTCCAGCAGCGCCGCTCGCGCCTGCCCCAACCCGACGAATTGCTGGTCGAGACCTTCCCGCACGAAGGCCGCCACTACATGCTGATGTACAGCTTCGAGGGCTGGAACGCGCACCAGTCGCTCGGCATGCTGGTGACCAAGCGGATGGAGCGCATGGGTTTGAAGCCCTTGGGCTTCGTCGCCAATGATTATGCGCTGTCGGTTTATGGGCTGGAGCCGATCGACGATCCTGGGACCCTGCTATCGCCCGACATCCTTGAGGGCGAGTTCGTCGATTGGGTCGAACAGTCGATGCTGCTGAAACGCGCCTTCCGCGAGGTCGCGGTGATCGGTGGCCTCGTCGAGCGCCAGCATCCGGGCAAGCGCAAGACCGGCAAGCAGGTCAGTTTCTCGACCGATCTCATTTACGACGTGCTGCGCAAATATGAGCCCGAGCATCTGCTGATGAAGGCGGCGTGGGACGATGCCCGCGCCCGCATGACCGAACTCGGCCGCCTCGCCCGGCTGGTCGAGCGCGCTGCGGCGCAGATGGTCCACGTCCATCTGTCGCGAGTCAGCCCGATGGCGGTCCCGCTGATGGTCATCATCGGGCGCGAGGCGCTGCCGGCGGGTGCCAGCGCCGACGATGCCTTGCTGGTCGAGGCCGAGGCTTCGCTGGCCGAACTGGCGATGCGAGTGGATTGAGGGGCCCCTACGCGCGTTCCTCCCCCGGGCACCTGGGGGAGGTGGTCCTAAGGGTCGGGGGGGCTTGGCGCTGCGGCGGACTGCCCCCTTAGTCAGCTTCGTTGACAGCTCCCCCAGGTTCCCGGGGGAGCGGCAAGGTGCTACGCGCTACCCATGCGCTTGATTCTCCTCGCTCTTCTCGCCCCCGCCCTCTCCGCTTGCGCGGTCGGCTCGCTTGCCAGCACCGCAGTCGATGTCGTCACCCTTCCGGTGAAAGTCGTCGGCGCCGGGGTCGATGCGGTCACCACCAGCCAGTCCGAGGCCGACCAGAAACGTGGCCGCGACATCCGCGAGGAGGAAGAACGCCTCGGCCGCGAACGCCGCAAGCTCGAGGAGCGCTGCCGCAAGAGCCGGCCGCTCGCGACCGACGATTGCACCACGGTCCCGCCACGCTAGGCGGTGCCATGCGATATTTCCTCGACTGCGAATATGACGGCTTCGGCGGGCCGCTGATCAGCCTCGCGCTTGTTCCCGACGACGGCGACGAGGAGTTTTATGCGGTGCTGGCCCACGCGCGCCCGTTCACTGACTGGGTCGAGCGGAATGTCGCCCCCTATCTCTTCACCGTCCCTGAGGGACTGAAGGGCGAGCCGCGGAGCATTGCGGAGGTCGCGCGCGAGCTCGAGGGCTGGCTCGCTGGCCTCAGCGAGGTCGAGATCGTTGCCGACTGGCCCGAGGATATCGCGCTGTTCTGCCGCCTGCTGACCTACGCTCCGGGTGAAGTCGCGGGGGTACCGCCGCTGACGTTTCGCTGGATGCGGCTGCCCGGCTTCTCGACGGCGCGCAATTCGGCGGTGCCGCACAATGCGCTACACGATGCGCGCGCGCTGCGCGACCATGTCGTTTCTCACTTGGATTGAACCGCGCCTTGGCCCAAGGGCGGGAGATCATGGTTCCCCTTTCGTTCGCCGGCCACGATTTTCTCGCCGATCCGCAGGGGGCCCTGTGGTGGCCGGCCCGGCGCGCGTTGCTGGTCGCCGACCTTCATCTGGAAAAGGCGAGCTGGTTTGCGAAGCTCGGCCAGTTCCTGCCGCCTTATGACAGCCAGGCGACCCTGACCTGCCTGACGCAGCTGGTCGAGGCGACCGGCGCGGAACGGCTTTACTGCCTCGGTGACAGCTTCCACGACCGCTTCGGTTGCGACCGCCTGCCCGAGGCGGCGCGCGCGCTGTTGCTGTCGCTGACCGCCCGGCTCGACTGGACCTGGATCCTGGGCAATCACGACCCCTGCTTCGCCGACCATTGCGGCGGGACGCTGGCACAGGAATTGGAAGTCGACGGGATCGTCCTTCGCCACGAAGCCGACCTCGCCGATCCGCGACCGGAGATGTCCGGCCACTATCACCCCAAACTCCGTCTTCAGTTGCGCGGCCGCTCGGTCAGCCGCCGCTGCTTCGTGGCGAGCGAGAGCAAGCTCATCTTCCCGGCGTTCGGCGCGCTGACGGGCGGGCTCGATGCCGGTCATCGCGAGATCATGCGCAAGGTCGGCAGCGGAGCGACGGCTTTGATACCGGTGCGGGATCGTCTGCTGCGCTTCCCGCTAGCTGCTTAGACGAGCACCGCCCGCATCAGTCCGCGCACCATGTTTCCGACCTGGAAGCCATGCGCGAGATCGGCCTGTGCCAAATCCGTTTCCACCGCCCGCCCTTCGGCGATCAGCTTGTCGCGCAGGATCCCCGGTAGCAGTCCGCGGCTGAGCGGCGGGGTAAGTAATCGGCCGTCTCGCTCGACGAACAGGCTGGTGAAGCTGCCTTCGGTCAGCCAGCCGTCGGGGTCGGCGAACAGCACTTCGTCGACCCCCGCCACCTCGCGCGCCTCGTCGTAAAAGGCGCGGTCGGTGGTCTTGAAGCGCAACCGATAATCTTCGCGCGCGACCGGCAACGGCACGACTTTCACCCGGATCGGCTCGGACAGGTGACGCGGCAGGGGGCGCACTTCCACGGCCATCATCCCCGTCCGAGACAGCAGCAATCGGGCCGCGCCCGGCTGGCGGCGACCAAAGGTCGCGGCCTGCAATTCGTTGCGCGCGCCGTGGCGATCGAAGTTGAAGTCGAGCGCGTCGGCCGCCGCCTTCAACCGGTCGAGATGCCGATCGAGTTCCACCAACCCCTCCTGCGGATCGAAGCGCATGGTCTCGATCAGGTCGATGGCCGGCGGTTCACTGGTCACGAAGGCTCCCTTGGCGTGGCATTCGGCCCATTCATCGCCGTGTGTCGAGTCCACGACAAGCCCTGATCCGAGACCGAGCGTCGCGCGCCCCATATCGGTGCCGATCTCGAGCGTCCGGATCAGCACGCTGAACGCTGCATCGCCGCCCGGCTCGATCCAGCCCGCCGCCCCGCAATAAGCCCCGCGCGGGCTCGGCTCGAGGTCGCGCAAGGCCAGCATCGCTGCGACCTTGGGCGCGCCGGTGACCGACCCGCAGGGAAAGATCGTTTCCAGCACGTCAACCGCATCGAGCCCGGGCCGCAGCGTGGCGGTGACCCGGCTGACCATCTGCAGCAGGGTCGGATAGCGCTCGACCGCGAACAATTCGGGCACCGCGACGCTGCCCGTCTGCGCGACCCGCGCGAGGTCGTTGCGGAGGAGGTCGACGATCATGAGGTTTTCGGCGCGGCTCTTGGGATCCTGCGTCAGCACCGCCGGGTCGGCGTCGGCCGCCGCCGTGCCCTTCATCGGTTTGGCTTCGATCACGCCGTCGCGGATCGAAAAGAATTGCTCGGGGCTGCAGGACACCAGCCAGCCAGCCGGATGGCGCACCAGCGCCCCCCACCCCGCACCGGCAGCGCCCCGGAGACGGGCATAGAGCGCCGCCGGATGCCCGCCGACCACGACGGTGCAGGGGAAGGTCAGGTTCGCCTGGTAATAATCCCCGGCCAGCAGGCCCTCATGAACCCGCGCCGCTGCGGCGAGATAGTCGTCCTTCGACCAGCCCGGTTGCGGCCTGCCGGCAAAAGCGCCGTCCGGACCCGGCAGCCAGGTCGCCGCATCGACTTCCGACGAGCCATCGAACAGCCCGAACCACAGCAGGGGCCCCTCGCCCTGCCGCGCCGCACCCCGCAGCGCAGGATCGAGCGCATAACCGGCCTCGTAAGTCAGATAGCCGGCAACATGCGCGCCCGCGCGCACCGCCGCCTTCAGCCGCGCCAGCGCCGGCCGCACTTCCTCGATCCGATCCGCGCGCACCTCTCCCGTGGGATGCTCGTACAATCGCGCACGGCCACCGGGACGGGCATCGTCGAACAGGAGGAAGGGCGTATCCATCGTCCCGCATTGCCCGCTGCGCCCGGGCTTCGTAAAGCTCGCCCATGCGTACCCTTATCCTCGGCGTCATCGCCGCCGCCCTCCTCGCGAGCCCCGCCCTCCTCGCCAGCCCCGCGATGAGCCAGCCGATCGACCCCAAGGTGCAACAGCGCATCGACCGGATCCTCAAGCGCACGCCGCTGATCGACGGTCATAATGACCTGCCCTGGGCACTGCGCGCGGATTTCGGAAGCAAGGTCGAGGGCCTGGAGAGCGGGACCGCAGCCCGCACCCCGCCCCTGATGACCGACATGGCGCGGCTCCGCGCAGGGCGGGTCGGCGGGCAATTCTGGTCGGTCTACATCTCCGGCACAACGGTCGGCGACGAGGCGATCCGCATCACGCTCGAGCAGATCGACACCGCTCACCGAATCATCGCGGCCTACCCCGACACCCTCCGCTTCGCCCGCTCGGCCGACGAGATGGTGGCCGCGCACAAGGCCGGCCGCATCGGCTCGATGCTCGGGATCGAAGGCGGGCGGCAGATCGGCGGCAGCATGGCCGCGCTCCGCCGCTTCCACGATCTTGGCGTGCGCTACATGACCCTGACCCACAACCAGACCACCGAATGGGCCGATGCCGGCACCGAGCAACCCAAGCATGATGGCCTGACCCCCTTCGGGATCGAAGTCGTCAAGGAAATGAACCGGCTGGGCATGCTGCTCGATCTTAGCCACGTCGCTCCCGTCACCGCGCGCGATGCGATCGCCGCATCCCGTGCGCCGGTGATCTTTTCCCATTCGTCCGCCGGTGGGCTCAATCCCCACCCCCGCAACGTACCCGACGACATCCTCCGACTGCTGCCTGCCAATGGCGGGGTTATGATGGTCACCTGGGTTCCGAGTTTCCTTAGTCCCGCCATGTGGCGCTGGGATGGTGAATTTGCTGCACAGGAAGCCCGTCTCAAGACCTTCAATCGCACCAGCAAGGTGGCCTTCGACAAGGACATGGCGGCATGGGTCGAGGCTAATCCGCGCCCGATCGTCGGAATCAAGGACGTCGCCGACCACATCGACCATGTCGCCAAGGTGGCGGGCCATGATCATGTCGGAATAGGCGGCGACCTCGACGGAATTCCGCGCACGCCAGTCGGGCTTGAGGGGGTGGAGGCCTATCCGCGGCTATTCGCCGAGCTTATCCGCCGCGGCTGGACCGACGCCAATCTCGCCAAGCTGGCCGGGGGCAACGTGCTGCGCGCCCTTCGCGGAGCCGAAGCGGCCGCGGCTTCGATGAAGGATGCCAAACCATCGATGGCGGTGCTTGAAGGACCGCAGCCGACGTCATAAGCTACGGCTTATGCCCAACCGCACCCTCGTCGCGCTTGCCGCGTCCGCCGCCTTCCTGCCCGCTTTTGCAAGCGCCCAGGCCCCCGCTACAGCGCCGAAACCCGCCGCGATTACCGTCCAGGCGGTGCCGCCGGTGTCGGCCGAGCTTGCCGCGCGCACCCGCGCCTATCAGGAGCTGCGCAGCGCCGGTTTCGGGGGATGGAACAGCCGCGACCGCTCGATGCTGATCCGCACCCGCTTCGGCAACGTGCCCCAATTGCACCGCGTCGCGGGTCCGATGATGGACCGCCAGCAGATCAGCTTCGAAGCCGAGCCGGTCGGCGGCAGCTGGGCTCCGTCGGGCGACGTGCTGCTCGTCACCAAGGACCGCGGCGGCGACGAATTCTTCCAGATCCACCGCCTCGAGAGCGGCCGCCTGGTTCAGCTGACCGACGGCAAGAGCCGCAACGGTCTCGGTGCGTGGAGCAAGGATGGCAAGCTGGTCGGCTACAACTCGACCCGGCGCAATGGGGCCGATACCGATCTCTACGTAATGGACCCGCGCGATCCCGCCACCGACCGGCTGGTGGCCGAGGTCAAGGGCGGCGGCTGGAATATCGCCGCCTTCGCGCCGGGCAATGCCAAGGCGCTGGTGGTCAATTATCAGCAGGTCACGAACAGCGACCCCTATCTGCTCGACCTCGGCACGCGCCGGTTGACCCCGATCGGCGACCACAAGAAGGACATCGCCTTCGGCGGCGCGGAATACGCCCCGAACGGCATATTGTGGGTGCTGTCGGACGAGGACAGCGACGTCCAGCGCCTGGGCCGGATGGACACCGCCACCGGCCGCTTCACCCCCGTCGCGAATGCCGGCCGCTGGGACATCGACGATTTCGATATCTCCGAAGATGGGCGGACGATCGCCTATTTCTCGAACGAGGCCGGGATCAGCCGGCTGCACCTGCTCGACACGGCCAGCGGCCGCTCGAGCCGCGTCGCCGCGCTGCCGGTCGGTGTCGCCGGTGGGCTCGAATGGGCGCCGTGGGGTGAGCTCGGCTTCACCTTCGGTTCGGCGCAGGGCACCGCCGACGCCTGGTCGCTCAATCCGCGCACGGGCAAGCTCACCCGCTGGACCCGAAGCGAGACCGGCGGTCTCGATTTTTCGCGCAATCCGTCGGCGCAGCTGATCGAGGTGAAGAGTTTCGACGGCGAGCCTGTCTCGGGCTTTCTCTACCGCCCCGACCCGGCGAAATTCCCGGGCAAGCGTCCGGTCATCGTGGACATTCACGGCGGTCCTGAAGGCCAGTCGCAACCCGGCTTCATCGGGCGCAACAATTATCTGGTCAACGAGCTTGGCCTCGCGATCTTCTACCCCAATGTCCGCGGCTCGACCGGCTTCGGCAAGCGCTTCGTCGGGCTCGACAACGGCGCTTTCAAGCGTGAGGATTCAGTCAAGGACATCGGTGCTTTCATAAACGCACTGAAGGTCGATCCGGCGCTCGACCCGGCTCGGATGGCGGTGACCGGGGGCAGCTACGGCGGCTACATGTGTTACGCTGCCGCGATCCGCTACGCCGACGCCTTCAAGGGCGCGTTGTGCAACGTCGCCATCTCCAACTTCGTCACCTTCCTCGAGAATACGCAAAGCTATCGCCGCGACCTGCGCCGGGTCGAATATGGCGACGAGCGCGACCCCGCCCAGCGCGCCAAATTGCTCGAGATCAGCCCGTTGCGGCGGGTCGGCGAAATCAAGGCACCGATGTTCGTGGTTCAGGGCGCCAACGACCCGCGCGTGCCCAAGAGCGAGGCCGACCAGGTCGTCGCCGCGCTGAATGCGCGCCCGGGCGCCGCTCCGACCTGGTATATGGTCGGCGAGAATGAGGGCCACGGCTTCGCCAAGAAGGAAAATCAGGATTATCTGTTCTGGTCGACGCTGCAATTCTGGCAGCAGACCCTCCTGAAGTAGGACCAGGCTGACGTGAGCGAAGACGCCACCCCCTCGCTGAAGGCGATGGTGATCCCGGTCACCCCGCTGCAGCAGAATTGCACCTTGCTATGGTGCACCGCGACCAACCGGGCTGCCCTGTGCGATCCGGGCGGCGACCTGCCCAAGTTGCGCGCGGCGATCGCGCAGGCCCGGGTCACGGTCGAGAAGATCATCCTGACCCACGGCCATATCGACCATTGCGGCCAGGCCGGTCAGCTCGCGGTCGAACTCGGCGTGCCGATCGAGGGCCCGCACGAAGCCGACCGTTTCTGGATCGCCCGGCTGGAGGATGACGGCAAGGCCTACGGCATCGCCGCCACGACCTTCGAGCCCGACCGCTGGCTGGTCGAGGGCGACACGGTCACCGTCGGCGACTTGACGCTGGCGGTGTACGAAACACCCGGCCACACGCCTGGCCACGTCATCTTCCACCATGCGCCGAGCAAGCTCGCGCTGGTTGGCGACGTGCTGTTTGCCGGCTCGATCGGGCGCACCGACTTCCCGCTGTCGGACCATCAGGCGCTGCTCGATTCGGTTCGCGACAAGCTCTGGCCGCTCGGCGACGAGACCGCATTCGTGCCCGGCCACGGCCCCGCCAGCAATTTCGCGCGCGAGCGGGCGAGCAATCCGTTTGTCGGGGACAAAGTGCTGGCGTGAAATCAATCCTCCTCCCTGCCGAGCAGCAGGAAGGTGGCAGCGCGAGGCGCCAACGGAGGGGCCCGATGCAATCCCGCCCCTTCACTAAGCAAAACCTCTTGAACAGTAGGATTTTGGATGATTTGCCACGGCAGATGCCGCTGCACCCATCCCGACTCGACCCATCGTCCCGGCAATGGTCACAAAGCGAAGGAAACGAACGAAGCGAATTCGGCGGGGTCGTTCGCTTTCCAAACGGCTCGGCTCTACCCTTGCTTCCTCTCCCCGTTCCGCTATAGGCCGCTCCGTTCGCGACGATCCTTGTCGCCGCCTCGGGGCCCTCGGCTTCGGTGAGCCGGCTAAGGACCGTCGCCTTCTTTTTTGACCGCAACAGCTTAGAACAGGTGCCGCAATGGCCGTCCCCAAAAGAAAGACTTCGCCCTCGAAGCGCAACATGCGCCGCAGCCACCATGCGCTGTCACCGGTGAACTTCCAGGAATGCTCCAACTGCGGGGAGCTCAAGCTGCCGCACAACATGTGCCAGGCCTGCGGTCATTATAATGGCCGCGAGATCGTCGCGACCGAGGCCTGAGAGCAGCCCGGCAGGTGTCCCGCGGGATGGAGAGTGCCGAACCGATCGGCACACCGCGGATCGCCATTGACGCCATGGGTGGGGACGGTGGTCCCACGGCAATCCTCGGCGGGTTGCAGCGTGCGCTGAAGAGCGATCCTTCGCTTCGATTCATCCTCGTCGGTGACGAGAATATTTTGAAGGACGGCCTCGAGCATCTCGCCTTGCCGGCGGGCGCTGCGGCCATCCTGCATGCATCCGACTCGATCACCGGTGACGAAAAGCCCAGCCAGGCGCTGCGTCGTGCCCGGACGACTTCGATGGGCATGGCGATCAACCTGGTGAAGGAGGGCAAGGCCGACGCGGCCCTGTCCGGTGGCAATACCGGTGCGCTGATGGCCATGGCCAAGCTGGCCCTGCGCACGATGCCCGGGATCGACCGGCCGGCACTGACCGCGCTGCTGCCGACGCTCGGCACCCACGACCTGGTGATGCTCGACCTTGGCGCCAATACCGAATGCGATGCGCAGAACCTCGTGCAGTTCGCGGTGATGGGCGCGGCCTATGCGCGCACTGTTCTTGGGCTCGAGCGCCCGCGGGTGAAATTGCTTAATATCGGCACCGAGGAACTGAAGGGCACCGGCGAGCTGAAGGAAGCGGCCGCGATGCTCCGCGAGGCGGTTTACCTGCCGCTCCACTTCGATGGCTTCACCGAGGGCGATCAACTGTCGCGCGGCAAGATCGACGTGGTCGTGACCGACGGCTTTTCGGGCAATATCGCGCTCAAGACGGCCGAAGGGACCGCGCGCTTCGTCACCGACCTTTTGCGCCGCGCCTTCACCTCGTCACTGCGCTCCAAGGCGGGCTTCGCGCTCAGCAAGCCCGCGCTGCACATGCTCAAGGTCCATCTCGACCCCAATAATCATAATGGCGCGGTGTTCCTCGGGCTGAACGGCCTGGTCGTCAAAAGCCATGGCGGCGCCAGTGCCAAGGGCGTTGCCAATGCGATTGCGGTCGCCGCGCGGATGGTCCGCAACGACATCATCCGCCAGGTCAGCCACGACCTCGACGAATTCCGCGCACACGCCTTTGCCGGAGCCAGTGCCTGAGTGACCCTTCGCAGCATTCTCGTGGGTACCGGCTCGGCCCTGCCCGCCCGGCGCGTCGACAATGCCGAACTCGCGGCACAGGTTGATACCAGCGACGAATGGATCGTCGAGCGTACCGGCATCCGCGCCCGCTACATCGCCGCTAAAGACGAGACCACCGCGACGCTCGCCACCGAAGCCGCGCGCAAGGCGCTCGACGACGCCGGGCTCACACCTGCCGACGTCGGCCTGATCGTGCTCGCCACCGCTACGCCCGACCAGACCTTCCCGAGCAGCGCGACCAAGGTCCAGCACCTGCTGGGAATCAAGGACGCCATCGCGTTCGACGTCCATGCGGTGTGCACCGGCTTTCTCTACGCGCTGACCGTGGCCGACTCGATGCTGCGCGGCGGCAACGCCAAATGCGCGCTGGTGATCGGGTCCGAGACGTTCAGCCGGATCCTCGACTGGGAGGATCGCACGACCTGCGTCCTGTTCGGCGATGGCGCCGGCGCGGTCGTCCTGCGCGCCGAGGAGAGCGAGACGCGCGGCATCCTCGCCACGCGCCTTCATGCCGACGGCCAATATGGCGACATGCTCTATGTCGACGGTGGGGTGTCGACCACGGGGACAGTCGGCAAGCTGCGGATGAAAGGGCGCGAAGTGTTCCGCCACGCCGTGGTCAATCTCGCTGCGGTGCTCGGCGAAGTGCTGGAGGCCGCGGGACTGACCACAGCCGATGTCGACTGGGTCGTCCCGCACCAGGCCAATGCCCGGATCATCGATGCCACCGCGCGCAAGCTCGGGCTCGATCCGGCCCGCGTGGTGATGACCGTCGACCAGCATGCCAATACGTCGGCGGCCTCCGTCCCGCTGGCGCTTGACGTCGCGGTCAAGGACGGGCGAATCAAGCCGGGCGACACGGTCGTACTGGAAGCCATGGGCGGCGGCTTTACCTGGGGCGCTGCCGTTCTGGTCGTTTGACCGCCTTATCAGTGGGTTAAACGGAAAATATTGTCGGTTTGCCGACCGTCGACTTGTTGTTATGGTGCGCGCCGACGCAAAGGGGAGCGTCGAACTTAAGGGCGGGAGTGACGGATGGCCGATGCAGGCGTCCCGCGGGGCGGGCAACAGAGTGAAATGCACGGGGGAACGCTGACCCGCGCCGACCTCGGCGATGTCGTACATCATAAGCTCGGGCTCAGCCGGGCCGAGTCGGCCAGCATGGTCGAGCGGATGCTGCATCACATGTGCGCCGCGCTTGCCCATGGCGAGAATGTGAAGATTTCCGGGTTCGGCAGCTTCATCCTGCGCGACAAGGGCCAGCGGATCGGTCGCAACCCCAAGACCGGGGTCGAAGTGCCGATCGCGCCGCGCCGCGTGATGACTTTTCGCGCCAGTCAGATGATGCGCGACCGGATCGCGCGCGGCTGACGGGGTGCCGGCCCCTTCGGTCAAGGGGCCCGAGGCCTTTCGCACAATCGGTGAAGTCGCGTCGGAGCTTGGCGTTGGCCAGCACATCCTGCGCTATTGGGAAGGCAAGTTCCCGCAGCTGAGGCCGCTCCAGCGCGCGGGCAACCGCCGTTACTACCGGCCCGAGGATGTAGCGCTGGTGCGCCGGATCCACCAATTGCTCAACCGGGACGGCTACACCGTCCGCGGCGTCCAGGCCCTGCTACGCGAAAAGCCGGGGGCGGCGCTGGTCAGTCCTGCGGTGCCGATCCCCCCTGAACTTCCGCTGGCCAATGCACGCGATCTGCTTCCGGCGCTGAAGCGGCTGCGGATGCAATTGGCGGAAACGCTCGACTAGCGACCCGCGCGACCGCTTCGTCGAGCGGAATGCGGCTCACCTGCACCCCGCTCGGAAACGCTGTCAGCAATCGGGACGGGCAAGCCGCGCTCAGAATCACGAACTGGCCGCGATCGCCCTGCCGTCGGATCAGCCGCCCGAACGCCTGCGCCAGCCGCGCCTTGACCACCCGGTCGTCATAGGCCGAACCGCCCCCGGCCAGCCGCCGCGCCGCATGCAGCACGGTCGGGCGCGGCCACGGAATGCGCTCCATCACCACCAGCCGCAGCGATTCGCCGGGCACATCGACCCCATCACGCAGCGCATCGGTGCCGAGTAGCGACGCGCGCGGGTCGGCCCGGAACATGTCGACCAACGTCCCCGTATCGATCGGATCGACATGCTGGGCGAGGAGGGGGAGACCGTCGCGAGCAAGTCGGTCGGCAATCCGGGCATGGACCGCCTTCAGCCGCTGGATCGCGGTAAACAGCCCCAAAGTGCCGCCGCCCGCCGCCGCGATCAGTCGGGCATAGGCATTGCTCAACGCCGCCAGGTCCCCCTGCTTGATGTCGGTCACCACCAGCACTTCGGACTGCGCGGCATAATCGAACGGGCTGGCAGCATGGAAATGGCGCGCGGGCGCGGCAAGGTGCGCGGCGCCGGTACGCGCTTCGGCGACGCCCCAGCCCTCCTCCCCGCCGCGCAGCGTAGCCGAGGTGACCAGGACGCCGTGCGCGGGCTCGATCACGGCCCTGGCCAGCGGGCGCGTCGGATCGAGCCAGCGGCGCTGGAGTCCGATGTCGAGTTCGCGCCCCTCGACCCGGTCGAGATTCAGCCAGTCGACGAAATCGGGATCCGCGGTCCCCCCGACCCGCGCCAGCAACTGCGCCCAGGCCGCCACCGCCTGCCCGCGCCAGGTAAGACCGGCAATCGCCCCCTCAACGCGCGCGCGCGCCGCACCGTCGAGCCAGTCGGGACCGTCGTCCAGCACCGCCTCCAGCCGCAACCGGAGCGCCGCGAGCGGTCGCTGCAGCGCTTCCAGCGCTTCCAGCGCCCCGGCCGCCGCCGCGACCAGCGCCCCGTCGGGCTCTGCCAATTCGGCTTCGAGGCCGTAGCCGGCATCTTCGGCCCGCGCCCGTGCAAGCACGGTGCCCCGGACCGCGGCCAGCAAAGTTTCGAGCGGACCCATCGGCACGCCCTCGACCACGCGCCCGAGCCAGCCCTCGCCGGGCAGCAGCGCCGCCGCCTGTACGGCAGCATCGAGCGCCGCCGCCCCGGCATCGTCATAGGAGCAGACGTCCATCAGCCGCGCCGCCAGCCCGCGCCGCCGCCCGCGCGCATTGCGTTCGGGGCCGACGATCCAGCGCCTCAACTCGATCGTCTCGGCCCCGGTCAGTGCCACCGCAAAGGTCGAATCCGCCGCATCGAACAGGTGGTGGCCCTCATCGAACACGATCCTCTCGAGGCCTCCCCCGAGGCGCCCGCGTGCAGCGCTGACCATCACCAGCGCATGGTTGGCGATCACCAGATCGGCGCCGCGCGAAGCCCGTTCGGCGCGCTCGATGAAGCATTTCCGATAATGCGGGCAGCCGGCATAGACGCACTCGCCGCGACGGTCGGTCAGCGCGGTCGCACCGGCGCGACGGAACAGGCTTGGCAGCCAGCCCGGCAGGTCGCCGCCGACCATGTCGCCATCCTTGCTATAGGCCGCCCAGCGCCCGACCAGCTGCGCCAGCACCGCCGCGCGGCCGCTGAACGCGCCCTGCAGCGCATCCTCGAGATTGAGCAGGCAGAGGTAATTCTCGCGACCCTTGCGGACGACGATCCGTTGCTTGCGGCGCACCGGGTCGGGCTCGATCTTCCAGCCTTCGGCGTCCAATTGCCGCTGCAACGCCTTGGTGAAGGTCGAAATCCACACCGGGCCGCCCGCTTGCTCCGCCCACAATGTCGCCGGCGCGAGATAGGCGAGCGTCTTGCCGATCCCCGTGCCGGCCTCGGCCAGCAGCAGATTGGGCGCCTCGCGCGCCAATCGAGGCGCGAAGCTGTGCGCGGCCGCACTTACCGCGAAATCGCGTTGGCCCTCGCGCCGCTCGGCGCCCGCCCCCGCCAGCGCCGCCAGCCGCGCCGCGGTCGCTGTGGGATCGAGCCGGACATGGCGCGGCGGCGGGCGCTCGGCGGTCTCGTCCCACGCTTCCAGACGCGCAAAGAGCATCCGCTCGCCTTGGTCGGGCCGCGCCAGCCGTCGCCCGACCAGTCCGGCCCAGCCCCAGCCGAGCCGCTGCAGCGAGAAATTGCTGGTCCATGCCCCCTCGCGCTCCGGCCAATCGGGACCGTCGAGCACGGCTAGCAGGTGCTCGGCGATCAATGGCAGAAGGCCGGCCGCCGCGGCATCTTCTTTCGGTGCGTCGAGCCCGACGAAGGCCGCAAGTCCGCTGACAGTCGGGACGACGAAGCGCGCCGGGTGGAGGAACGCAAAGAGTTCGAGCAGGTCGAGCCCGTTAAGCTCCGGCACGCCCAGCCGCTGCCCGGCCAGAGGCGCGTTGAGCAACAGGTGAGGGGTCTCCGCGATCCGCCGGATCGCTTCCCCTCGGCCAATCCCGCGCAGACCGTCGGGGCCGGCGAGCCAGATCCCCGCGTGGCTCGCATGCAAGGCGGGAAGAGCGCGGATCACGGTCACAACGGCCTTTTGGCGATCATGGAACGAAAGGGCAACGGGCTGAAATCCACCACCTCGTCATCGGACGGCTGGCAAGGTCGAGGACACGGCCGATAGTATGCCTTTGCGGCACAATGACTTCGGTCCTCGCGGACATCTGACCATGGCCATGTCGCATGCGTCCGACCAAGCCCATGCGGAGATCCGCAGCCTCATCCTGTCCGGTGAGACGTCCGCCTATTTGGCTTGGAGATCGAACAGATTGGCGCGGTGCACCCCAAGGTTGCGATCGCCGCACGCATCCTCCACGACCAGCGGCACGAAACCGTGGCAGAGGGCATCGAGCGCCGTGGCGCAGACGCCGCCGCTGGTCGTCAGCCCGGCGATCAGCAAGGTATCGATGCCCTGCTCTCGAAGCCGCCCGCGAGGTCGGTCTCGAAAAAGGCACTGGGAATTGCTTGGTGAGCACCGGTTCGTCATCGGCCGGCGCGAGCCAGCGCTTCCTGTCGATGACCCCGCTCCACCATGGCACCGGGCTGGCCCATCCGCCGGCGGCCCTGCTCGACCACGGCTGCGTCACCTTGCTCGAGCGGTTCGACGCGGAGCAGGGCATGCGGCTGATTGGCGGCGGCGGTGGCGGTGGCGCGTGAACGACTTGCCGCGCTCGAACAAAGGATTGCCGATCTGAACGAGGTGCGGAACGCGCTGCAGCAATTGGCTGATAGCTGCGCCGCTGGCGCTCAACAACAGTGCCCGATCCTCACTGGATTCTGAAACTGACTCGAGTGGCCAGCAATTAGGCGATCAGCGATCTCTGGCCACTACGGCCGGCGGTGCTAGGGATGGATGCCACGATCTGGATGCCGCACGTTTGCGGTTGGTAAACGAAAGGCATATAGATGACCTCCCGCAGCCCATTCCTACTGGCGGCAATCCTTGGCCTGACATGCACTCCGCTGGAGGCGCATGCCCAATCTTCGGCAGCCACAGGTCGCCAATTGCCTGCGGGTTCTACTGGCGCGCAAACCGTGCTCGACGCCTTCCACCGGGCGCTCCGGAGTGGCAAGCGCGAAGCTGCCTTGAATTTGTTGGCTGAAGACGCCCTGATCTACGAGTCCGGCCATGCTGAGAGCAAGAGTAAGTATGCGGCTCATCACCTTGACGCCGACATCGCGTTCGCCGGGCAGGTGCCTGCGACGACGGTCAAGCGCACCGGCGGAGTGACAGGACAAGTCGTGTGGATCACTACCGAAGGACGCACGAAGGGCACTTTTAATGGCAAAGCCGTCGACCGGCGCACGGTGGAAACCGCCCTCATCCGCAAGGACGCAGGTGCTTGGAAGATCCTTCACCTGCATTGGTCGTCAGCAGCGATGAAGTGAGCGGAATGACGAGGGCTTTAGCCACTCCCAAGGCCTGCTAACGGTTCTAAATGCATACAGCATGAGCCTCTGACTCGGGCGCCAAGTCGACACGCACTCCATTAGACGACTGTCTTCTATCAGCCTCTGCACTCCCGAAAGCAGCCGTTCCGCTTCCCACCACCAGCAGACGTCGGGTGGATGCTAGCTTGAGCGTCGGCAAGTGGCCGTTAGCTGCCGTTCCGCCTTGAGTGTGCACGATCGTAAGTCAGCCAGTCGACGATCTTTTGGAACTGATTGATTGAGAAGTGTGCAGGAAACTAGCTTGAACTTTGACGCTTGCCGGCGGCTTGGCTTCGCCAAATATGGATAATCCTGTGCCCTGTTCTCTGTCTGGCATTTGCGAAGATTGACGATAGAATTTTCGTTTTCAAACATTTGCTAATTCGTGCACATTCGCTTTCAATGCGAACCTTGCCTTGGCTTTTGTGCGTGACACTTTCAGCGGGGCTGGCGGTCTTGGCGATGCTCCATTGGGGCAAAGGCGGCGTGAATGCGTCGCCAACGCCCCTCAACGACATGGTCGATGCATTTGTCTGCCCGTCGGGCATGACGCGAGTGGTGATGATGCGCGGCGTTGAGGATGGGTTTGCCCGCGGCCAACCGGAAGTCGCGCAGATCAGCCCTCGCCTGCTCCGCAACGGATACTATTCGGATCTGGCCCAAGGCAGCAATTCGGCCGCGCAGCGGCGCGACTATGACGAGGGTGGCGCGGATCGTGTCCTGATCGATCATTTCGAGGTGCAGGGCGCGATCGTCTCGGGATCGCTCGTCATGCGCGTTACCGAGGCGGGCCGGGGCTCTTCCAACGACGGCGTATTGATCGGCGACCTCGACACGCTTGCAACGCCTGACCGCCTGAACAGCGGGCGCACCTTCACCACCAACTTTGCGGACGCCGGACCGTCGACCACCAGGCTGGCCGATGGGAGCCGACTGGTGGCGTTCGCTTTCGACCGTTTGAAAATCACCGGAATTAGCGAAGAAGCCGCTCCCGATTTTCTCTCCTACCTCTCGCGGACAAACCACCCGGAAGACGTAGACGTCTCCGTGAGCGACGACACAAAGGTCGACGCGCTGGCCTTGATGATCTGCCAGCGACCCGATCAGGCCCGCGGGGTCACCTTCGTGGAGCACCGGCTGAAGCCCATGGGCGCTGACGTGTCATGGATGGGCTGCATGATCGATCACTCGCAGAGCGGCTGCAAGCCATTGGCTGGCGACCGTTTGTGCAGCGCTCCCGGTCCGGTTGCCTGCTATCACGACGGCGCGCGCACGGTGCCGCCTGAACTTACCCGCATCGGCCTGGCAAAAACGGCATTCGTGGGTGGCGAAATTCGCCTGAGCGCGCCCGTACGCGGGGATCGCTTCCCCCGGCTGTCCGATGCCAACCGCTTTTGCGCGGCCAGTTTCGGCGCTGGCTGGCGGGTCCTCAGTTACCATGAAGGCGGGGGTGGCCAGGTCGTATCCTACAGCGCCATCACACCGCGCGCCCGCGCCCTCGTCAACATCCGCGATCAGCAATATGGCAATTGCTGGGACCGGGATGTCCGGCGATGACGATGCCCGAGCCGATAACGATCGGCATCCTTGAGGACGACGAGGATACTCGCGCGTATCTCGAAACCTACCTTGCCCGGCAAGCCGACTTCGCGATCACCTTTTCGACCGGAAGATTGGCCGAAGCGGTGGCCGCGCTGGCCTTCGGGACGCCTGCGATCGCGCTGGTGGATATCCGCCTGCCGGATGGCAACGGACTGGACTTCGTCCGCGCTTTCCGTGCCGCGGGCGATGGCCGAGCGCTGATGCTGACCGTCCTGGGCGACCGCACGACGGTGCTGCTGGCGTTTGAGTGCGGAGCGAGCGGCTATCTGCTGAAAGACACGCCGGTCGAACGCATCGCGCACGATATTCGCGAGCTGGTCGCCGGTGGCACCCCCATCAGCGCGCAGGCCGCCAGTCACCTGCTGTCGCTCGTGCAGTCCGGCCCTCCAGCGGGAAAAGCCGCCGCTGCCAGCGCCCCGATCGCCAACCTGCTGACTCCGCGGGAGCTCGACGTACTGACGATGTTCTCGCGCGGCCTCACCTACCGCCAGACCGCCGAAACGCTTGGCATGTCAGGGCATACCGTGTCCGACCACGTTAAGGCGATCTATGCGAAGATGGCGGTCCATTCGCGCAACGAGGCCGTATTCGAGGCGGTGCAGAACGGATGGTTGCAGCTATAAGCGGGTTATCGAGACTGGCAGACTGAATTCCGTCGAAGTCCCGGCCGCCGTGCTCGTCACGGAGAAACGACCCCCCATCCGTTCGATCCGCGCGCGGACGTTGGATACTCCCCGCCCAGTCGGTGCGGCGAGCGGATCGAACCCGCAGCCATCGTCACTGACCACCACCGAGAGATTGTCGCGCTGCTGGTCGCAGGTCATGGCAATCGCCAGGTTTCGGGGCTGTGCGTGACGGATGCTGTTGGTCACCAGTTCCTGCATAATACGATAGAGGCTCAGCGTGGCGCGCGGATCGAGCGCGGCACTCCGCACCCCTTCATCGAGCTGCCAATCGAGCGCGATACCGCTGGCCAGGAGTTGCGGCGTCGCGCGAATGCGAAAGCTCTCCATTGCTGCAAACAAGCTGGTGTCCACCTGGTCGAGTGAATCGACCATCAGCCGAAGGTCGGCAAGTCCGCTCTGCAATTCATCGGCAATCGCGCCGCTGTCGATCCGCTGTGCACGAACCCGCATCAGCAGCCCCTGCAGGTGGCCGCCGATCCCATCGTGCATGTCGCGCGCGAAGCGCTGGCGCTCCTCCAATACCGCGGCATGGCGAATTTTCGCGTCGAGCGCGGCCTTCTGTTCGGCGATGGTGCGATCCTTGCGCTGGCTCTCGGCGCGAAGCGTGCGGACCCGTTCGATCAAGCCCTTGCCGTCGCGCCAGATCGACACTGGTGCGCCGATCAGCAGCAGCGGTCGCGCACCATTGTTGGCCAGCTGCAGCCAATGCGCCGAATGGTCAGGCAGAACGTCCAAGCCCAGTAGCACTAGTGACGACACGCCGCCCGCCAGCGCGGGTATGGCAAGGCCAAGCAGCAGCCAGCCGATCCAGTCGTGCGGATGCTGGCGGCACCAGACGATCGCGCTGCCGCCGGCCAAAGTGGCCGCTCCGATCACAAGGCCGATCGAGGGAATGCCGACGGGCAGAAACGCAGCGACCTGGGTCAGAGCGAGAAGGCCGAACGCCGCCGCCGGAATGCGTTGCTGGCCCACGAGCACCAGCAACAACGCACCGATCAGCCCCGCAGCTGCCGCACTTGCGCCCGCGATACGCTGCACATCGATCCAGCTCGCGAAGGCAGCGGCCGCCGCACGCACCTTTGTTGTGGGCCCGAGGTAGATCGCGCGCAGCCCGACATGGCCGCGATCTTCGGACTGCAGGATATCGACGCGATTGAGCCCGGAATTGAGATCGGCCGCAGCGATCGGCGCGGCCAGCAGCGACTGGCCGATGCCGGGCCCGGCGTAATGCGGCAACGCGGTGCCTGCCGCGGTGCCCGCGCCGTTCAAGTGTAAGATCAGCGATCCCGTCGCGTTGGGCAGGAAGATCGCCTGGTCTCCGGCGGCGGCCTCCGCATCGGTAAGCTGGAAATGCCACTGGCGCTCTTCCGGGCTGACATCGCGAGCGGACACGCGCGCCGCGCGCTGGCGGGCTGTTTCGGCAGCGAACTGGAATTGATCGGGAAATCCAAGCGCCCAATTGGCGGAGGCCGGGTGGCGCGCCTGGTGCTGCTCGCCCGGCTCCATCACCACGATCCGGTCGGGGGTGACCAGCCGCAGTCCCTTCACCGTCGGCGCGAACGCCAGCAGCAGCGCCAACGTGACCACCGCTATCAACATAGCGAGCGCATAATTGCGAAGCGGCGGCGTTGCGCTGGGCTGGCGGGGCGGGACGGACGGCACGGCAGCGATAGCAGCCCATGCGCCGCCGGTTGTCGAGAGGGACGGCCGTACCCCCCACGTTCATGGGATGGCGCGGGGGCGGCTGACGGGCGAAACTTGCCGCAACAGTCGCAGGACCTGAAAAGAAGGATCCGATCCATGCCAAGCCGCAAGACCGCCGCCGCCGCGCTCGCCGCACTCGGGTTGGGCAGCTTGTCCCCGGTCCAGCAAGGCGCGGCTTTAATGGTCGCAGGAACGGCGGCGCTGTGGGCCAGCCCGGCGCTGGCGGCTGGCATTCCAGGCGTAGGCCTCGTCATCAAGAAAAAGCCCGGCAACGCTCCGATCATCGCGCCCACTGATCCCAATGGCGAAATCCGGATCACCGGGCTCGAGCCAGGCCTCTACTCCGTCCGCGTGTTCGAAGGCGCGCAGGAAGTCCCGATGCGCGTCGGACCCGACGGGCGGCTGGCGTTCGTCGCGCGGCAAGGCGCCAAAGCCCCGGATTCGCGCGCCGCCGACCCCCGCGCCCGCCGCGCGCTTCCCGTGGTGCACCGCTGGGCAGAACAGATTGCCTTCGATGGCGGCGCAGGCGACACTGGCGACGCCGGATTAAGGGGCGGTTGGATTATTCCATTGATCTCCTTGGTGATCGTCGATGTGAGTAAGGCCGACGGCTCCGCATTGATCAACGGCACCGCGATCACCCGCGAAGGCGTGGCCGTGATCGTGGCCGAGCGCGTCCGCAACGGCCCCTTCACCGACCTGGTCGATTTCGCCCGCCGCACCTGCCCGCAAGCCGCGCTCGATTTCAGCGACGCCTCGGTCCGCTTCGGCAGCGACACGATGCTGGTGAAGCGCGGCGGCGACCCGAAACAAGCCGGCTTCAAATGCGCCCGCGGGACGGGCGAAATGGAGCTGTTCGGCAAGAAGCTCAACTACGTCGGCCACGTCACGCTGCTGAAGTGATCTCCGCCGACAGCCCCCTTCAAGGAGTAAGTCAGATGAAGACCTTCCGATCGACTATGCTGATTGCCGCCTTTTCGCTCGCTGTTGTGTTACCGGCCGTCAACGCGAACGCCGGCATTGAACCAGCCACGACTGCCCCCACCATTTCAGCCGTTGCCCGAGTTGCGGACCGTGCGCCAAGCCTGCCTGATCGCGCGAAGGTGGCGGCCCGCTTGCAGGCAGCCCACGTTCGAATGCTCGGCGATCCCGCCTACCTTGATGCCTTCGCCCGCAAAGACAGCGGCCGAGTAAGCGAAATGCTGCGGCGGGCCGCAGGCGTCGATTGGCCTGTGCCGATTGCGATCGGAGACGGCGGAGGTACCGGTCCGGCCGGCTGGAGCATCGGCTTCGCATGCAAGTCCGTCTCAGGATTTCCTTGGATCAACTGCTGGGGTGGTGTCTCCGCCTGAGCCGGCCCTCAACACTTCTCAATCTGACAAGGAATCGATCATGAAAAAGCATGATATGTTGCCCCTTCTCGCCTGCGCCGCCTCGGCGCTCGCTCCGGTTTCCGCGCTCGCGGTTCCGCCGCCGCAGGTCTGGGATGTCGTCACCGGCTTCAACAGCGGGCCGTGGTCCTACATGCAGCGGGCGGGTGCGGGTTGCGCGGGTTCTGCTACGCCCCTGCTCTACAACTATGTCGGACCGCCGCTGACCAACTTCATCGGCAAACAGGGCGTCAACAGCCCGACGATCGTGCCGCTGATTGCCAAAAATCTCGCAACCAGCGGCGTTACTGTCTCTTCCTCGGCGCAATTCCCGGCCAATTCGGTATGGCTGCATCCCGGCGAGAGCGGGGTCAACGCGAAATGCGCTACGGTTCGTTTTGTCGCACCGATGGCCGGGAAATTCCGCATCCAGGGCTTCATCAAGTCGGTCGATGCCGGGGCGAATTCAGTCGGCGGGCACATCATCGTCAACAACGTACAGGTCGGCCCAACCATCGCGCTGAGCGGTCCGATGGGCACCAAGGCGGTATTCGACCAGACGGTGACGTTGGTGGGTCAGCCGCGCGTGATCGACTTCGCGCTCGACGACGGGGGCAGCTATTACAATGATTCCACCCAGCTGGCACTGACCATCACCCGATGCCCGCCCAGTGCCGCGACCTGCCCCTGAACAGTTGCCGTCTGCCTTCCTGCGCGACCCGAGGCAGCCGCGAACGCCCGCTCTCGAACCCGGGAGCGGGCGCTAGTTCGGCGTTCCGAGCAATTCTAAAGGAGGCGCAATTCGATGAAGCGCAGTAGGTTTCTCGTGATCCCAATCGCACTGTGCTTCTCCGCCCCGCTTCAAGCGAGTGCAGTAATCGGCGGAACGGTGAATACGACGACTGCCGTGCCGCCGCTGGGTCCGCTGACGGTGCGGAGCCAACCTAAGCCGACTGCGTCTGTCTGGACCACGCTGGCGCATGACGCCGACGTCAGTCTGACCGAAACGTGCCGGCGCTATAATGCTGCGTATTCCGCGGTACTCAACACTTACAATCTGCATAATCTGTCCAAAACTCAAAGCCAGGCGTAGCGCTGGGTCAAAGCCAATTTTGTCACACTTCAACAGCCTCACCTCCGTCAATCGGAAGGGAACGCCCTCTGCGATACTAGCCATCGTGCTGATCGCCGCTGGCTGCACGGCGCCCGCGCCCTCACCGGCTCCCAGCGCACGCCAGCCAGGTTCTTGGAGGATCGTCCATACCATGACCGCGTTCGATGCCACCGGCGTCAGCGGCGGGATGGCGGATATGGCGGCGGCGGGCAAAGCGTCGGTCGGCAAGTCGGACGACGGCGGTCCGGTCTGCCTGACCGCCGCCGAAACTGCCAAGGATACGATGCGCACCCGGCTGGACGAGGCGATACGCATGGGGCCGGAATGGAAGGTCGTGCGCAGCGACTTCCGCGACGGCCAGATCGACTATGCAGCGGCGATGGACGATCCGGTGCAGGGCAAGGCGACATTGTCGATCACCGGCGCGGTCTCGCCCGTCTCGACCAATCTCATCGTCACAACCGACGCGCACGAGCCTGCCCCCGGCGCCGGCCATATCCGCACTGTCGCCCGGCACGAAGCGGCGCGGCTTGGAAATTGCTGAGCCAGAGCCACGCTTCGCTCAGTCTGTGGGCTGGATGATGGCCTGCTTTCAGGAACAAATTACGACGAGCCGAACGCCCGAGTGGGAGCATAGCGGCCAAATTAGGTACTATGACCGAACGTCAGCTTATTCGCCTGCCTTGACCCGGAAGCAGCCGTTCCGCTGTCCACCGGAAACGGACCTGGGCGGTGCTGAACAAAAGGACATCGTACAAGCTACTGCTTACGACCTGAGTTGCTGGGGATGGGGAGAAAAAGCGGACCCTCATGCGACGCCCGAGGCCTCTCCTTCACTCCCGATTTTACGTGAAACGCGGTTCGACTGTCCGGAGCCACCCCTCAATCGCAATACGTCCAGTCGGTGACTTCAGCGATCTCGCCGAACAGTGCGGTCGGACCCCGGTCGAGTGGATCAGCTGCCAGCGCGCACTCCTCGGCCCATGCAAGCCACTATTGGAGGTTGCCCTCACCTACCTGCTGTTCGCAACCGGCGTCTTCTCAAGTTTGGCCAGGAATGCGCGGGCGTGCCGCACATCCTCGGAGGCCCGCGCAAACTACACGTAGCGACGCCGGCGCTTGGTGTCGATCTTGCGCCGGCGACGCTCTCCTTCAGCCTAGCGGCGGCGTTCTTCCGCAAGCCGCGCGTCGCTCTCGCGCCGGCGGCAAAGCCCAGCAAGATGGTGCCCTGGTCAGCCTCTCAGGGATTGCGACATCGACGACATCCCTTAGCAGCGGTTGATTTTCAGCTATGGCAGGCTTCGGTTCCTGACTGCGCACTGCAAGGGCGATTGCGGCTGGAACTCCTTCTTTGCGCGCGGGCAGCGGTGTTTGTGGGAGCATCTTGCCGGCCGCCTTCTTGGCCCACCATCCACGGGGAGAATAGGTCACGTCGAGCCTGTGGCAGATCTTTGCCAGGCCGTTGCCATTCAGGTCGTACTTAGCGGCAAGATGGCAAGTCAGGCCACACGCAATTGCGGCAAGCCCAAGGAGGCTCGAACTAAATTGCCAGAGGACGGACGGCATCTCGCCCGCCCTGTGCCGTGCGAGCCTACTGACCGCGCTGCCGCAGCCAAGCGTGAATCTGCGCGATTTCCTTTCGCTGCTCGGCAATGATCTTTTGAGCCAAGGCCTTGGTCGCAGCGTCCTTGCCATTCGCAAGCTGAGCCTCGGCCATATCCACCGCCGCAATATGATGGATCCGCATCTGCTTGTTGAAGTCGACGTCCGCATCGCCGGTGTAAGGCGGACTACCCTCCATCATCTTCATCATCGACTGTTTGTAGCCCTTGGTCGCGGTGCTGTCGTTCGGCTTTGGCATCATGGCATCCATCATCGCGGCATGATCAATGGGCTCGTCGTGCGCGATATCCGCAGTGTGCTCGTGCGGCTTGGACTCGTCGATGACCGTGCCATCAGCGCGTGTGTTGGAAGCGACAGCCGCATCTTGTGTAGTGTTTGCGGAAGAGGCGGCGGTGTTGGACGCATTCGGCTGCGAGCAACCAACGACAGCTAGGAGGGCGAGAGGGACGAAGAGTGCCTTCATTTTCTTTCCTTCTTGCAGGGTGGTTAGAAATGAGTGGATTGGCCGGGCTCAGCCGAGGCGATCAGTTGTTCAAGCGGCTTGCGGCCGAACCGGCGGAAAAGGAGAGGGGTGACGAGCGCGTCCAGCAGCGTCGCTGACAGGAGACCGCCAAAGATCGTGACGGCGACAGGACGCAGTATCTCCTTCCCTGGGGCGTCGGCGTCGATCAGCAGGGGAACCAGGGCGAGACCAGCCGCCAAAGCGGTCATCAGCACCGGCGTCAGCCGTTCGAGCGTGCCACGCACGATCATGGCGTCGCTCCAGGTCTCGTCCTCGTGTAGGACAAGGTTGATGTGATGGCTGATTTTTAGGATGCCGTTGCGGGACGCAATGCCGGTCAGGGTCACAAACCCGACCATAGACGCGACCGAAAGCGGTAGGTCGGCAATCCACAAGGCCAACACCGAGCCGACCAGCGACATCGACCACCGCATCATCGACCAATTCTCCAATCGCGATAGCTATGCCACCCAGCGTCATTGTGTTGATCGACAAACCAAATATCTGGAACACGAGGGCAGTGATCAGCATCGAGACTGGTAAGGAAACCAGCGAGATACCTGTCGTTCGCGTATTGAGCAGGAACAGGAACAACACAATCGCAACGACAATTGCCGCTTCGATCAGAACCGTCGTCAGCGTGCTGATCGAGGCCTCAATGAAATTCGCCTGGCGGAACTGAACCTGCGCCGCACGCATGCCGGCCGGAAGCCCCGCGCCAATCTCTTTCAGTGCGCTTTCTACCTGCCGGGTGACCTCGATCGTTGAAGCCTTGGGCTGCTTCTGCACCGCCACAACGACCGCGGGGTGACCGTTGTAGCCAGCGTCGCCGAGGCGAAAGCCGGCCGCGAACTCGACCGTGGCGACCTGACTGAGGCGCACCGGCCCACTGGGGCCGTCAGCTACAACAAGCGATCGCAAATCCTCGATCCGAGTTGTCTGGCGACGTTGCGAATGAGGTATTCCTGATCGAACTGATCGACGAAACCGCCCCCGGTATTCGTGCCGAAACCACGCAGGGCGCTCTCGATCTCCGCAAGCTCCACACCCGCCGCCGTCATGGCGGGTAGGGTTGGCGAGACGCGGTACTGCCGCACCTCGCCCCCGATCGGGATGACCTGCGCCACACCTGCGATAGTCAGGAGACGAGGCCTGATCTGGAAGTCAGCGACTTCGCGCGCCTCCATTGGATTTGCTGCTCCATAAGGAATGGCGATGAGCATGATTTCGCCCATAATCGAGGTGACCGGACCCATCTGCGGCGAGATACCTTCAGGAATCTGCTCGCGGACCAATGCCAGCAGCGTCGGTTACTTCATCTCTCTTTATAGCGAGAAAGTTAAGTTTCCTTGATATTGGCACGCCGGTCAATATTATGTTGAATCCAGGTTTCCGATAGATCACGGAGAATACCCCATCACGCGCATCAAAGATCTCGGATTTGACTTGCATAGAGTGACTTCTCGCGACAATAATTGTTTTAACCAGTAATTCTGGTAAGTTATCATATCTACAGACTTGGTTAACGAACGGCGAGCGGCCCTCGGCGCAGTCCACCCGAGAGCATCCACAAAGAGATAAAAAGGAGCAAACTAAGGCGAGGATTTCAATTGCATTGCGTTAGTGCCCCTGCCATTTTTTCAATCTGATTATCAAACGCTTGTGGGCCCAGTATTTGATTTGCCGCTGCAAGCACGCAGATAAACTTGGCGTCTCTCGGCTTCCGCTCAGGAGTGGGATAGTCGGAAAAGTGCCGTGAAGACAGGCACTTGGGGATGCAGCGTCAAACTAAAAGCAATGGGTCTGTAGAGACTCAGGAGAGAGTGGTGCCGCTTACAGGACTCGAACCTGTGACCCCCTCATTACGAATGAGGTGCTCTACCAACTGAGCTAAAGCGGCGGACCGTGGGTGGGCCCCTATCAGGCCGCCGCGCCCGGCTCAAGCGGGACGCTTCAGAACTCGACGATCGTGCGGAGGGTCAGGACCAGGGCCGGGTCGGCCTTGGCGAGTCCGCCCGGCTTGAAGATCATCTGGATGTCGGGCTGGACGATGACCGGGCCGAACAAGCGGTCGGCGAAGGTCAGCTCGATCCCGGTCTCGGCATGGGCCGGTGGACCGGTCTCGGCGCGCAGTCGCTGGCGTTCGGGGCCCGAAACCCGGGCGGCGTGCAGTCCAAATGCGACACTGCTGTCGGGCCGCGAGGCGAAGGCAGGGCTGCGCTGGGCACCGATCTGCCATCCTGCGCGGAACGGACCGGCTCGCCCATCCGAAATGCCGGCGCGGACAAAGCCGCTCCAGCTTGCGTCGAGTGGCAGTTCGGCGAGGACATACACGCCTTGGACGTTCCGAGCGCGCGGGTCGGCGGGATCGAGCGGCGCGACCTTCTTGGTATAGCGCCAGGCGCCGAGCATCAGCTTGGTCCCTTCGCCCTCGCGCCCGGCCTCGATGATCGTGAGGAGGCCCTCGTCGAAATCGCGGTCGACCCCGCCCTTGTCGCCGAGCGTGCCGGCGCGGGCATTGAGCAGCGCGGCGCGCATGACCCCGCGGCGGCCGATCGCGATTGCGCCGCGAATTCCGAGCGCGCTTGAGGGAAAGATCGAGGGGCCGGCCGAACCGGTCGCCGCCAATTCCGAGCCGATCCCGAACGGCGGCGCGATCAGCAGGCCCGAAGCGTCGGTGGCATAGAATTCGCTGTTCAGGTCATAGAGGCCGGCGCGCAATGAACCGCCGCCGAAATCCTGCTCCAGCCAGGCCTCGAACAGGCGCAGCCCGCGCTTTGGCACTTCGATGTTGTCGACCCCTTGGAGCGTGGCCGCGCGATCATTGGGGCGAGACCCGCTATTGCCGAGGAGATGGGCGTGCACCGTCGCGCCCCGCCAGCCGAGCGAGCCGAGGCGAGCGGTGGCGAGAAGGTCGAGATTGTCGAGCCGGTCGAAGCCGTCGTCGGCGCTCCCCTCGACCACCGAAAGGTCGACTGCATAGGCGGCGGAGAGGTCCAGCGGCTGCTCGGCCCGGGCGCCGGGAGCAGCCTGCGCGAATGCGGGCATGGCGGATGCGGCGATGATCAAGAGGAAGGTCGGGCGGACGCTGCGCATCAGGTTGCTCCGGCGGAAAAGACGAGTCCGCCTCATTGTAGGGTACTCGTGCCGCTTCGCCGGTTAAGCTCACTATAATGACCGTGACACGCAATCAGACGAGACCCGGACATTGGCCCAGACGTCGCTCCATCACGCCACCCTCAAGGTCCGCCGACTGATGATCGGCCTGCTCCTGCTCAGCGGAGGCCTTGGCGCAGCGGCGACGCTGACCCTCCGATCCGCCCTGATTTCCCAGGAGGCGGCGGCAAGCCTGCTCCGTAGCCACATGACCGCCGACATGATGCACGACGCGGTGCGCGGCGACGTGGTCGCCATCGTCGCTTCGGCCGACCCCGCGCTCGCCATCGATCGCACGGATTCGCAGGAAAGCCTGAAGGAGCATCTCATCGAATTCGAAGCGCGGATCACCGAGACGCAGGCCTATACCGGCAATCCGGCGATCGCCGGTGCCGCGGCCGAAGTGGCGGCTCCACTCAAGGCCTTTGAGCAATCCGCCAAGGCCATCGCCGCTGTGCCGATCGAGGATCGCGCGCGCGCTGCCGCCATGCTCCCGGGCTTTTTCGAAAGCTTCAAGCAACTCGAGACCGGCATGGAGAAGGTGACCGAATCGATCGAGACCTACACCCAGGCCAAAAGCCGGTGGTCCGCGATCATTGCCATCGCCGCCTTGCTGCTGGTGCTCGCATCGATGGGCGTGGCAATCCTGATCGCGGCCAAGGTCGGGACGGCGGTGCGCAGGCAGCTGGTCGAGCCGCTGATCGCGCTGAGCGGGGTAATCGAGCGAATGGCGGCAGGGGACCGCAGCGGGACGATCTCCGTCGCCGACCGCACCGACGAGGTCGGCGGTTTGGCTCGGGGGGTGGAGGCCTTCCGTACCCAGCTCAATACGGCGGAGGACGCCAAGCAGCGTCAGGCGGCGCTGATCGTCGACAGTATCGGCGAGGCCCTGTCGGCCCTTGCCCGCAGCGACTTGACCGCGCGCGTCACGGTCGAGCTGGCCGAGCCCTTTACGCGGCTCAAGGACGATTACAACAGCGCCGCGGCGGCGCTGCGTGACGTGATCGGCGAAGTGCGCGAGGGCGCCGATGCGCTCAGCCACGATTCCAGTCACATCGCGGAGGCTGCCAACGAGCTTGCCAAGCGGACCCAGGCGAGCGCGGCGAGCATCGAGCAAATGAGCGTTGCCCTGATGGATGTCGACGGCCGCCTGCGCGGGTCGGCGGCTGCGGCCAGCGAGACCGTCGAACGGGCCGACGCGGGGATCGCCTCGGTCAGGCGCGGACGCGACATCGCCGACCAGGCGATGGAAGCGATGGGCCGGGTCGGCGACAGCGCCAAGGGCATCGACAGCGTCATCGAAGGGCTCGACAAGATCGCCTTCCAGACGCGGGTGCTGGCGATGAACGCGGCGGTTGAGGCGGGCCGCGCGGGCGAGGCGGGACGCGGATTTGCCGTCGTCGCCGATCTGGTCAGTGCGCTTGCCATGCGCGCCGAGGAAGAGGCCAAACGGGCGCGCGACCAGCTGACCGTGACGCAGGAAGAGATCATCGCCGCGGTCGCGCGGGTGCGGACTGTCGACGGCGCGTTCGCCGACATCTCCACCAGCGTCGAGACGGTGCACGAATTCGTCCGACGCATCGCCACCGACAACGAAGCGCAGAGCGTGGCGATGGGCCAGATCCGCTCGGCGATCGAGGCGATGGATCGCGCGACGCAGCAGAATGCCGCCATGGTCGAAGAGAGCTCGGCCTCTGCGGTCAAGATGAGCGGACAGGCCCGGAAGCTGGCCAAGGAGGCCCGCCGCTTCGAGCTTGGGCATGACGACGGTCCTCCTACCGCCGTGGCCACATTGGCGGCAGGGTCCCCGGTCCGGGCAGCCCCGCGGCAAAAGGCCCGCGCGCTCGAAGCCGCCTAGGTGGCGAAGGCGGGATCGAGCCGATAGGCCTTGCGCAGCAGTGCCGGCCAGGCGAGAAATTGCGCTGCGAGTTTGAGCCCCGTCATGCCCTGCTGCGCGGCGATCTCTGGCGTTCCCTGCGGCGGGTGATTAATCTGGTCGCCAGCGCTCAGCGCAAAAATCTGCGCCTGGCAGGCCCGCTCGAGGAAATAGATGCGGATGAACGCCTCGCCGACGGTCGAGCCGACCGCCAGCGTGCCGTGATTGCGCAGCAGCATCGCGTTGCGGGTGCCCAGATCGGCGACGATCCGCTCCCGCTCCTCATGGTCGGTCGCGACGCCCTCATAATCGTGGAAGGCGAGGTCGCCCATCACCAGCATCGCGGTCTGGGTGAGGGCCAGCAGCCCTTCAGCATGGGCGGCGACGGCTTGCCCGTGGGGAGTGTGGAGATGGATCACCGCATTGGCATCCTCGCGCGCCATGTGCACCGCGCTATGGATGGTGAAGCCCGCCGGATTGGTGATGAACGGGGTCGGGTCGACCGCATTGCCGTGAAGATCGACCTTGATCAGCGAGCTGGCGGTCACTTCCTCGAACATGAGGTTGTAGGGGTTCAGGAGGAAGTGGTGCTGGGGCCCCGGAATCCGCACGCTCATGTGGGTGAAGATGAGGTCGTCCCAGCCGTAATGCGCGATCAGGCGGTAGGCGGCGGCGAGATCGACCCGCAGCTTCCATTCCTCCTCGCCGACCTTGCCTTCGAGGCTGGGGATGTCGACCTGCGCAAGGCTTGCGAGGCTGGGTGGCCGAACCCGCTCCATGCCGGCGTTGATGGTGTCGACACGGTTCATGACGCGGGCTCCTGAACATCGGGATGGGCGGCGGCGAAGGCCGGAATGGCCAGCGCATTGGCCTCGGCGCGGAGCAAAGTCGGGAAGGCGCCGAGCGGGACGGCGAAACGGCGCGCGTTGAACAATTGGGGGACGAGGCAGATGTCGGCCATGCCGACGCTGTCGCCGTAGAGGAACCGGCCGGCCTGCGGCATGGCGAGGGCTTCAAGGGCCTCCAGTCCTTCGCGCACCCAATGCCGATACCAGGCGTCGATCGCCTCCTGCGGCTGGCCGAGCTCGGCCTTGAGATATTTGAGGACACGAAGATTGTTGAGCGGATGGATGTCGCAGGCGATGGTCAGGGCCAACGCCAGCACATGCGCGCGGCCGGCGCGATCGTCGGGAACGAAGGGCGGGTCCTTCTCCAATGCGTCGAGCCGGTCGAAGATCGCCAGACTCTGCGTGACCCGTTCGTCGCCAATCTCCAGCATCGGCACGAAGCCCTGCGGATTGAGGGCGAGGTAATCGGCCAGTTTCTGCTCCCCGTCGGCGAGGCTGACACTGTGCCGCTGGTAGTCGATGCCCTTGAGATTGAGCGCGATTCGGACCCGGTAGCTGGCCGAGGAGCGAAAGTAATCGTGGAGGATGATTCGGGTCACCGCCCGTCGCCCTTGGCGGCGAAGTTGTCGAAGTTGTCGGGGTGGCTCGGCCTGGAATGCCCGAAGTTGTCGAAGTTGTCAGGGTCGGGCCCTGCCGCCCGGTCGCTTCGCGGCCCCGGCACGACCATCACGGTCCGTTGAACTGGGATGGCAAAGCTACGCATCCCGCGCTTGTCTCAAAAACGATGGCTGTAGGACAGCAAAAAGTCGTGCGCAGGTTTGATGGACGCACCTTACGATCAGGACGCTAAGAATGGCGCGACGATTTCGGGCGGGATGCGCTGCGGCCGGCCGCTGCCCTTGTCGAGCATCGCCCAGGTGGTGCGCGCCTTGACCAGGATCTTGCCCGCGGGGCCGGTAAATTCCATGAAGCGGTCGAAGCGCGCGCCCTTGGGCGCTTCGCCGACCCAGGTGCGGCCGGTCACTTCGTCGCCGACGAGGGCGGGGCGCAGATAGTCGATTTCATGGCGGATCACGACCCACACGAAGGCGTCGCGATAGGCCTCGGGCGCCGCCGCATACCAATGGCTGGTGGCGACGGTCTGGATCCACTGGACCCAGACCGCATTGTTGACGTGGCCTAGCTCGTCGATGTGCTCGGGCGCGGCGGTGAGGGTGAGGGTAAAGTCCTTCACAGGCTGTCGTGATCGAGCGGGGTGATGGGGAGATCGCCGAGATTGGTAGAGCCGGGCGGTGATCGAAAGCTGATCAGGGGAATGCGGTGAGATGCTGGGCCGCGTCGCCACGGATTGCGGAGATAGCCGGCGTGCCGCACCGCCTTGATCAGCGGGGAGGAGTCGCTGCCCCACGTCAGGATACCCTTGCCGCGGCTGGCGCGACTGAGCCCGGCAAGCTGCCGCAACAACAAGCGGGCATCGCCGGGCTCGCGCTCGCCAAGATCGACCAGGAAGATCATCGCGCCCTCCTGATAATAGATACCATAAGCCCGGCCGGGATCGAGCAACGCCCGATAGTCCCGCATCGGATTGGCGAGACGCCACTCGATGAAGGCACTGTCGCGCACCAGCCCGTCGCCGGCGGGAGCGAGATCGACGATCGTTTCAAGCAATCTGGGAGAAGCAATCGCAGCTTCAGTGATGCCGCTGTCCCTTGCTCCCAGCAGGGTCAGGGGAAAGGGCTGGAAGCGATGCGCGAGCAAGGCGTCGATCCGCCAGTTCATCTTTAGAAAGCCAGGGGTTGAAGCGTCGCCGCTGAAGCCGAAGGCAAAGAAATTCGGGTCAGCCGCGATCGCGGCCTCGTAGGTGTCGAGCGCCAGCCGCTGAAACAGCCCACGGCGGCGATGGCTGGAATGGGTCATGGTGTCGCACGACTGATAAATGGTCCGGACGTCGCCCCCCATCCGATAACGTTCCGGAATCATCCCGTAGAAAGCGGCGATGCTGCCATCCGGAGCACGCGCGACGCGGCCGGCTGCGTCCCCGGCGGGATTCTGCAGATACTTCCAGTCGAAGTAATCTTCTGGAACCGAACCACCAAAGGCATCGATCATAAGTGGGCCGAGTTCGGCGAAATGAGGGCGGCCGAGTCGCTCGAAACGATAGTCTGTCATGGTCACCCCTTCGAGCTCAACCGGCGGCGCATCCGACTGCCCGGCTCCTGACTTCGGCTCGGCTGTCACCGTAAATGGTAATCCGGTTCGGCTCGTAATCCTGCGGTCCGGCGATTCGTTCCCCTACCTTGAGCACCGTGGAAAATCCTTCCGCCCGCAATATGTCGCGCTGGCGGTCGGTCCCGGAGCCGTTGGGAAGCGCATAGATGGTCGGGGTCATCCCGAGCCGCTCGTCGAACCATGATCGGCAACGACGGGCATCGTCGCGGACATAGTCCTCGTTTTCATGCTCCATCGTCGCATGGTCGAAGCTGTGCGCGCCGATCTCAATCTCCCCCGCGATCGCGGCAATGTCGGCCACATTCATCATGGGAGTCGGAACGAAATTGTCGGCGCGCTCGATGATCGGCCGCACCTGCTCGACGATGGCGCGTTGCTCGGCGATCGGCCGGGACTTGAGACTGGCGGAAACCCGCGTGTCGGTGCGTTCGCGGTCCGCGTGCGGGTCGATCGGCCCGACACCTGGGACCTGAATCTCCTTCAGCAGAGCCGCAGGAGCCTTGCCGATGAAGTCCTGCAGGAAGACGTTGAGCGGCGGCTGTCCGCTGTCGACGCAGCCGGGAATGAAATTGTGGTTCGCGCGCACGTCGTGGCGTCGCAAGATGGGCAAAGCGTGATCGAGGAAGTCGCGATAGCCATCGTCGAACGACAGGATGAAATGAGGTCGATCGGATTTCTGCGCGGACGCTTCCTCATAGTCCGCCAGCGTGATGATATCCCCCTGGCGACGGCAAAAGCCGATCAGGTCGTCGAGCAACTCCGACGATAGCGGGACGTAGGCGCTGCCGTCGCGCGGTCCAACGCGGTGGAGGCTGAGGATCGCGGTACCACCCCTTGCGGCGATCGAACGCAAGGATCGCGCCAGGGCGGGGGGATTGCCCCTGACCGCATAGACCAGGGCCTTGGCCGTGCGCCTGGCATCGGCAGCGAAGCTCATTTCACCACCCCCATCGCGGTCAGCACGAAGGCATAGTCCTCGGCGGCCTCGCGCAGGGCTTCCCAGCGGCCCGACTTGCCGCCGTGGCCGGCGCCCATGTTGGTCTTGAGCAGGAGGAGGTTGCGGTCGGTCTTGGTGGCGCGCAGTTTCGCGGCCCATTTGGCAGGCTCCCAATAGGTTACGCGCGGGTCGTTGAGGCCGGCGGTGATCAGCATCGGCGGATAGGACTGCGCCGTGACATTGTCATAGGGGCTGTAGCTTCGAAGCAGCTTGAAGGCGGCGGGATCGGTGATCGGATTGCCCCAGACCGGCCATTCGCCCGGCGTCAGCGGAAGCGTGTCGTCGAGCATGGTGTTGACCACGTCGACGAACGGCACGTCGGCGATCACCGCGCCCCATAGTAAAGGGTCGGTATTGACCACCACGCCCATCAACTTGCCGCCGGCCGAGCCGCCCTGAATGGCAATCCGGCCCGGTTTCGCAAAGCCCGCGGCGTTCAGGCCCTTGGCCACGTCGACGAAGTCGTGGAACGTGTTCCAGCGCGCCTTGGCCGTGCCCTGCAGATACCAGTCGTAGCCGAGATCGTCGCCGCCACGGATGTGGGCGATGGCATAAGCGAAGCCGCGGTCGAGCAGCGACAGGCGGGCCGAGGAGAAGCTGGGCGGAATGGCATAGCCGTAGGCGCCATAAGCGTAGAGGAAGAGCGGCTGGCTGCCGTCCTTGCGATAGCCTTTCTTGTAAACGACCGAGGCCGGGACGAGCTTGCCGTCGCGTGCGGGCAGCATCAGCCGCTCGGTGATATATTGGGTCGCATCGTAGCCCGAGGGAATGGCCTGGACCTTGAGCGTGGTCAGCTTGTCGGACTTGGAATCGTAATCGAACACCGTCGCGGGCGTGACCATCGAGCTGTAGCTTAGCCGGTAGGCGGCGGGGGCAAATTCGGGGTTGCTGCCAAAGCTGGCATTGTAGCTCGCTTCGGTGAAAGGAATGCGCTCGGTCTTGCCGGTCCGGTAATCGCGCAGCAACAGCTGGTCGAGGCCGTCCACTCGCGTCGTGAGCGCGAGGTGGTCGCGAAAGGCGGTCGCCCCGCGCAGATAGGTTCGGTCGGTGCCGGCAATGACCTCGGTCCAGGTGCCGGGCGCCTTGGGGTCGGCCGAGGCGAGGCGGAAGTTAATGTGATTGTCGTTGGTGACGATCCACAATTTGCCATGCGCGGAATCGGCCTCGTACAGCCGGTTTTCCTTGCGCGGGCTGATCAGCACGCGCTTGGCCAGCGGGTCGGTGGCGGGGACGAAGCGGACTTCGCTGGTGCGATTGTCGCCGGTCGCGATGAAGATCAGGCTGCGGTCCTGGCTCTGGTCGAGGCCGACCGAAAAGCCCTTGTCGAGCGTCTCCTCATAGAGCGTGCGTGCCTTGGCCGGGTCGTCGCCGAGGCGGTGATAGCGGGCGCGGTAGCTGCGCCATTCCTTGTTGCTCTCGGTGAACAGCACCGCCTTGCTGTCGGCGCTCCATATCGGGCTGCCGCTGGCGACCTCGGTGACGGTCTCGAGGTCCTTGCCCGTGACAAGGTCGCGGATGCGGAGTTTGAAGCGTTCGGAGCCATTGTCGTCGACCATGATCGCGGCGAGGCGGCCGTCGGGGCTGACCTCGAGCGCGCCGAGGCGGAAATATTCCTTGCCTTCGGCCTCCTTGACCTCGTCGAGGATGAGCTGAGCGGCTTTCGCTTTTGGCTCGACTTTCGCGACCGCCCACATGGATGGGGAGAAACGCTTGTCCACTGGAGCGCGATACCATTGCCGGTACTGCGCGCCGGGCTTGAACGCCCACCAGGTGAGCCAGTCGCCGTCTTTGACCGGGACCGAGCTGTCGTCCTCCTTCTGGCGGCCCTTCATCTCCTCGAACAGGGTGTCGACCAGCGGCGCGTGGGGCTTCTTCCAGGCTTCGAAATAGGCGTTCTCGGCCTCGAGGTAGGACAGCACGTCCTTGTCGTCGACCTTGGGATAGCCCTTGTCGCGCAGCCAGGCATAAGGATCGTCGAGGCGAGTGCCGTGGACGGTGACGCTGGTCGGGCGCTGCTCGGCGCGGGGCGGCTTGGGAAGGTCGGTCATCGGGGCTTTCTGGGCGGGGGCGGCGGTTGCGGCGAACAACGCGGCGGCGACGAGAAGGATATGCATCGGGCTGTCCTGCCAAGCCGGGGGTGGTGCGTCCAGTCGGTTATGGCTTTAAAGGCGGGCTATGCAGACCCCCGCCGACCGCCTCGCCGCCCTTCGTGCCCAGCTGAAGCGGGAGGGCCTCGACGGTTTCGTCGTCCCGCTGACCGACGAACATATGAGCGAATATGTCGGCAGCTATGCGCAGCGGCTGGCGTGGCTGACCGGCTTCGAGGGCTCGGCGGGAAGCGCGGTGGTACTGGCCGACAAGGCCGCGATCTTCACCGACGGGCGCTATACATTGCAGGTCCGCTCGCAGGTCGACGGCGCGCATTATTCCTATGAAAGCGTGCCCGAGAGCAGCCCGGCCAAGTGGCTAGGTGCCCATGCCGGCGAGGGGGCGCGGATCGGCTTCGACCCGTGGCTCCATCGGCGCGACTGGGTGCGGCAGGTGGAAGCTGCGCTGGCGACGAAGGGCGGAAGCCTGGTGGCGGTCGAGGGCAATCCGATCGACGCGATCTGGAGCAATCGTCCCGCGCCGAGCCCGGCGGCAGCGGTGGTCCATCCCGAGCGGCTGGCGGGCCGGTCGAGCGCCGACAAGCGCGGCGAGATCGGCGACTGGCTGGAGGCGAATAAGGCCGATGCGGCGGTGCTCGCGGCGCTCGATTCGATCGCCTGGACGTTCAACGTTCGGGGGAGCGACGTCAGCCATACGCCGGTCGCCCTGGCTTATGCGCTGGTCCATGCCGACGGGACTGCGGATTTGTTCCTGGCGGGTGAAAAGGTCACGCCCGCGCTGTCGCAGCATCTGGGCAACGGCGTCCGGTTGCACGAACGGGCGGCGTTCGAAGATGCGCTCGCGCAACTCGGCGGCAAGATGGTGGCGGTCGATCCCGAGCGATCGGTGAGCGCGATCTTCGCAGGCTTGGAGGCGGCGGGGGCGAGCATCGTCGAGCTGCGCGATCCGACCGTGCTGCCGCGCGCGATCAAGAACGTGGTCGAGATCGCTGGGCAGCGCGCGGCGCAGCGGCGCGACGGGGCGGCGATGGCGCGCTTCCTGAAGTGGGTCGCGGAGCAGGACGAACTCGACGAACTGACCGCTTCGGACCGGCTCGAAGCGATCCGGCGCGAGGATCCAGCACTCAGGGATTTGAGCTTCGACAGCATTTCGGGGTTTGGGCCGAATGGCGCGATCGTCCATTATCGTGCGTCGGAAAAGACCAACCTCCAGTTCGCGGACGGCTCGCTCTATCTGATCGATTCTGGCGGGCAATATGAGGACGGGACGACCGACATCACCCGCACCCTGGCGGTGGGCATTCCGACGGACGAGATGCGGGAGCGGTTCACGCTTGTGCTGCAGGGGCATATCGCGCTTGCGACGGCGCTGTTCCCCAAGGGCACGCGGGGCGGCCAGCTCGACAGTTTCGCGCGGCGGCCGCTGTGGGAGGCCGGGCTCGATTACGCGCATGGGACGGGGCACGGGGTCGGCAGCTTCCTGTCGGTCCACGAGGGTCCCCAGCGGATCGCGCCGGTCGGCGGGGCTTATGCCGGAGGTGACGAGCCGCTGGCCGCGGGCATGATCCTGTCGAACGAGCCCGGTTACTACAAGGCGGGCGAATATGGCATCCGGATCGAGAATCTGGTGCTGGTGGTCGAGCGCGAAATGCCCGGCACGGAGAAGGCGATGCTCGGCTTCGAGACGCTGACCTTCGCGCCGATCGACCGGCGGCTGGTGGTAGCGGAATTATTGTCCGCGACCGAACGCAAGTGGCTGGACGATTATCATGCCGAAGTGGTGCGGCGGATCGGGCCCACGCTGGGAGACGAGGAACGGGCGTGGCTGGAGGAGGCGTGCGCGGCGCTTTGAGCCCCCTCAGTCAGCTTCGCTGACAGCTCCTCCAGGTGCGGCCATTGGTGGGGTGCACCCTAAAGGGCGCGCCCGGGGGAGCGGCGACATCTGCTCCTCCCCCGGGGACCTGGGGGAGGTGGCCCGCTGGGCCGGTGAGGGCCCCGCCGCCGCCTTCCGCTTGCGCAGATTGTCACGCAGCGCCGCCGCCAGCCGGGCGTCTTTGTCGGTCTTGTCCATTCCTTTCCCTTGACACTCCCCGCCGCCGACCGCCATAGGCCCGCCCGTCTCCGGACAGTGCTGCCGTAGCTCAGTGGTAGAGCGCATCCTTGGTAAGGCTGAGGTCAAGGGTTCGATCCCCTTCGGCAGCACCATTTTTCCCGTTACATAATCGCCACAGGCACGCGAACTCGTTACGCACCCAAGCCTGATCTCTTGCGCAGCATGGTGTTATTAACTTAGCGCATGTCGGACTGTGAATAACAGCAGTCTCACGTAGCAGGGGATTTACCCAATGAAGACCATGTTTGCGGCCGCCATTGCGGCAGCCTTTGCCGCCACGCCTGCGCTGGCGCAGGACAATGCCGCCGGTTCGTTCGGCGTCGGCGTGACCGCCGGCTCGCTCGGCATCGGCCCCGAAGTCAATTTCCGCAGCGACAATTTCGGCGTTCGCGCCTCGGCCACCTTCTTCAACATGAGCCGCGACGTCGAGAGCGACGGCATCGAATATGAGGGCGATCTCAAGCTCCGCTCGTTCGGCGGCTCGGTCGACTTCTATCCGGGCGGCGGCGGCTTCCGCATCTCGCCGGGCGTGCGGATCAGCAGCAACCGCGTCGAGCTCAAGGCGGCGCCTGCGGCGACCACCTCGGTCCAGGTCGGTAATGTCAATTACACGGGCGCGCAGATCGGCACGCTGACCGGCGAAGTGAAGCCCAACAAGCTCGCCCCGACCCTGACCATCGGCTACGGCGGCGGCAAGGGTGCCGGTGTCTACTTCGGCATCGACGCCGGCGTGATGTTCCAGGGCAGCCCCGAGGTGAAGAAGCTGGTTGCCAGCGGTCCGATCGCCACCAATGCCGCTTTCCAGGCCGAACTGGCCCGCGAGCGCGCCGAGATCGAGGACGACATCAACAACTTCAAGATCTACCCGATCCTGCAGCTCGGGCTCGGCTTCCGCTTCTAGCGCGCAGCCAGTTCGACAAGAGAAGGGCGGGCGCGACCTGGGGGGTCGTGTCCGCCCTTTTTCGTAGCGGCCTTTTTCTTTGACGCTGCGCGGCGCGGGCGGCACTAGCCGCGCTATGCGCTTCTTTTCCGACAATGCGGCGGCCGTTCACCCGGCGGTGTTCCGGGCGATGGCCGAGGCCGATCGGCTCGACACCGCTTATGACGGCGATGCCTGGAGCAAGCGGCTCGACGCGGCCTTTTCGAGCCTGTTCGGGCGGGAGGTCGCGGCCTTGTGGGTGACCACCGGCACCGCCGCCAATTGCCTCGCCTTGTCGGGCATGGTGTCGCCCGCCAGCGGAATCCTGTGCCACCGCGAGGCGCATATCCAGGTCGACGAGGCCGGGGCCCCCGAATTCTTCACCGGCGGCGCCAAGCTGATGCTGGTCGACGGGCCCGGCGCCAAATTGACGGTAGACGCGCTGGAGGAGGCGCGCGGCCGTATTCGGAACGATGTCCACCAGGTCCAGGCCGAGGCCCTGTCGATCACCAATGCGACCGAATATGGCCTCTGTTATTCGGCGGACGAGACCGCCCAGATCGGCACCTGGGCCAAGCGCCACGGCCTGCGCTTCCACCTCGACGGGGCACGCTTTGCCAATGCGGTCGCCGCAACCGGAGCGAGCCCGGCGGCGCTCAGCTGCGATGCCGGGGTCGAGGCGCTGAGCTTCGGCTTCGTCAAGAATGGCGGGCTGTCGGCCGAGGCGCTGATCCTGTTCGATCCCGCGCTGGCCGACCCCATTCGCCGCCGCCGCAAGCGCTCGGGGCATCTGCTGAGCAAGGGCCGCTATCTCGCCGCGCAACTGCTGGCGATGCTGGAGCAGGACATCTGGCTCGACAATGCCCGCGCCGCCAACGAGGCCGCACGCCGGCTAGCACAGGCGGCCGGCGCTCGACTGGTGTATCCGGTCGAGGCCAATGAGATATTCCTGCGGGTGAGCGCTGCCGAAGCGGCGATGCTGCGCGCGGAGGGATTCGATTTCTACGACTGGGGCGTCGGCGAGGCTCGGCTGGTGACCAGCTGGGATCAGGACATGGCCGCCGTCGACCGGCTGGCCGACGCGATCGCGCGACTGTGACCGCACAGCGGGGTATCGCCCTGCCCTTCCTCATCTTCACGCTCATCTGGGGATCTACCTGGATCGTCATCCGCGACCAATTGGGCGTGGTTCCGCCGCAGTGGTCGGTGGCCTATCGCTTCGTCATCGCGGCGGCAGCGATGTTCGCAATCTGCCGCTGGAAGGGCGATCCCCTGCGCCTTGCGCGAAGCGACTGGCCGGTGGTGGCGCTGATCGGGCTGTTCCAATTCTGCATCAATTTCAACGCCGTCTACGTCGCCGAGCATTTCATCACCTCGGGGCTGGTGGCGACGGTGTTTGCGCTTTTGCTGATCCCCAACAGCCTGCTCGCCTGGGCAATCCTGAAGCAGCCGCCAACGGGGCGCTTCCTCGCCTGCTCGGGCATCGCCATCCTCGGCATCGCGCTTCTGTTCTGGAACGAAGCGCGCAAGGTCGATGTGCCGACCGCGACGGTGCTGGCGGGGATCGGCTGGACCCTGGTCGGGGTGCTCGGCGCGGCCTTCGCCAATGTCTTCCAGGCGACGACGCGTGTCCGCCACATCCCGGTCTTCACCCTGCTCGCCTGGGCGATGAGCGTCGGGGCGGTCTGCAACCTTGCCCTCGCCACCCTGATCGCCGGGGCGCCGGTGTTCGATCCGCGCCCCGCTTACTGGCTGGGTCTCGTTTATCTCGCTTTGTTCGCGTCGGTGCTGTGTTTCAGCCTCTACTTCCCGGTGGTGCGCAAGATCGGGCCGGGCAAGGCGGCCTATAGTTCGGCGTTGGTGCCGATCGTCGCCATGGCGTTGTCGACCCTGTTCGAGGGCTATCGCTGGACCGGGCTCGCGGCCGCGGGCGCCGCGCTGGCGATCGGCGGCATGTTGCTGGCGATGGCGGGTCGACGGGAGGTTGTCGCTGCACCTCCGGCTGACTAAGCCCCTCGCATGCTTGATATTCGTACTGCCCCCGCCGCTCCTGTCGCCATCCGCCGCGAGGAATATCGCGCGCCCGACTGGCTGGTGCCGGCGGTCGCGCTCGACTTCGTGCTGGATCCGGTGCGGACCCTGGTCACCGCGCGGCTGACAGTCACGCGCAACGGCGAGCATGATCGCCCGCTGCGGCTCGACGGCGAAGGGCTCGAGCTTATCTCGCTGACGGTCGACGGGGTGTCCGTCTCCTCCGCTTTCGACGGCGCGCAATTGATCGTCGCATTGTCCGGGGACGAAGCCGTCCTCGAGACCGTGGTCGCCATCCATCCCGACCAGAACAGCCAGCTGATGGGGCTCTACGCGTCGGGCGGCATGTTATGCACGCAATGCGAGGCCGAGGGATTCCGGCGGATCACCTTCTTCCCCGACCGACCCGACGTGCTCAGCCGCTACCGCGTCCGCCTCGACGCCGACCGGGCCGCCTTTCCCGTGCTGCTCGCCAACGGCAATCCAGTCGAGGAGGGCAGCGACGGGACACGCCATTGGGCCTTGTGGGAGGATCCCTTCCCCAAGCCCTGCTATCTGTTTGCGATCGTCGCCGGCGACCTGGCCTGCAACGCCGACCGCTTCCGCACCGTCAGCGGGCGCGAGGTGGCGCTGGGCATCTGGGT
>JANPKL010000023.1:0-3741 GCA_031425975.1 Sphingomonas sp.
GCGTCGATCGCCGGGACACCACTGGAGGTAAAGATCTTGCAGTCGCTCGCCCGGCCGTTCAGCTCGACCTGAAAGGTCACCAGCACGCGCTTGCCTGTCGGCCAGCTGCGCCGTGCCTCGCTGCTGTAATTACGCTGCGTAAGCGAGCGGCTGATGAGGCTGGGTCGGCTCGACGCGCCGCCGTCGCCGCCCCCGCCCGGCCCGCTGCCGCTGCCCCCGCTGCCGGTTCCACTGCCCTGCCCGCCCGCGCCGCTGCCTGGACCGACGACCGGGGCCGCGCCTCCCTTGGGGGCCGAGCCTGTTGCGGGTACCGGTGCGGCGACCACGGGGGGCGGCGGGACGACCAGCACGACCTTTGGCGGGGGGCGGACGACGGGGCTGGCCTCGGCCTTCTTCGCGGGCGGCGCGGCGGCGCCTTCCTCTTCGGGTGCGGCCCTGGTCTCGATCACCACCGGCGGCGGGGGGGGCGGAGGGGGCGGCGGCGGGGCGACGTCGAATATCTCGAGCGGCGTGAGCGCCTCGACGACCTGCTGCGGCCCACCGCCCAACGTCAGCAGCGCGGCCAGCACGCCAACATGAACGGCGACGACCCCCAGAACCGCGGTTGCGCGTTCCTTCTTGCTGGTCGGGAGGGGGCGGCGCGATTGTTTCACAGGCGGTCCAACGCTGCGCCCTTCACTCGGCTCCCTAGCCGAAAATCCAGTCGAGGCTCATCATCACCGCCAGCCCGATCATCAGCGCATAGGTGGCATTGCCTTCCTGATGGTCGCGGTGGGTTTCCGGGATGATTTCGGATGAGACCACCCAGATCATCGCCCCACCGGCAAAGCCCAGTCCCCACGGCAGCAATTCGCTCGACAGGCTGATCAGGCCGATCCCGAGAAAGCCGCCGATCGGCTCGATCAGGCCGGTCAGCAGCGCGATGAGGAATGAGAACAGGCGACTGTAGCCGACCGCAGCGAGGCTCAGGGCCACGGCGAGGCCCTCGGGCACGTTCTGGAGGCCGATACCGAAGGCCGTGGCATAGCCGGCGGTATTGTCGGGGCTGCCGAAGCTGACACCGACCGCCAGCCCTTCGGGGAAATTGTGGAGCGAGATGGCGATCACGAACAGCCAGATGCGCGCCAGCTTGCTGCGCTCCGCGCCGCTCATCGGGCCGGAGATGAAATGTTCATGAGGCGCGAACTTGTTGAGCAGATGGAGTGTGGTCGCGCCAAGCAGCACGGCGCCGGAAACGATGAAGGCGGCGATGGTCCGGCTGCCGCCGTGGAGCTCGCCGGCCGCCTCCAGGCCGGGGATGATCAGCGAGAAGAAGCTCGCCGCGAGCATGATCCCGGCGGCAAAGCCGAGGAACATGTTCTGCGTCCTCTGGCTGATCTCTTTCAGGAAGAAGACCGGCAAGGCGCCGAGCGTGGTGGCCTGGCCGGCGAGGAAGCTGGCGAGCGTGGCGGTGAGGATCATGAGAGCGCAATTTTCATGTCGAGGCGCATCGTCTCGCCCGGTTCCAGCACTTGCAGGCCGAGCCGGGCCCATTCAGCCTCCGGCTCGTTAATCGCGGCATTTGCGTGAGTGACCGGTTCGGCGACGAAAATGCCGCCGGTCGCAGGCGAATAGAGCTGGAAGAAGTCGGCATTGGGACTGGAGAGGGTGAGCGCGGCGGGCCAGTCCGGATCGCTCAGTTGCGCCTCCCCGGCCCAGCCGCCGAAGCCGTGATCGAGGCCGAGGCCACAGACGGGGCGGTCGGCGAGGTCGAAGCGTCCGGTCGCGGGCACCTCGGCGGTGGGCAGGACGTCGGCGTCGATCTCGAACGCGGTGCGGACAAGGGTCGCGACGCGGGTCTGCGAGGTGCAGTGGAAATAGGGGTGCTGGCCAAGTCCGCAGGGCATAGGTTCGTCGCTTTCGTTCGTGCAGGTCAGGGCAAGCTCCAGCGCTTCGGGCATGAGCGCGAAATGCTGCTCGGCGCGATAGGCCCAGGGCCATTCACCCGCTTCATGGTCAAAGGCGAGACGGGCGCTGGTCGCATCGGCCTCAATCACTTCCCACTTTCCCAGCCAGCCCTGGCCGTGGAGCGGCGATTTGTCCCCGGACATGTTGGGGGCAAGCGCGATGGTGCGCCTACGGAAGTCGAATTTTCCCCCGCGGATGCGGTTGACGAAGGGGACGAGGGGGAAGCTCGCCATGTCGAGCACGCTTTGCGCTGCACTGTGGCTTTCGCGCATGAGCGAAACGCGGCGTTCGCCGTCGACCCAGAAAAAATTGCGAATTGCGCCGCCAATCGAGGGACTTAGCTCCAAAAGAAGCGGGCCAGCAGACAGGATGATGCGATCGGGGGTTGCGTCCATGATGAACCCATTCTTGGCCGGATGTTCAGTCTCCGGCAACTCAATTGGGGATAAGTTCGGCAAATAAGGTTGCTTCGTTGGACTTGCAGCGCGAAGTAACGCCGCACCTTCCGGAGGGGATGTGAACCATGCGCACGCGCGTGAAGGACTATATCGACGTGAGCGACTACACCTCGCTCGATCGACTGATCACCACGTTGGTCGCGATCCGCGACAGCCTGCCGGCCGATGCCGAACCCGAGATCAAGTTGCGCGGCGACGACGTCTTCGGGCGGCGGCTGTCGGTCAGCTACGTGCGCGAACTGACGGCGGCGGAAGCCGCGGCGGCGGTGCGCTATGTCGAGGACAAGGCGGTCGGCGAGGAACTGGCCGGGATCGCGGCGAAGCTCGACGACGTGCCGTTCGAGCAGAAGGCCGCGCGCAAGGCGGCTTAGCTTTTCGCCGGGACGACGCCTTATCTCACCATTCGGCGAAGCTGCCGTCTGCCTGGCGCCAGATCGGGTTGCGCCAGCGGTGCGGTACCCTGGCGACTTCGCGGACCTTGGCCTCGTCGATCTCGACCCCGAGACCATTGCCCATCGGGATCGGCAGATAGCCGTCGACCGGGGTCAGCACCTTGGGATCGGTGCAATATTCGAGCAGGTCGTGCCCGACGTTATAGTGGATGCCCAGGCTCATCTCCTGGATCGCGACATTGGGAGCATTCGCGGCGAGTTGCAGGCAGGCACCGAGCGCGAGCGGTCCCAGCGGGCAATGCGGGGCGACCGCGACGTCAAAGGCCTCGGCCATGGCGGCGATCCGGCGGCATTCGCTAAGGCCCCCGGCGTGGCTCAGATCCGGCTGGATGATATCGACCGCGCCGGCGAGGAAGAAGGGCTTGAAGTCCCACCGGCTGTAGAGCCGTTCGCCGAGCGCGATCGGGGTCGAGACCAGGGCCGCGATATCGGCCAGCCCCTCGGGATTTTCGCTCAGCAGCGGTTCCTCGATGAACAATAATCCGAGCGGCTCCAGCACCTTGGCAAGCTGCTTGGCCATCGGGCGGTGCACCCGGCCGTGGAAATCGAGGCCGACATCGACCCCTGCCGCCTGCGCCGCTTCGACGCGCTTGATGACCTCGTCGAACAGGCGCGGGGTGCCGATCCAGTCGAGCTCGGCGGAGGCGTTCATCTTGACCGCGGAGAAGCCCTGCCCCGCGCGGGCCTGCGCCGCCTCGGCGATCTCGTCCGGGCGGTCGCCGCCGATCCAGGCATAAGCGCGCACCTTGTCGCGCACCCGGCCCCCCATCAGTTCCCACGCCGGCATGCCCGCGGCGCGGCCCTTCAAATCCCACAAGGCCTGGTCGAGTCCCGCCAGTGCGCTCATCAGCACCGCGCCGCCGCGGTAAAAGCCGCCGCGATAG
>JANPKL010000024.1:0-2485 GCA_031425975.1 Sphingomonas sp.
GGCTACGCCGACGTCGAACGGCGCGCGCCGATGCGGCCCGACAGCTTGTTCCGGCTATATTCGATGACCAAGACGGTCACTACCGCCGCCGCACTGCAGCTGGTCGAGCAGGGCCGCCTGAAGCTGGAGGACCCCCTATCGAAATTCGTCCCGGCCTTTGCAAAGACGCCGGTGTTCGTGTCCGGAGACAAGCCGGAAATTCTCAAGGTCGAGCCGTCGCAAAGACCCATCACAGTGCGCGACCTGATGCGTCACACGGCCGGGATGACCTACAAGGCCGAAGGGCCGACGCTGGTTCACAGGCTTTACGCCTATCGCGGTATCGACACGGGCAGCGGTGCAGATATCGCTCCGCTCGACGGATCGGCACGGGTCGCGTCCAGTGCGGAGCTGGCCGCGCGGATCGCGACGATCCCGCTGCTGCAGCAGCCTGGCACCAGGTTCAGCTATGGCAATGCGACCGACGTCCTTGGCCATGTCGTCGAGATCGCGAGCGGCCAGCGCCTAAGCACCTATGTCGCGGAAAATATATTTCGCCCACTCGGCATGACAGACACGGGCTTCATCGTCCAGGCGTCTGACCGAGGTCGGTTTACCGCTGCTTACGGCGCTGCCTCCCTGGTGCCAGGGACGGCACCGTTGTTTGCCCGGGTCGATCCCGCCAAGGTTACTCCCGCCGAGCTGAGCCTGATCGACGACCCGACCCGAAGCCCCTACCTTCTCCAGCGCCCGATCGATTACGGCGGAGCGGGCCTGGTCGGAACGGCCGCGGATTACCTGCGCTTTACCCGAGCGCTGCGACAAGGCGGATCGGTGGACAAGGTCCGCATCCTGAACCGCAACTCGGCCGCGAGCATGGCGGTCAATCAGCTTCCGGCCCAAGCGCGCACACCTGAACTGGCGGCATCGGGCCTCGGCTTCGGCCTGGGCCTGGCCGTGCGAGATTCAGCAGGGACCATGCCAGTCGCCTTTCCTCATTGCGGCGCCTTCTGGGCGGGAGCCGCCTCGACGTACTTCTGGATCGATCCCGTGAACGAGGTCAGTGGCGTGCTCATGACGCAGGTGTTCGGCGGCGACGTGAAGTCCGTCTGGCTGGCCGTGCTGGACGCGCTTTACGCGCCCCGGCCGAATGGCCGCTGAGGTCGTGGCGGGAGCAACAATACAAGGGGAGCCCGGCTTGCTCAACCGCCGCATCCTTGCCTGCTACGCGGGCCTGCAGTTCCCGCTTTCGACCATCGGCCTGCCGCTCTCCATCTATCTGGCGCCCTTTTACGCGGGCGAACTCGGGCTGCCGCTGGCGGCGCTGGGCCTGGCGATGCTACTCGCCCGGTTGTCGGACGTGATCACCGACCCGATCATCGGCACGATCAGCGACCGCTGGCGACCATCGGTCGGGCGACGCCACATCTGGGTGCCGATGGGTATCGTCACATTGATGGTCGGCGTGTGGCTGCTGTTCATGCCGGAAGGCAAGGTCGGCCTGCCCTACTTCCTGGTTGCACTGACAATCACTTACCTTGGCTTCACGATGACCCGGCTCCCCTACCATGCATGGGGCGGTGAGCTGTCCAACCGTTACGAGGACCGGACGCTGATCACCTCCGCGCGTCAGGTCGCAAGCCTTGCCGGCCTGATCTTCGCGACCACGATCCCCGCCTTGGTGCTGATGCGCCCGGGAGCGACTTCGGCCGATGTCCTGGCGTCGATGAGCATCGGCATGTTGATCTCCTTGCCGGTCTTCGGATTGATCCTGTACTTCGGGGTCCCAGAGCCCGCCGAAATCCCCGACAAGCGTCCGCTGGAGTTGAAGCGGACTCTTCGGCAATTGTGGCGCAACGGCCCTTTTCGGAGGATCAGCATCGTGCTGTTCCTCGGCTTCATCGCCGAAACCTTCCGGATCACGATCACGCTGTTCTTTGCCCGCGACGTGATCGGGGTTCCCAATATCGGAGCGATCTACGTCGCCTATTTCGTCACCGGACTGGTCGCCGTACCCTTCTGGATGCGCATCGGGAACCGAATCGGCAAGCATCGCGCGCTGGCGGTGGCGTTTGGCATGGTGATCGCGACAAACCTCGGTATTTTCTTTCTGGGTCGCGGCGACGTTCTGCCGTTCACCCTGCTCTTCATCGCCAAGGGCTTCTGCTTCGGAGCGCTCGAATTATTGCCTTCCGCGATGGTGGCGGACACGGCCGACGTCGACACCGTCTTCAGCAGGGAACGCCGCCAGGGCCTGCTGTTCGCGGTCACCGGGATGGTTGTGAACCTGGGCCAGGCGATCGGTCAGGGCCTGTCGCTCGGCCTCCTCGGCCTGGTCGGCTATATGGCCGCGGGCGAAAGCCGGCCCGAGGTCCTGCAGTCGCTGCGCATCTTCTATTGCCTGCTACCTTCCCTGATCATCGCCGTGCCGATCTTCATCCTGTGGCGCTATCCGCTGACCCGGGAGCGGCACCGGCGCTTCCAGACCCGGGTCGAACGGGGCTAC
>JANPKL010000025.1:0-7235 GCA_031425975.1 Sphingomonas sp.
GGGCGGGGCCGACCTCGATGCGCTCGGCCTGGCACTGGACGACCAGCGCGCCTTTGCGGCGCTGGCGCGCAAATTGCTCGAGGATCTCAATCTCTCCCTCCCCGAAGACCGGTCCGAGGAGCAGCCCGACGAGGGCGGCGAGGACGAGCAAGGCGAAGGCGAGGCCGAGCAGGACAGCGACGACGACGAGCAGGATGCCGGTGCGAAGGGCGGCGACATAGAGCAGCGCGCGCAGCAGGAGGAGGGCGACGAACAGGAGCAGGACAGCGAAGGCGACAGCGAGGAGGAGGCCGACAGCGAGCCGGGCGAACCGGGCGAGACGCAGGCCGCCGCGCGCCCCAATCGCCGCCCGGGCGAGCCCGAGCTCGGCCCGGACTATCGCCCTTTCACCACGCGCTTCGACGAAGTCGTCACCGCCGCCGATTTGACCGACGAGGAGGAATTGACCCGGCTGCGCGCCTATCTCGACACCCAGATGGGGCAATTGTCGGGAGTGGTGACGCGGCTCGCCAACCGGCTCCAGCGCCGGCTGATGGCGCAGCAGGCGCGCAGCTGGGACTTCGACCAGGAAGAGGGCATGCTGGACGCCGCGCGGCTGGCGCGGGTGATCGTCTCGCCCGGCCATTCGCTGAGCTACAAGATCGAGCGCGAGACCGAGTTCAAGGACACGGTCGTCAGCCTCTTGATCGATAATAGTGGATCGATGCGCGGGCGGCCGATCAGCATCGCGGCGATCAGCGCCGACGTGCTTGCGCGCACGCTGGAGCGCTGCGGCGTGGCGACCGAGATACTGGGCTTCACTACACGCGCATGGAAGGGCGGCCAGGCGCGCGAACATTGGCTGGGCGAGGGGCGGCCGGTGCATCCCGGCCGGCTCAACGATCTCCGGCATATCGTCTACAAGCGCGCCGACGAGCCCTATCGCCATGCGCGCCGCAACCTCGGGCTGATGATGCGCGAGGGGCTGCTCAAGGAGAATATCGACGGCGAGGCGTTGCTGTGGGCGCATGGCCGGTTGCTCGCGCGGCCCGAGGAACGCCGCATCATGATGGTCATCAGCGACGGTGCGCCGGTCGACGACTCGACCGCCAGCGCCAATGGTGGCACCTATCTCGACAAGCATCTGCGGCAGGTGATCGGGTGGATCGAGACTCGCTCGCCGGTCGAACTGGCGGCGATCGGGATCGGGCATGACGTGACCCGCTGGTACAAGCGCGCGGTGACGATCATGGATGCCGAGCAATTGGGCGGGGCACTGGTGGACCAGCTCGCCGGCCTGTTCGAGGCCAAGTGATCACGGTTGGAACGAGGACGGGCCCGGCGGTGATACGCGACCGACCGCCGGGCCCCCCTCGATACGCGACGCGAGGGTTACTCTCGGAGCGGGCTACAGGGGGAAAAGCCCGTCCGTTGAAGGGCTTATGCGCGATTCGGAATTGAACGGGGCTGAACGACGCTTGCAGCCTGCGTTCATCAAGTGGTTGATCAGGCTGGCTTTTTTCACGGCGCCAATTCTGCTCCTGCAGGGCAGCTCCGAGCATGATCGTCCCAACCGCCTTCCGCGCAGCCCAGCCGAGGCGGTCATTTCCGCGATCGCGCTGCCCTTGCCGGAAGGCGGATTGCGGCTCGGCGGATTGTGGGAATTGCGTTCGAAGGAGCCCCGCTTCGGAGGATTGTCGGCGCTCGCGTGGGACGCGGGCCGGCTGGTCGCGGTAACCGACAATGGCGTGGTGATCGACTGGAGACCGCCCGGCGGTACGGCCCGGTTCCGCGACCTGCCCGATGGCCCCGGCCCCGCCGATCGCAAAATTTATCGCGATGCCGAGGCCCTGTCGCGCGATTCGCTTGGACGCGGCTGGTGGGTCACGTTCGAGCAATTTCACGGCGCCTGGCTGTTCGATCCGGGTTTTACGAGAGCGCTTGCGGTACGACCGGTACGACTGCGGACGGCGTGGCGCAATTGGGGGATCGAGGGGGCAGTGTCGCTTCGCGGCGGCCTGCTACTGCTGCCCGAGGATGGCGGAGAGGCAGTTCTGATTCGCGACGGCAGGGAGGAGCGTCACGCCCTGCGGGTCGACGGCAGCATCGCCGATGCGGTCGCGCTGCCGAGCGGATCGATCGTGGTCGCGGAGCGCCAGCTCAGGCCGTGGGGGATGAGAAACCGAATCGGCTGGCTCGAAGGCGCTGCCGATCATCGGGTTCGCGCGTGGGGAAAGCTCCCGCTCGGGCGCTGGGACAATATCGAGGGGCTGGCGATCGAGCCACGCCCCGACGGACGCCACCGATTGTGGTTCGTCACCGACAATGACTTCGACCGGCGCACATTGATCGGCTGGCTGCCGCTTCCCCCGCCAGCCCGCCGCTAGATCTGCCGATGCGAACTTCTCCCGGCCCGAACGCCGGGAGCAAGGGTCAGGCGGCCTTGGCGGCCTTCTTGAGCTCACGCTTGAGCTTGCGGGCGTCAGTGCCGAGCTTCTCTTCGCTGGTCTTCATCAACCAGTTATCGAGGCCGCCGACATGCTCGACCGAGCGCAGGCCGTGGGTCGAGACCTTGAGCTTGACGCTCTTGCCGAGCGAATCGCTGATTAGCGTGACATTCTGCAGATTCGGCAGGAAGGTCCGCTTGGTCTTGTTGTTCGCGTGGGAAACATTGTTGCCCACCTGCCGGCCCTTGCCGGTCAGCTCGCAGATGCGCGCCATTTTATCTATCCCGTGATTGATCGAGGGCGCACTCGCATGAGCGCTCCCGGAAAGCGCTGGCCCCTAAAGGCTCGCCGCTTACTCGTCAACCGCAACCGGGCGCGTTCCCGTGCGTTGCCGAGCCGTAACGAACAGGAGATTTCATGCGCGCGCTCATCTTGGTCCTCATCCTGCTGGTGGTTGGCGCGATCGCGCTGGTCGCGACCGGCTTCGTCGACTTGAACCAGACCCGCGGGGCGCAAGTGCCCAATGTCGGGGTGTCGGGCAACGGCGTCACCGTGCAGGGCGGCCAGACGCCCAAGTTCGACGTCGAGACCGGCAAGATCGAGGTCGGCACCGGGCAACGGACCATCCCCGTGCCCGAGATCCGGATCGCGCCGGGCGGCGACAGCGCGGCGCCGCAGCCGCCGGTCCAGCCTGCCCAGCCCGCTCCGGCCCCGGCACGGCCCGCGCCCGCCGGTCCCGCGACGACCGACTCGACGCAGCGCTAGGGCGTCGGCTAGCGGGCGGCATGGGCTTCCCGCTTCCCTTTCCCATGCGCCGCGCGCTCGACCTCGCCGCTAAGGCGGCGGCGGTCGGCGAAGTGCCGGTCGGTGCGGTAGTGACGATCGGCGAACGGATCGTCGCCGAGGGTCGCAATGCGATGCGTGAAGGGCACGACCCCACCGCCCATGCCGAGATGGTCGCGCTGCGGGCGGCAGCGGCGGCGCTCGGCACCAGCCGGCTCGACGATTGTACTTTGTGGGTGACGCTGGAGCCCTGCGCGATGTGCGCGGGGGCGATCGCACTGGCGCGGCTGAAGGCGCTGCGCTTCGGCGCCGAGGATCCGAAAGGCGGCGCGGTGGTCAACGGCCCGCGGCTGTTCGGCCAGCCGACCTGCCATCACCGGCCCGACCTGCTCGGCGGGATCGGCGAGGCGGAGGCGGGGGCATTGCTGCGCGCGTTTTTCGAGGCGCGGCGCTAGGGAAACAGAGGAAACGGGAACAGTTACCGTCCGTACCGACGCTGTGGCGCGGCGGCAGGTGCAGCGCCCTTCGACCACGCGCCTGAGGCGCTGCGCTCAGGACGAACGAGTTTCGAAGTTCGTTCGCCCTGAGCGAAGTCGAAGGGCGCTGGCCTTCAACGCTTACTGACGCAGCGGGACGACCTTGATCTCGACCCGGCGGTTGGCGGCGCGGTCGGCTTCCGAGCGCTCCGGATTCACTAGCAGCTGCGATTCGCCGAAGCCGCGAGTGGCCATGCGGGCGCGAACCACGCCGCGCGACGACAGATAACCCGCAACCGATTCGGCGCGGCGCTCGGACAGGGTCTGGTTGTAGGTGTCCGAACCGCTCGAGTCGGTGTGACCGTAAATGTCGATATAGGTCTGGTTATACTGGGCGAGCGTCGAGGCGACCTCGTTCAGGGTCGACTGGAACTGCGGCTGGATGTCGTAGCGGTTGTAGGCGAAGGTGATGCCGCTGGGCATGCGCAAGATGAGGTCGTCGCCCTGGCGGATGACGTCGACGCCGGTGCCGGCGGTCTCGCGCCGAAGCTCGGCTTCCTGCTGGTCCATGTAGCGGCCGACCGCGGCGCCGGCGAGGCCGCCGATGCCCGCGCCAATGATCTGCTCGGTGCGGCTGTTGCGCCCGCCGAGCACGTCGCCCAGCAAGTAGCCGGCGGTGCCGCCGATCAGGCCGCCGACGACGGTACGGTCGAGGCGGCGGTTGCCGGTCTCGGGATTGGTGGTGCAGGCGGTGGTCGCCAGCAGCGAGGCGGCGACGACGCCGAGGCCGAATTTCTTGGTAGTGTTCATGCGTGCTTCCAATCTAAAAATGATCGCGCGGGTGACGCAACCGGCAAGGTCCGCCGATAGTTCCACTGCCAGAACGATCCATGCGCCTTGTGACTTGGCGGTGATAGAGGCTAGAAGCTGTCCCTTCGATGAGCGGCACCCTGCTCCCCTTCCCCTGGCTCGACCTCGCGCTGATCCTCGCCCTGGTGGCGGTGAACGGCGTGCTGTCGATGAGCGAGCTGGCGATCGTGTCGGCGCGCGAGGCGCGCCTGCGCGGTCTTGCCAAGAGCGGCAGCAAGGGCGCGAAAGTCGCGCTCGACCTCGCCGCCGAGCCCGGCCGCTTCCTCTCGACGGTGCAAATCGGGATCACCCTGATCGGCGTCCTGGCCGGCGCCCTGTCGGGTTCGCGCCTGGGCACGCCGGTGGCGCAGCGGCTGGAGTTGCTCGGGCTCAGTGCGGAAACCGCGACCAGCCTGGGCTTCGGACTCGTGATCTTCCTGACGACCTTCGCCTCGGTGGTGGTCGGCGAACTGGTGCCCAAGCAATTCGCACTGCGCAGCCCGGAGCCGATCGCGGTGATCATGGCGCGCCCGATGCTGTGGTTGAGCAAGATCACCGCGCCGTTCGTATGGTTGCTCGACCGGACCAGCGCGGGGATCTTCCACCTGCTCGGGCTCGACCGCGAAAGCCGAGATCATGTCACTGCCGAGGAATTGCACTTGGTGGTGGCCGAGGCGCAGACCGCCGGCGTGCTGGAGGAGAGCGAGCGGGCGATTATATCGGGCATGATCCGCCTCGCCGACCGCCCGGTCCGCGAAGTGATGACGCCGCGCACCGAGGTCGACTGGATCGACATCGATTCCAGCTTCGAGCAGGTCCGTGCGGCCTTGGCCGAAACCCCGCACAGCCGCCTGCCCGTGGCGGAAGGCTCGGTCGAGAGGATCGTCGGCGTGGTCCAGACCCGCGACATGCTCGATGCCTTGCTTGCCGGGCGACCGCTCGACCTGCGCGGGCTGGCCCGCAAGGCGCCGGTTATTCCCGACGTGATGGACGCGATGGACGCGCTGGGTGTCCTGCGCGGGGCCGAGGTGCCGCTGGCATTGGTGCATGACGAATATGGCCATCTCGACGGGATCGTTACCCCGGGGTCGATCCTGGCGGCGCTGGCCGGCGCCTTTGCTCATGATGTCGAGGATGACGATCCGCCGCTGGTCGAGCGCGAAGACGGCAGCTGGCTGGTGTCGGGCGCGGCGACCGCCGACCTGCTCGAGGACCGGCTGGGCATGAACCTGCCGAGCGAGCGCGATTATTCGACCGTCGCCGGCTTTGCCTTGTCGGTACTGAAGCGCCTGCCCGAGACCGGTGAATGCTTTGATTCGGATGGCTGGAAGTTCGAAGTGGTCGATATGGACGGGCGCAAGATCGACAAGCTGCTGGTCCGGCGGCGGGCCCGGCGCGAGCCGGTCGAGGCCTGAAGCTTCCCTTTTGGCGTCCGTGCCGCTAAAGGGCGCGCCACGAAATCAACCCCGAACGAAGGATTTGCATGGCCAAGGAAGAACTTCTCGAGATGCGCGGGCGGGTGGCCGAGCTGCTGCCCAATGCGATGTTCCGCGTCGAACTCGAGAATGGCCACGAGATCCTGGGCCACACCGCGGGCAAGATGCGCAAGAACCGCATCCGCGTGCTGACCGGCGACGAAGTGCTGGTCGAATTGACCCCTTATGATCTGACCAAGGGCCGGATCACCTACCGGTTCAAATAACGTCCATGCGGCTGGTGCTGGCCTCGGCCAGTCCGCGCCGATTGGAGCTGCTGGCGCGGATCGGGGTGATGCCCGACGCGGTGCTTCCGGCCGATCTCGACGAGGAACCGCGCAAAGGCGAACTGCCGCGTCCCCATGCGCTCCGGCTCGCAAGCGAGAAGGCCGAAGCGGTCGCATTGCGTGAGCCGCAGGCGCTGGTGCTGGCCGCAGACACGGTGGTCGCGGTCGGCCGCCGCATCCTTCCCAAGGTCGAAAACGAAGCGACGCTGCGGCGCTGCATGGCGCTGCTGTCGGGGCGGCGGCACAAAGTGCTGACTGCGGTCGCCCTGGCCGCTCCCGGACATAAGCTCCGCACCCGGCTGGTCGAGACGATCATCGCTATGAAGCCGCTCTCGGCCGAGGAGATCGATCATTATGCCGCGCTCGGCGAATGGCGCGGCAAGGCCGGGGGCTATGCGTTGCAGGGCTATGGCGAGGTCTATGTCCGCTTCATGAGCGGCAGCTGGTCGAACGTGGTCGGGCTGCCGCTGGCCGAGACCCGTCTGCTGCTCAAGGGCGCGGGTGCCGCGATTGCCTGAGTGGCTGCGCGAGGAGGGGCTCGGCGAGACCCGCTTCGTGCTGGTCGAGGGCGACGATATCCTCGCCGCCCGGATATTGCCCGACGATTTGCTGGTGGCCGGGACGATGGTCGAGGCGCGACTGGTCGCGGTCGGCCCGCGCGCCCTCGCCCGGCTCGATGACGGGACCGAAGTGTTGCTCACCGCCCGTCCGGCAGGAATCAGCGAAGGCGCACGCTTTACCCTCGAGATCACCCGGCCGGCGCTGCCCGGCCCCGAACCGTGGAAGCGCGCGGTTGGCCGGGCCAAGAGTGAAGTCCGCGCGGTCGAGCCCTTGCCCGCTGCCCGCGACCTGCTCTTTCCCCCGCCCGACCGCGATCCCTTGGCCGAGGCCGGGTGGGACGATCTTCTGGCCGAGGCGTCGAGCGGGCGGATAACTTTT
>JANPKL010000026.1:0-9848 GCA_031425975.1 Sphingomonas sp.
ACGATTGGCTCGAGCGCCTCGCGTTGGCGGGTGAGCGCGATCCAGCCGATCAGTTCGCCCGCACCCTCACGGCGGAAAGCATCGAACATCGCATCGACCACGTCGCGTTCGGTCGCCTGACCGAGCCTGCGCTGCTCGATCGCGCCCTCGATCGAGGCGGCGACGATCTGCGCGATATCCTCTGCCAGAGCGCGCTGCAGCCCGGCGGCCGAGCCGAAATGATGCAAAAGATTGGCGTGAGTCCGCCCGACGCGTGCGGCGACGGCTTGCAGGGTGACCGCCGCCGCTCCTTCGGACTTCAGCAGGTCGCGCGCCGCCGTCATCGCCGCAGCACGGCTCTCCTCGGGCGACATTCTCTTGCGTAGGGGTAAGCTTATTGACATTCTTGTTAGCAATCGGCCATATCCGTCGCCTGAGTGAGTGGAGGACGAGCATGGCCGTTGCAACCCTGAAGCGTCATACGACCCCCGATGACTTGACCATCAATGTGCGCGATCTGAAGTTCGGGCGCGACGATAAGACCGCGCGCTGGTGGCTCAACGGCGACCCCTATGAGACCGCGCTTTACAATGCGCTGTCGGCGACTTTCCCCAAGGGCGAGGCGCATTTTGTCGAGTCGGTGCGTCATTATCGGGAGGCCGCGGATGCGCGGCTGGCTGGCGAGATCAAAGCCTTCACCACGCAGGAAGTCATCCACAGCCGCGAGCATAGCGAATTCAACAAGCGCGCGACCGAGGCCGGCTACGATCTGGGCAAGCTCGAGGCGCGGGTCGACGAGAGCCTTGCGCTGCTGAAGGAGCGCCCGCCGATCGCCAGCCTCATGTCGACCATGTGCCTCGAGCATTTTACCGCCATCATCGCGCACGAATTGCTCGTCGATCCGCGCCACCTCGACGGGGCCGACCAAGCGACCGCCGACATGTGGCGCTGGCATGCGGTCGAAGAAATCGAGCACAAGGGCGTGGCCTATGACACCTGGCTTGCCGCGACTGCCGGCTGGCCGCGCTTCAAGCGCTGGAAGCTGAAGGCGATGATGATGTTGCTGGTGACCCGAAATTTCGTCGAGCATCGCACCGAGGGCGCGATGGAATTGCTTCGCCAGGACGGAATGACCGGCTGGCGCGTGTTCCTGCGGCTGCAATGGACGATGTGGGGCAAGCCCGGCATCTTCCGCAAGGTCGCCGCCGCTTGGCTGCACTTTTTCCTGCCGCGCTTCCACCCCTGGAACGAGGATGACCGCGCGCTGATCAAAGGGTGGGAGGCGACCTATCCCTATCTGCAGGAAGCCCCGCGCAAGCGGGTGCGGGCGGCGGGCTGATCGCGCCCCTTCCCTTCACGAAAGGTGGCTCGGCGAAGGCGAGACGGATAGGTCCTTCTCCTACTTTCGCGGAGGAAAAAGCCGAAGAACCCCTCAGTCAGTTTCGCTGACAGCTCCCCCGGAGGGGGAGCGGCGCGGGTCACGCCGCCAACAGTTGCGCGCAACCGCCCAGTTCCAGCACGAGCAGCCGGCTCGGCTGCGCAGTGCCGCGCGCGCAGCTGTGACGCGGGGCGGTGCGGCCGGTGGGCACGAAGCCGAGCTTTTCCAGTACCCGACCACTGGCCGGATTGTCGAGGAAGTGGCTGGCCTCGAGCCGTGGCAGGCGGAGCGCGCTGGCGATCTCGATCAGGTGGCGCGCGGCTTCTGTGGCATAGCCCTGGCCCCAATGCGCGCGGGCGATCCAATAACCGAGCTCGACCCCACCCGAAGGCGCCCGGCCTAAGCCGGCGGCGCCGATCAGCTCGGGCGCGGCACCCGTGCGGCGGCAAAGGAGGAAGCTCGGCAGGACCGAATCGTGGGCCTTAGCAAGGAACTCGACCGCTTCGGCCTCGCCATAGGGCCAGGGCGCGGTGGCGAGATTGCGAACGATCGTTTCGTCAGCGATAGCGCGGGTCAGTGCGGGCGCATCTTCGGCCCAACCCGGGCGTAGCAGCAATCTTGGTGTACGGGCGAACATCGGACCTCATCTCCCCTTGCAGCGCGCCTAGGCGACGCTCGTGACAATTTCGGGAGAAGAAAAAGAAAGGGAGAGGAGGGGGCTGCCCTCTTCTCCCTTGCTCAGGTCCGTTTCGGGTCCTGTCGCGGGCTGCCCCCTTCTGGGGCGGCCCGTCAGCGACCAACCCCTATTCGGCTGCTTCGGCAGTCGCCGGCATAAGCGCCTCGACGTGCACGAACTTGCGACCTTGGCGGCCGTCGCGGAACGCGACTTTGCCGTCCGCGAGCGCGAACAGGGTATGATCCTTGCCACAGCCGACATTGGCGCCCGGATAGACGCGCGTGCCACGCTGGCGGATGATGATGTTGCCGGCGATGACAGCTTCGCCGCCAAACTTCTTGACGCCGAGACGCTTGCTCTCGGAATCGCGGCCGTTACGCGACGAGCCGCCTGCTTTCTTGTGTGCCATGGTCGTTAAGCCTTCGGAGTCTTCTTCTTGGCCGCGCCCTTAGCAGGTGCAGCATCGGGAGTCGAGGTGGTCACGTCCTGCGTGGCCTCGGTGCCGGCATCGGCCGGGACCACGCCTTCGCTCGAGGCAACCACGCTTTCGTCGATTGCGGAGGGCTTTGGTGCCTTGGCCTTCTTGGGCGCAGCGGGGGCCTCGTTCTCGCTCGCGGCGGGCGCGGGAGCCTGGGTCGGAGCGTCCGCCTTCGCGGCCTTGGCCGGAGCATCCTTCTGCTTGCCCTTGTCGTCACCGATCGAGACGATCTTCAGGATCGTGTGCTGCTGCCGATGTCCGGCCTTGCGGCGGTAATTGTGACGGCGGCGCTTCTTGAAGACGACGACCTTTTCACCCTTGGCCTGGGCAATGATCTCGGCGCCGACGGTCAGGCCGTCGGTCCCCTTGAGGTCCGAGCCTTCGCCCGCCAGCAGGACGTCGGCGAGGGTGATGCTGTCACCGGCCTCGCCGGCCATCTTCTCGACGACGATCTTGTCTCCCGGCGACACGCGATACTGCTTGCCGCCGGTGCGCACGATAGCGAACATGGGCTGTCTTCTCTTTTCTTGTGTTCGAACAAAATGATCAGATCCCGTGCGCGCGGCTGCAAGCCCTGCTCGCGCGGGAAAGGCAGCCCCCTACGGCAGGGGTCGGCACTCGTCAACCAACCGGCCGTTCAACCGCGCGGCAAGTCGACCGGATAGGCGGTCGAGCTCTTGCAGCGCTCCATTGCGAACTTGCTGGTGACGTTCTTGAGCGGGCCCGCGGCGATCAACTGCTTATAGAAGGTATCGAAATGCGCCATGTCGCGGACCGCGACCCGTAGCCAATAATCGGTTTCGCCCGCCATCCGGACAACCTCGAGCACTTCGGGCAGGACCGCGACCCCGTCGAGGAAGCGCTGCTGCCATTCCGGGCTGTGGTCGCGCGCCTCGACCTCGATGAACACGATCAGGTCGAGCCCGAGCGCCTTGGGGTCGACCAGCGCCACGGTCCGCTCGATCACCCCCGCCGACCGCAGCTTTGCGATCCGCCGCCAGCAGGGAGTGGCAGACAGGCCGACCTGCGTGCCGACGTCCGCGACTGACAAAGTGGCGTCTTGCTGGAGCAAGGCGAGGATCCGGCGGTCAGTGACATCCATTTTCATATTGGTCGTGATTTTGAGCACAAGATTGCACGAATGCAAGTCACGCTGCACGGGCACTGTTATTTGCCAACGCCCCTTGCCGTGCCTCGCCATAAACGGCATTTTCATAGCGTTCCGAACCGAAATTGTCTTGATCAGAGCACGCAAGATTTTTTCAAATTCGGGATAGCCCGCGGCGATGACGCTCACCCGCGAAACCGCCGCGGGCCCTTTGACTGACCCTCTTGAGAAACTAGCCCCGGCGACACGAATCGCCGGGGCCCTTTCTGGCCGGTCGGTCAGTGGCGCTTCGGCCACAGTCGGAGCCAAAGCGCGACGATGGGATCCCGGCGCCCCATGGGCACTGGCTGGAGCAAAGAGACCGTGACAGGTTCGAGACATTGATTGGGGCCCAACGGGGCCGGGAAAGGGAAACAGCATGACCATGAACCTTACGCGACTGCTGGCCTCGATCAGCCCGATGGCGCTTCTTCTCGCGGCTCCGGCCCAAGCGCAGGAGCAGCCTGCCGCACCGGCAACCGCGGCAGACACCCCGGCCCAGCCCGACGAAAGCACCATCGTCGTCACCGGCACTCGCCGCACCGATCGCACCGTGGCCGACTCGCCGGTCCCGGTCGATGTCATCTCGGCCGAGAGCCTGACCAACACCGGCTTCACAGAGGTCAACCGTGCGCTGACCCAGGAAGTGCCAAGCTTCAACTTTCCGCAGCCTTCGGTCACCGACGGGACCGACGTCATCCGCCCGGCAACCCTGCGCGGGCTCGGTCCCGACCAGACCCTGGTGCTGATCAACGGCAAGCGGCGCCACGCCGCCTCGCTGCTCAACATCAACAATTCGGTTGGCCGAGGTACCAGCGCAGTCGATATCAACATGATCCCGAGCATCGCCTTGAGCCGGGTCGAGGTTTTGCGCGACGGCGCTGCCGCCCAATATGGCTCTGACGCCATAGCCGGGGTGATCAATTTCCAGCTTCGCAGCGCGCGCGAGGGCGGCCGGGCCAGCATCACCTACGGTCAATATTATACCGATGTGAACAATATCGAGACGTACAGCGCGGTACGCACCAATCCCGACGGCAGTCCGGTGCTGACCCCCGACGGGGTTCTGACGCTCATCTCACGCGGGGAGGATCGCCGCCGCCGCGATGGCCGGACGCTGACGCTTGCAGCAGTCGCCGCAGTGCCGCTTGGCGCCGAGGGGCAGATGAACGTCGCGGCCGAGTTCCAGGATCGCAACTTCACCAATCGCGCCGGTGCCGATCCGCGCCGCCAATATGCGTTGATCGGATCCGCGCTCGACCCCCGCGACCTCACCTTCGATCGCTTCAGTCATCGCTATGGCGATGCAGCGACGGAAGATTACAAGCTGTGGATCAATGGCGACATTCCCCTTCTGGGCGCCGAGCTTTATTGGTTCGCCAACGTCAACAAGCGCGATGGCGAGAGCGCGGGTTTCTACCGGCAGCCGCTCAACACGAATAACATCCTTTCCATATATCCCAACGGCTTCCTGCCGCTGATCACGACCGAAACCAAGGATCGTGCCGGTACCGTTGGCGTTCGCGGCGAGAAGGAGGGTTGGCGCTGGGACGTGTCGTTGCAGCACGGCCGCAACACCACCGACTTCGAGATCGTCAACACCCTCAACCGCTCGCTCGGGCCTACCTCTCCGTTGCAATTCGATGCAGGCGGTGTGCGCTACGACCAGTCGCTGTTCAATCTTGACCTCAGCCGCGATATCGCGCTCGGTTTTGCCGAGAAGACCAGCATCTCATTTGGTGCAGAAGTTCGCCGGGAACGCTTCGACATCCGCTCAGGCGAATTCGGCTCCTATGGGAACGGCACCTTTGGCGGCTCACCCGGCGCGCAGGTGTTTCCGGGCTTCCAGCCGTCGATTGCCGGGCGGGCCGCGGACCAACCGCACAGCCGCAACAACAAGTCGCTTTACGCCGAGATCGACAGCGACCTGACCGCCAATCTCAGCCTGCAGGCAGCCGCGCGCTACGAGAAATATTCAGATTTCGGTTCGGACCTTAATTGGAAGCTGGCTGGGCGGTTCGAGCCTGCCGATGGCTTTGCTGTCCGCGCTTCGGCCTCGACCGGATTCCGTGCGCCGTCGCTCCAGCAGCAATTCTTTGCCGCCGCTTCGACCCAGAACATCGGCGGCGTGCTACTCGATACCGTTACCCTGCCGGTCGGCAACCCCGCCGCCCAGGCGCTAGGCGCCAAGCCGCTCGAGGCCGAGCAAAGCAAGAGCTATTCGGCGGGCCTGGTGTTCAGCGCAGTGCCGCGGCTGACCGTCTCGCTCGACGTCTATCAGATCGATATCGGCGATCGCATCGTGGTCACCGAGAATCTGGGCGCCTTCAATACTGCGGCACAGAATACAGCGGTACGGGCGATACTGGCCGCGGCCGGCTTCCCGAGCGTGACGGCGGCCCGCTTCTTCATCAACGGGATCGACACCCGTACCCGCGGGCTCGACCTCGTCACGACGTATCGAATTCCGGATACGGGCTGGGGCCGGCTCAACCTGACCGCGGGCTTCAACTACAACAAGAACCGGATCACCAAAAACGCCGCGCAGCAGGGCACGCTCTCGACCATCCCGGGCCTGGTCCTGTTCGGGCGGCAGGAGTCGCTGCGTCTCGAGCAGGGGCAGCCGCGCACCAAGATCAATGCCTCGGCCGATTACGACCGAAACTGGTTCGGGGCGACCTTGCGTGCCACTCGCTACGGCAAGGTGCTCTCGCCAGGCGCCGATGCTTTCAACGACGTCGAACTAGCAGCCAAGACGATCACCGACCTCGAATTGCGCTTCAATCCGCTCGGCGACCAAGTCGGCTTTGCCTTCGGGGCTAACAACCTGTTCGACGTCTATCCGACGAATTTGCCGCGCGGGCAGGGTCCCGACCCGATCACGGGAGCAACCCGTAATTTCTCGGCCAACAATTACTTCCTGCCGTTCAGCAACTTCTCGCCGTTCGGCTTTAATGGACGCTATCTCTACGGACGCGTCAATCTGAGCTTTTAGGTGAAATGGAGGACCGTCGCGGCGCTCCGCGTCGGGACGGTCCTCCCAACCTAGTGCCGGTGGGCGGGCTTCAAGGTGTAGCGGCCGGGCACGAAGGCATCGAACAGATTGGCGATGGCCGGATGGTCGACCGGCTCACCCTCGTCGTCGGCGACCAAATTCTGCTGGCTGACATAAGCGACATAGCTGCTGTCCCCATTCTCCGCGAGCAGGTGGTAGAAGGGCTGGTCCTTGGCCGGACGCATCTCGGCGGGGATCGACTCATACCATTCCTCGCTATTGGCGAAGACCGGATCGACGTCGAAGATCACCCCGCGAAAATCGAGCAGCCGGTGGCGCACAACCTCGCCGATGCCGAAGCGGGCGAAAGCGATCGGGGGCGCCGAGGCGTCGGGGAGCGTGGAGAGGTTACGCGGGGCAAGCGACATGGCTGCAATCTAGGGCCTGCGCGGCATGCTGCAAGCCCGTCAGAATGCGATTGCCTCTCCCTTCCAGTCGAAGAAGCCGCCGCTGTCGCCCGGGGACAGGCCGTCGATGACCCCCAATATTTGTTCCGCGGCCCGCTCGGCGGTGAACAGTTTCTCAGGGCGGACATTGGCCTGGAAGGGTCGGCTCATCGCGCTGTCGACCGTGCCGGGGTGAAGCGCGACCACGATGCTGTCGGGACGGCTCCGCCCGATTTCGATCGCCGCCGAGCGAACGAATTGATTGAGTGCCGCCTTTGAGGCACGATAACCGTACCAGCCGCCGAGGCGATTGTCCCCGATGCTGCCGACCCGGGCCGACAGCAAAGCCGCGACGCTGCGGCCTTCGCGGCGGAGCAAGGGCGCGAAATGCTTGAGCACCAGCGCCGGGCCGACCGCATTGACCGCGAAGCTTTCCATCAGCCGCGCGAAGCCGAGATCGCGCAGGCTGCGCTCGGGGGAATGGCCGGGGCGGTGGAGCAGGCCGGTGGCGACGATCAACCGGTCGACCGGGCCGGGCCCAAGCGCGGCGGCGGCGGCGGCGATACTGGCCTCGTCGCACAAGTCGAGCCCGGTGGCGCTGCGCGATAGACGGTGCACCGTCTCGCCGCGTGCCTCCAGCGCGTCGGCTAGCGCTTCGCCGATCCCGCCGGTTGCTCCGATGACGATATTGTTCATCTCGGAGCGGTGGACTGCGGCGCCCGTTCCGCCAAGCTGGTCCAAGGGCTCGTCCGCACCCGATAGGCGCTAGGCAAGCGCAAATCGCGCTGCTAGTGACCCGCCCCGACCCCCGGCCTTCCCGGCCGGTGCCTCGTTGAGCCTCGACGGAGAGGTGGCTGAGTGGTCGAAAGCACCGCACTCGAAATGCGGCGTGCCCTCACGGGTACCGTGGGTTCGAATCCCACCCTCTCCGCCAGTCCTGATCGTGACGTGTCCGTGGGCGTCCACAGGCGTCCATAGCTGTCTCTCATTTCGCATTTTTGTCCCCAAAGTCGTCCACAGCCTTCCCAATGCATCCACTGGAAGCGAGCAGCCCGTTGGGGCATCGTTGGGTCATCGATAACCCAAGTGTTGGGGTAGCGGATGCTGACCGAATTGACGCTCAAGAATGCCAAAGGGACAGGCAAGGCATACAAGCTCTATGATCGCGCAGGCCTCTACGTGATGGTCACCGCGGCCGGGTATCGCTCGTGGCGCTACAAATATACCGTTGAGCGCAAGGAGAAGAACCTGGTTCTGGGTTCCTACCCGGCCATGAGCCTGCGTGAGGCAAGGGAGATGGCGGACGACCTGACCAAGCTGCGTCGCTCCGGCAGGGATCCGGTGCGTGAGACGAAGCGCCGCTCGCTGGTAGGCAGGTCAAGCGAGGTGACGTTCGAAAGCTTGGCCCGGCAGTGGCACGATCGGCAGAAAGGCCGTTGGCGGGAGGTGCATTCGTCAGATGTGCTGAGCTCGCTCGAACGCGACATCTTTCCTGACCTCGGCAGCTTCCCGCTATCCGACATTGATCCGCCGCTGCTGCTTGCGGTGCTCCAGAAGGTCGAGAAGCGCGGTGCTATCGAGACCGCGCATCGCCTTCGGCAACGCTGCGAAGCCGTCTTCACGCTCGGCATCAGCCAGGGCGTCGCTGCCTCGAACCCTGCCACCGGCTTGGGGCCGGCGTTGCTGCAGAAGCCGATTCAGAAGCGCTGGCCAGCCATCCTGAACTTCTCCGACTTGCATCTCTGCCTTCGGGCGACCGACACTGCCGGGGCGAGCCCGATCGTTCGTGCTGCAGCTCGCATGCTTGCCCTTACTGCTCAGCGTCCGGGCATGATCAGGAAGATGCAATGGTCCCACATCGTCGGGATCGACTGGAACGACTTGGCAAGTGACACGGACGGGGCAGCTTGGATTATTCCGGCCGAGAGGATGAAGCTTACCGCCGAGCAGCGGGTCGACGACAACTACGACCATCATGTTCCGCTCGTGCCGGCAGCGGTTGAGCTGCTTCGTCACCTTCGCGCCATGACGGGGGCTGGCGACTACGTATTCTGGTCGAGCATTCGTAGCCGTGATCCAATGAGCGAAAATGCACTTTCGTACCTCTACAAGCGCCTTGGTTACCAGAACCGTCATGTCCCACATGGCTGGCGTTCGTCATTCTCTAGCTTGTTGACCCGGCATTATGCCGACGAGCCGGCGCTGGATGTCAGTTGGGAACGGCTAATCGACATCATGATCGGGCACGTGCCCGAGGGCATCAGCTCAAGCCAGCTACGCTACATGCGTGAGAAATTTGCTCCGCGTCGCAGGATCATCGCCGAGAAATGGGCTGTTCTCTTGCTTGAGAATGCCTGCCCGGCGGAGCGAGTCGTCACTGGACCTCGAAGGTCAGAGCCGAGGTAATCGAACCCTCAAAGGCCAGAACTGCGATCACCTCGTGCGAGCAAGGCAGCATTGCGAGCTAGTTCACGACGATAGAAGTCGACCTTCGCTGCAAGAGCAAACACGAGCTTGTCTTGCGTGGTGGGTGCGCCCGCTAGCGCAGTTTGCCAGAGCGGGTCCTGCGAGGTAAAGCGAGGGCTTGCTAATCTGTGCAGGTGACTATCGACGGTTGCACTGGGGTTGGCCAAACGCATCTCGGCTACGATTTCGCGGACGCTTCGATTCTGATACTCCAGAAAATACCAAAGGTCGAAATGGTCCCGGCTTGTCTGCCGCTCAAGTATCAGGCGAGACTTCAATCGGA
>JANPKL010000027.1:0-3171 GCA_031425975.1 Sphingomonas sp.
CGCGCCAAGATCGCGCAATTCTGCAACGTGCCCAAGAGCGCCGTCATCGAGGCTCTCGACGCGCGCTCCATCTATGACGTGCCGCTGCAATATCATCGCGAGGGGCTCGACGACGAGGTATTGAAGGCGTTCGGCCTGCCAATCGACCCGCGTCCCGATCTTACCCGCTGGGAAGACGTGATGGATGCGATCGACCATCCCGAGGGCGAAGTGACGATCGGCGTCGTGGGCAAGTATGTCGGGCTGCCCGATGCCTATAAATCGCTCCGGGAGGCCCTGGTCCACGGCGGGATCGCCAACCGGGTCAAGGTCAACATCAAATGGCTCGACGCCGAATTGTTCGAGCGCGAAGGCGCCGAGATCGCCGCCGAGCTGGAGCCGATGCACGCGGTGCTGGTCCCCGGCGGGTTCGGCGAGCGCGGGTCGGAGGGCAAGATCGCATCGGTGCGCTTCGCCCGCGAAAAGAAGGTGCCCTTCTTCGGCATCTGCCTCGGCATGCAGATGGCGTGCATCGAGGCCGCGCGGAACACCGCTGGCATGGCGGGCGCCAACACGACGGAATTCGGCGAGACGCCCGAGCCGGTCGTCGGCCTCATCACCGAATGGATGAGCGAAGAGGGACTGCAGGAGCGCAGCGCGGCGAGCGACATGGGCGGGACCATGCGTCTCGGCGCCTATGAAGCGGTGCTTGGCGGCAATAGCCACGTCGCGGCCATCTATGGCACCACTCGCATCTCCGAGCGGCACCGCCATCGCTACGAGGTCAATGCCCACTACCGGCCGGCGCTGGAGGCGGGCGGGCTGGTCTTTTCCGGGCTGTCGCCCGATGGCCGGCTGCCCGAGATCGTCGAGCGGCCCGATCATCCGTGGTTCGTCGGCGTGCAATTCCACCCCGAGCTGAAAAGCCGCCCGTTCGCACCGCATCCGCTGTTTGCGAGCTTCATCGCTGCGGCAGTGAAGCAGTCGCGGCTGGTCTGAAATCGTCGTCCCTGCGCAGGCGGGTACCCCGGTCGGCAAAGGGCACGCCAACCGCCTGGTGCCCCCGCCTTCGCGAGGACGACGCAAGTTATTCGCCGAACGCATCGACGATCGGGCACGGGCCGGCGCCGCCGCTGCCACACTCCCGGGCGAGGCGCGCCAGCGCGGTGCGGGCGGTCTTGAGGGTCGCGATCTGGGTGTCGAGCGCAGCGATCCGGGCCTCGGCCAGCGCCCGGATCTCGCCTCGGCCGTCGACCATTCGGCGCATGCCGGTCATGTGATGACCGGGGCGCTCGGCAATTATCTTGTCGGACGCGAAAGCTCGGGCACGTCCTGGCAGCCGGATTGACGCTTTTGCGGCCGAGCTGGTCGAAGCCGATCACGAAGACGACGATCATCACGGCGAGGCTTATCGGGTGGGCAAAATGTCGCTCGGGCTGGTGCGCGATGTCGCGGTGGGACGCGCGCTGAAGCTCGGCATCGGGGGGGCTGCTGTCGGTCAACCGCGTACCGGGCGAGATCACGCCGCTTTACGGAAAGCGCCATCCACTCGGCGCAATGTAGTTCTTACGCCTGAAGGTCGGGTGAGCGGCGGCGCAATTCAACACTTTCGCGCCACTCGCCAGACCTCTAGGAACAAGGTATCACACAAGGATCGACACCATGTTCGCACTGTTCGCCGCCCTCGCCCTCGCCCTCGTCGCTGCGCCCGCCGCCGCCCCGGTCGCCGATCCGCACAAGGATCATGCCCAGCACCAGGGCATGGATCACGCCAAGATGAAGCATGAGGGCCCCTGCTGTCCCAAGGACGGCAGGCCGATGGACTGCTGCAAGGACGGGATGATGCCCTGCTGCAAGAAGGAGGGTGAGGCCAAGCCCGCACCTGCCGCCGCCCCCGCACACGAGCATGAGCACTAGGTTAAGCCAGCAATGAGCGAGACCATCCACAGCCGCATGATCATCCTCGGCTCGGGCCCGGCAGGCCTGAGCGCGGCCATCTATGCCGCGCGCGCGGGGCTTAAACCGATCGTCGTCCAGGGCATTCAGCCGGGCGGACAATTGACCACCACCACCGATGTCGAAAATTATCCTGGCTTCCGCGAGGTCGTGCAGGGGCCGTGGCTGATGGAGGAGATGCAGGCGCAGGCCGAGCATGTCGGCACGCGCATGATCTGGGACCATATCGAGCGGGTCGAACTGAACGGGCGGCCCTTCCGGCTGATCGGCGACAGCGGCACCACCTATGTCTGCGACACGTTGGTGATCGCGACCGGGGCGCAGGCCAAGTGGCTCGGGCTGCCGAGCGAGGAGCGGATGAAGGGCAAGGGGGCCTCCGCCTGCGCGACCTGCGACGGCTTCTTCTATCGCGGCAAGAAGGTGGCCGTGATCGGCGGCGGCAATACCGCGGTCGAGGAGGCGCTGTACCTCACCAATCACAGCGACGACGTGACGCTGATCCATCGGCGCGACAGCCTGCGGGCGGAAAAGATCCTGCAGGATCGCCTGTTTGCTTCGCCCAAGATTCGCGTCATCTGGAATGCCGAGGTCGAGGAGTTCTTGTCGGGCGGGACGCCGGAAGCGCTGACCGGGCTTCGGCTCAAGGACCGGATCGGGGGCGGCACCAGCGAAATTGCGGTCGACGGGGCGTTCGTGGCGATCGGGCACAAGCCCGCGACCGAGTTGTTCGCCGGGCAATTGGAGCTCGACGCGGACGGCTATCTCGATGTCGAAACGGGCTCGACCCGGACCAATATCCCGGGCGTGTTCGCCTGCGGCGACGTGATGGACAAAATCTATCGCCAGGCGGTGACCGCGGCGGGCACGGGCTGCATGGCGGCGCTAGATGCCGAGAAGTTCCTGGCCGCGGAGGAATTCGCGGAGTTGCAGGCGGCGGAGTAGCGACTGGTCCTTCCCGGATGCGGGAGGGGCGAGGGCTCAGGCCGCGCGCACCACCTGCAGGAAATTCGTGACTTCGCTGCCGAGCGAGTCGGCGCCGCGGCGCAGGTCATTGGCAAGGCCGTCGAGTTCGCGCGCGCTGGTGGAGGCGGCGCGGACCGAGTGGACGATGGTAGCGACACTATCCTCGATCTCCGCCGCGGCCGCGCCGGCCTCGCCGACCGAGCGGGCGATCAGCCGCGTGGTGTCGGCCTCGGCGGTGATGGCACGGTCGATCTCGCGGTTGCTGCCGACCAG
>JANPKL010000028.1:0-17005 GCA_031425975.1 Sphingomonas sp.
CAGTTCTTCCTTGCGGGTACCCGATTTGCCGACGTCAAGTGCCGGGAAGATGCGCTTGTCCGAGACCTTGCGGTCGAGTACGATCTCGCTGTTCCCGGTGCCCTTGAACTCCTCGAAGATAACCTCGTCCATCTTGGACCCTGTATCGATCAGCGCGGTCGCAATGATCGACAGCGACCCGCCTTCCTCGATATTGCGGGCCGCACCGAAAAAGCGCTTGGGACGCTGGAGTGCGTTCGCATCAACACCGCCGGTGAGCACCTTGCCCGAGGAGGGCACCACGGTGTTGTAGGCGCGGCCGAGGCGGGTGATCGAGTCCAGCAGGATAACGACATCCTTCTTGTGCTCGACCAGCCGCTTGGCCTTTTCAATCACCATCTCGGCGACCTGGACGTGGCGTTGCGCGGGCTCGTCGAAGGTCGAGGAGACGACCTCGCCCTTCACGCTGCGCTGCATGTCGGTGACTTCCTCCGGCCGCTCGTCGATCAGCAGCACGATCAGGAAGACTTCCGGGTTATTGTCCGTGATCGCCCGTGCAATATTCTGCAGCAGGACGGTCTTGCCGGTCCGCGGCGGAGCGACGATCAGCGCGCGCTGGCCCTTGCCGAGCGGCGCGACGATGTCGATCACCCGCGCGGACTTGTCCTTGAGGGTCGGGTCGAGCGTATCGAGCTTGAGCTTGGAATCGGGATAAAGCGGGGTCAGATTGTCGAAATTGACCCGGTGGCGGACCGCGTCGGGTTCGTCGAAATTGACCTGCGCGACCTTCACCAAAGCAAAATAGCGCTCGCCGTCCTTGGGCGCGCGAATCTCGCCCTCGATCGTGTCGCCGGTGCGCAGACCGAAGCGACGAACGATCTGCGGAGTGACGTAAATGTCATCGGGACCGGCGAGATAATTGGCCTCCGGGCTGCGCAGGAAGCCGAAACCATCGTTCAGCACCTCGATCGTGCCCATGCCGTGAATCTCGGACCCGGCCTCGGCGCAGGCCTTGAGAATGCCGAACATCAGATCCTGCTTGCGCAGGGTCGAGGCACCTTCGATCCCCATCTCCTCGGCCTGGGCGACCAGTTCGATCGGGGTTTTCTGCTTGAGGTCCTTGAGGTGCATGGGAATCGCTTTTGCCTGGGGGATTTGACAGTCGAAGGACTGTGACAGAACCGCTTGGGAAGCGGCCGCGCCGGCTTTGAAGAGAATACGGGCCGGCGCAACCGTATGGGGCGGGAGGTAGATTGGCGCGGCCCTCAAGTCAACGACGGCGCGGTGACAGTCCCTTCTAGAAGGGCTTCACGATCACCAGCACCACGATAACTGCGGTCATGATGCCGGGCACCTCGTTCATGATCCTCAACGTGCGATTCTCCAGCGGGCGATCGCCCCGCGCGAGCTTGCGACCATAAGCGCCGAGCCAGCCCTGGTAGCCGGTCAGCAACAGCACGAAGAACAATTTGGCCGAGAACCAAGTCATGCCGAAGGCGCCAAGGTGAAAGGCAAGCGCCAGGCCGAGGCCCCAGACGATCAGCATGGCAGGCGTAAGGATGATCGAGCGGGTGCGGCTTTCACGCTCGATCCAGGCGCGATCCTCGGCCGAACCGGGCGCGGTGGCGTGATGATAAACGTAGAAGCGCGGCAACAGGAACAGGCCGGCGACCCAGAAGATAACGAAAGTGACATGCGCCGCCTTCACCCACGGATAGGCGTTGCCGAGGAAGCCGAGCCAGTCTGCAAAGATCATGTGGCCTTCCCTAGCAGGCGAAACAACTGTTCGACATGGGCGATCGGCGTGAATTGGCCGATGCCGTGGCCAAGGTTAAAGACGTGCGGGCGGCCCTCGAGCGCCTGCAATACCCGCGTCACCGCCTGTTCGAGCGCCTCGCCCCCTGCAAATAGCGCGAGCGGGTCGAGATTGCCCTGGACCGGCAGCGCCTCGGGCAGATTGGCATGGGCCCAGGCCGGGTCGACCGTCTCATCGAGACCGAGCGCATCGACCCTGGTTTCGCGGGCATAAGCTGGCAATTTTGCGCCCGCACCCTTGGGAAAGCCGATGATCGGCAGGCCCGGACGGGCCGCGCGCACCTGATCGACGATCCGGGCGGTCGGTGCGATGACCCAACGCTCGAATTCGCTCGGCGCAAGGCTGCCCGACCAGCTGTCGAACAACTGCACCGCATCGACTCCGGCGTCGGCCTGGCCGATCAGATAGTCGACGGTTACAGCCTCAATCGCAGCGATGATCGCTCCGAAGCGCTGCGGGTCGGCGTAAGCGAGGGTGCGCGCCTCGGCCTGCTCGCGGCTGCCCTCGCCCGCCACCATGTAGGTCGCGACTGTCCATGGACTGCCTGCAAAGCCCAGGAAGGTGGTTTCAGGCGCAAGCTGGGCCCTCACCTGGCGAACGGTCTCGTAGATGCTGGCGAGATGCTGGGGGGCAGGCTCGAACGCCGCCAGATCGGCATCCTTGAGCGGCGGCGCAAGACGCGGCCCCTCGCCGGCCACGAAGGTCAGTCCCTGGCCCAGGGCATGGGGCACGATCAAGATGTCCGAGAACAGAATGGCAGCGTCGAGCGGGAAGCGGCGCAGCGGCTGTAACGTGATCTCGGCCGCGGCGGGCGGATCATAGACCATGTCGAGAAAGCCGCCCTTTTCGGCGCGCAACGCTCGATATTCGGGCAGATAGCGCCCGGCCTGACGCATCATCCACACCGGCGGGGGATCGCGTCGCTCGCCCTTCAGGACGGCGAGCAGGGGCTTGATCGCCGGGTTCGGAACAGGCTGGTCGGCCACCCTTATCTTCTCTCTTTTATAGATTCTTAGAAAGGTTGTTGAACTAGATGGCCGCTGGAAGCTGGGGAATAAGGGCGCTTCCCGCTTTTGCCAACAGGCCGCCGGACCTACGCCGCCCTGCAAATGCCGCGATCCGCGGGTCGCTGTGCCCATAATCCACAGCATTGTGGATGAAATGATCGTCAGGGGGCCGGGCCCTTGGCGAATCGCGGTTGAAACTCGCGAAACGCTTTCCGTTGGTCCGTCCCCACGCTTGCGCTAGGACTCCGCGACAATCTCTCCACAGGAACGAACATGGAACTGGTGCCTTGCAGCTGATCTTGGCCTCGACCTCGCCGATCCGCGGTACGCTCCTGGCCAATGCCGGCGTGGCTTATGTGGCAGATGCACCGGGGGTGGACGAGGCAGCGCTTAAGGCCGGTTTCGACGGTGATGACGCAGCGCTGGCGACGATGCTGGCCGACGCCAAGGCGCTTGCGGTGAGCGCGCGCCGCGCAGGGACGCTGGTAATCGGCAGCGACAGCCTGATCAGCGTCGAGGGTCGCCGCTTCGACAAGCCCGCCGGGCGCGAGACCGCAGCGGAGTATCTGCGTTTCTTTTCCGGGCGGACGATGCTGCTGACCAGCGCGGTGGTGCTCGCCGAGGACGGCGCGATCGTCTGGCGTCACGTAAGCCAGGCGCGGCTGCAGGTGCGCCAGCTGAGCGAAAACTTCATTGCCGACTATCTCGACGTCGATTGGCCCGAGGTCAGCTATTGCGTCGGCGTCTTCCGGCTGGAGGGCCCCGGCGTGCAATTGTTCGAGGCCATCGAGGGCGATCATTTCACCATCCTCGGGCTGCCGCTGCTGCCCCTGCTGGGTGAACTGCGAGAGCGGGGGATACTGGCGTCATGACGTCGGGTATCCCTTATGCCGAGGTGATCGGTGATCCCATCGCGCATTCCAAGTCGCCACTGATCCATAAATTCTGGCTCGAGCGGCTCGGGATGCCCGGCGATTATCGGGCGACCCGCGTCGGTCCTGGCGACCTTGCCGACTATCTCGAAAATCGGCGGCGCGATCCCCTCTGGCGGGGCTGCAACGTCACCATGCCCTTAAAGCTTGCGATCCCGGCATTGCTCGATGCGCATCGACTGCCCGAACACGCCGACGAGCCGGTCAATCTGGTGACTTGCGGCGTTGGCCTCCTCAACGGGACGAATACCGATGTCAGGGGTCTGCTCGATCCCTTGCGTGCCCTCGATCAAGGGCGGCTGTCATGGATCTGCGACGGTGCGGCCAATACGCCGCGCAATGCCGTCATCCTGGGTTCGGGCGGGGTGCTTCATTCGGTCGTGCGCGTCGTCCATAGTCTCGGCTACCGGCCAATCACGGTCGTCGCGCGCAGCGAGGCAAAGCTGCGCGCGCTGCTCGGGGCGGCAGCGCGGGACATCGCCTATCTACCGTGGGGAACCCCGCTTCCGGCCAGCGACCTGCTGGTCAATGCGACGCCGCTTGGCATGGCCGGCCATGAAGCCATGCCTTATGATGCGGGCGCATTGCGCAAGGACGGTATCCTGTTCGAGATGATCTATTTGCCGCTTGTCACCCCTTTGCTCGCTTCCGCGAGGACTCGCGGGCGGCGCGTGGTGGACGGCTTGCAAATGCTGGTGGCGCAGGCCGCCCCGTCGTTCGAGGCGCTGTTCGGAACTGCCCCTCCCCGCGAACATGACTCCGAGCTGCGCGCGTTGCTGACCGCATGAAGACCATCGCGCTCACTGGCTCGATCGGCATGGGCAAGTCGACCGTCGCCGCCATGTTCGCGGCGCGCGGCGTGCCCGTGTTCGATGCCGACGCCGCGGTCCGCTTGCTGCAGGGGCCCGGAGGGAAACTGGTCACGCGGATCGAGGCGCGCTTTCCCGGCACCACCCGCGACGGCGCCGTCGACCGCGACGCCCTGTCGCGCGCCGTGCTCGGCAAACCAAACGAGCTTGCGGCGCTGGAGGCCCTGGTCCACCCCGCGGTCCATCACGAACGCACGCGCTTCATCGTCGAACATGGCGATGCGCCCGCCCTGCTGTTCGACATTCCCTTGCTGTTCGAGACCGGCGGGGACGCAGCGTTCGAGACGATCATCGTCGTTTCCGCTCCGGCCGAAATGCAGCGTCAGCGAGTGCTCGCCCGGCCCGGGATGACGGAGGAGAAATTCGCCGCGATCCTGGCTCGCCAGCTGCCCGACGCCGATAAACGGGCGCGTGCCAGCCACGTCGTCGAGACCGGCGGGACGCTGCAGGAAACCGAGCGCCAGGTCGATGCGATCCTCGCTGGACTGGACCTCGCCCTGGGCGCATAGATTCCTCCATGCGCGAAATCGTCTTCGATACCGAGACCACCGGGGTCAGCCCGGCCAGCGGTGACCGGATGGTCGAGATCGGCTGCGTCGAGCTGATCAACCGCTGCCCCACCGGGCGCGAATATCACGCTTATTTTAACCCGCGGCGCGCAATGCCGAGCGAAGCAGAGGCGGTACACGGGCTGTCGGGGCATTTCCTCAGCGACAAACCCCTGTTCGAAGCGATCTGCCACGAGCTGCTCGACTTCATCGGCGATTCGCCGCTGATCGCGCATAATGCCGGGTTCGATTTCGGCTTTCTGAACGCCGAACTCGCTGCCTGCGGGCGCGACCCGGTGTGCCTCAGCCGGATGATATGCACCCTGGTCATGGCGCGCTCGAAGCATCCCGGCGCCAAGCACAGCCTCGATGCCTTGTGCACCCGCTTCGGGGTCGATCGCTCAGCGCGGGTCAAGCATGGCGCGCTGCTCGACGCACAATTGCTGGCGCAAGTCTATGTCGAGCTGACCGGCGGGCGCCAGATCGGCCTGTCGTTGTTGGCCGACAGCGCCGTCGTCGTGGACGATAAGCACGGGGGCGCAAGCCTCCGTCCGGCGCAGCGTGAACCGCGCCCGGCGCGCCGCCACGAAGCCTCGCTTGACGAGCTTGCCGCGCATGCCCAGTTCGTCGCCGCAATCAGGGAGCCCATCTGGGCGAATGCCGCCTTCGCGCGGTAAAGGTGAAGAGGAGCGAGACATTGGATATTCGGGTCGCTGGCCACCAGGTCGATACCGGAGCGGCGCTCCAGAACCACGTTACCGACCGTCTCCACGGGCTGACCGAACGTTATTTCACCCGCGCGACCACCGCCAATGTCACCTTCGGCAAGGGTCCGCACGACAATGGCTTTACCTGCGACATCATCGCGCCGGTGATGAACGGGGTGGTGCTCAAGGCCAGCAACCGGGCGATGGAGGCGCATCTCGCCTTCGACGGCGCGGCGGACAAGATCGAACGCCAGTTGAAGCGCTACAAATCCCGCCTGCGCGACCGCAAGGGCGCCGAGGCGATGGGTGGCCCGGGGTACGACGCCGACGCCGGCTATACCGTCTTTGCGGCGCCCTTGCCCGAAGCCGAGGAAGCGCCTGAGTATCCGCCGGTCGTCGCCGAGACCAAGGTCGATATCCCGAGCGCAAGCGTGTCGGATGCGGTCATGATGCTGGACCTTCGCAATACCAACGCCCTGATGTTCCGCAACAGCAAGACCGGCGCGTTCAATATGGTGTATCGCCGGGACGACGGAAGCATTGGCTGGGTCGAACCCAGGGAGCGCTAGACCCGCCTCGACCGTTGCGCCATCAGCGCCAGCGGCGCGTATCGCCGCAGCCCAGAGTATTCATTCCCATGCATCTTACCGACTTCCTCGACCTCGACTCCAACCGCCCGGCGCTGAGCGCCGCGAACAAGCGCGCTCTGTTCCAGAGCTTGGGGCAGATCGCCGGGCCCCGGCTTGGCCTTGATCCGGCCGAACTGGTCACGGCTTTGTCGGAGCGCGAGCGCTTGGGGTCGACCGGATTTGGCGGCGGGGTCGCGATTCCCCACGGCAAGGTTGCCGGGCTTCGCCGAATCTACGGGCTTCTTGCGCATTTGGCCGATCCGATCGACTATAAGGCGATCGACGGCATGCCGGTCGACCTCATCTTTCTGTTGCTCTCGCCGCCCGACGCCGGGGCCGACCATCTGAAGGCGCTGGCTGCGATCAGTCGTACCGTGCGTCACGGACCGACGGTGGAGAAACTGCGCGGCGCCCGCTCGCGCGATGCGCAGACCGCGGTGCTGATGGGGGTCGATGAGCCGCACGCTGCCTGAGGAAGTTCCGGGACCTGACGCCAGGGGCGGGGGCCGCGGCATCGAGGCGCATTTCCGCGCCCTCGAGCAGCTATATGCTTCGGCCCCGATCAACCGGTTGTTCAATTCTCACCTGGCGCTGGAGACCGCGGGCACGGCGAGGATCGATTTCACCGTCGCGTCCACCGCCTTCCATGCCGCGGGCGCGGCGCATGGCACGGTCTATTTCAAGATGCTCGACGATGCCGCCTTTTATGCCGCCAACAGCCTGGTTAGCGACCGCTTCCTCCTCACCACCGCCTTCAACCTCCACTTCACCAAGCCCCTGCGGGAAGGGCCAGCGGTGGCCGAGGGCCGCTGGATTTCGGGCAAGCGGCGGGTGTTCGTGGCCGAGGCGCGGATCATCGACGTCGAGGGCGAGGAAGTCGCGCGCGGGACCGGCACCTTCCTGCGCTCGCACATCGCACTGGCCGGTCTCGAGGGTTATCGCGCGCCATGACCGAGGCGCGGCTGGCGCCGGGGGTCGAGGTATCGGCGCTGCTCGCGCTGGCGGCGGCAGAGGGCGGATTTGGGGCGGTGCTGGGCAAGGGCGACCCTGATCGCGGCGCGCTCAAACTGGTTATTGCGGAGCGCGGCGTGGCGGTGCGTTTGCTCGATCGGCAGCTCGATGTCGAGGGCCACTACGTCTGGGCAGCGCGAGTCATCGACGAATCGCTCGACCTCCAGCAACATCTTGTGCGGGCGCGTCTGAACGACCCCGATCTGTGGGTCTTGGAACTGGACATCCCGTCGGCGGAACGATTCGTCGCTGAAATGACCCGTTCGGCTTGATCCCGCAGCAAAATCGGACGAACCGAGGAACAGTTTTCGAGCGGGGCGCTCCGCAGGTCTTCTTCATGAAGGCCGGAGCCGCGCGAGACGGGGGTTCAGCCCAGGCGTGATTTGCAGGCTCCGATGGGGCCCGTTCGCAACGCACCTGCTGCCGGACCACCGCATGTCGATAGGGTTTTCGTGGTTCGTCGTTTTGCTTTGATGGTTGCCGCCGCTGCGCTCAGCGCAGGGTCCGTCGCTCCCGCGCAGGTTCTCCCCGCGCCCAGCCTGGACCAGGCCGTTGCCGCCGTCGTTGCCGATCCTGCCGCCGAACCACTGCTGACCACCCCCTTACCCGCCAAGCCGCTGACGCCCGCCATCGCGGCCGCGCCCGAGCCCGAGCCGGCCGTCGAGGTCGACCAAGCCCCCATTGCCCGCCGCGCCACCCTCGCCGCCACTGTCGCCGACCTGCGCCGTGCAGACGCTGGCAGCCGCGAGCTCGAATGCCTCGCCGTCGGCATCTATTTCGAGAGCAAGAGCGAGCCGCTGCCGGGCCAGTTGGCCGTCGGCCACGTCATCGCCAACCGCGCGTCCAGCCGCGGTCGCTTCCCCTCCACCTACTGCGGGGTGCTCACCCAGCGTGGCCAGTTCAGCTTCGTTCGCGGTGGCCGCTGGCCGGCGGTCAACAAGAGCGGCCAGCAATGGAAGAATGCGGTCGCCATTGCGCGTATCGTCGATGCCGATTTGCATGACAGCAATGTCGGAAAGGCGATGTTCTTCCATGCCCGCCGGGTCAGCCCCGGCTGGCGCCTCACCCGCGTCGGTTCGGTCGGGAACCACGTCTTCTATCGCTAGGCAATAGCGGCGGGCCTCTGGCCTTTCGTTCCTGTCCTGTTCTAGGGTGGGCCGGTGTCCAGCGCGCCCGAATCGATCCTTGCTGCTCCGGCGTCCCTGTCCGGGTCTTGCTTCGCCGACTTGCCGCCGGTCGCGACCGACGTGGCGCGTGGAGTCACCCGGCTGTTCTGCCGCCAGGACCTTTTTGCCATCTGCGAAGTGCCGCTGCCCAACGGCCGCCGCGCCGACTTGATGGGGATCGACGGCAAGGGACAATTGGTGATCGTCGAGATCAAGGTAAGCCGCGCCGATTTGGCCGGCGATGGCAAGTGGACCGACTATCTCGACTATTGCGATCGATTCTACTGGGCGGTGCCGACTGCGCTCGCCGGGTTGCTCGAGGAGGAGCGTTTCCTGCCCGACGTGGCAGGCGTGATCGTCGCCGACCGCTACGACGCCGCAATCATGCGCGAGGCGCCGCTGCGCCCGCTTGCCCCCGCACGGCGCAAGGCCGAGATGCTGCGCTTTGCCCGGCGCGCCGCCCGCCGCCTCAGTGCGCAGATCGATCCCACACTTGGCTTTGGCCAGTAATCAGAGCGTCGGGCCGGCAATTTCCTTGACCTTGGCCGGCTTCACCCCGTCGAGCAATTTGAGCATCTCGGGGCCGCGTGCATCCACCTTGGCATAGTCGCGCGCACTGCGGCCGGTGGCGTTGTCGGTGCGCGTCGGATTGGCACCGGCTTCGACCAGGCGGCGGATGACCGGCATCTGGCGCTGCTGCACGGCGATGATCAGCGCGGTCTCCCCGCGGCGATTGGGCTTGTCGACCGACGCCTTGGAGCGGAGCAACTGATCTACCCCCTCGAGGAAGCCGATCCGAGCCGCGATGATCAACGGCGTGTCACCGGTCGCATTGCCGAGATTCACGTCCGCCTTGCGGCCGATCATGAAGCGCATCCACTGGAGATCACGGCGGCTGGCGAGGAGGTGAAGCGCCGCGTCGCCCTTGTCGTCGCGGAAGTTGACCACGGTCGAACCCGGCGCGTCGAGCATCTCGGTCACCTTGTTGCCGTCGCGCTCGCGCACGGCCGACAGGAAGCCATAGCCGCTATTGGCGAATTGCGCACTCGCCGGAAGCGCGAGCGCACCCAGGCAAAGAGCCGCCAACGCTTTGATCCTTATCGACATTCCTGCTCGCCCCGATCTTGCCGCTTGATTGCGGGTCGATAGCAGACCAAGTCTGCGCGGCCAATGAACAAGCCGACGACCTCTGCAAAGCGCTGGTGGGACCAGCCCCTGACCGCGCTCGATGCCGGCCAGTGGGAAGCGTTGTGCGATGGCTGCGGACGCTGCTGCCTCCACAAATTGGAGGATGAGGAAACGGGCGAGCTGTTTCCGACCAACGTCGCGTGCAAGCTGCTCGACCGGCGCACCGCACGTTGCACCGACTATCCCAATCGCAAGCAGTTCGTCAGCGATTGCGTGCAATTGTCGATGGACCGGGTCGAGGAGCTGGAATGGCTGCCGCAGACCTGCGCCTATCGCCTGCGCGCGCTCGGCGAGCCCTTATTCGACTGGCACTATCTCCTAAGCGGCGACCCCGAGAGCGTCCATGCGGCCGGCATGTCGACCCGCGGCTGGACGATCAGCGAGACGGACGCGGCCGACCTCGAAACCCATTTGACCGACCGTGGTCTCTGATCATCCGGGCCTGCCGCTGCCGGTCGCGATTACCCGGCTGAAGCGGGCGCGGCGGCTGCGGCTGCGGGTCGACCACGCGGCCGGCCTGATCAAGCTGACCATCCCCTGGCGCGCCTCGCAGGCCCGCGCTTTGGCCTGGGCGGCCGAGCAGCAGGGCTGGGTCGCAGCGCAGCTCGAGCGGGCGCCGGAGGCACGGCCCTTCACCGATGGCTCGACCATCCCGCTCGAAGGCAGGAACGTCGTCATCGTCCACCGACCAGGCACACGGCGCGGTGTGGTGCTCGACGAAGGCCGATTGCTGGTCGGCGGTCCCGACAGCGGGCTGTCCGCCTCGGTCGAGCGCTGGCTGCGCGACCGCGCTCGGCAACGCTGCAGCGCGCTTGCTGCCGAGATCGCCGCAACGGCGGGCGTCCGCATCGCCAGCGTCTCGGTCGGCGATGCCGCGACTCGCTGGGGTAGCTGCGCCGCCGATGGCGCGCTGCGCTTCAACTGGCGGCTGATCCTCGCCCCGCCCGAAATCCTGCACTTCGTGGTCGCGCACGAGGTCGCCCACCGGCTGCACATGGATCATTCGCCGGCATTCAAGGCAGCGGAGGAACGGCTGGTCGGCGCGCCCGTCGCGCCGCTACGCTCAGAATTGCGTCGGCTCGGCCCGTCGCTGCGCGCCATCGGCCGGCGCTGAAGGCTGAGGCGGGGCGCGCTCCGGGCGCGGCGCAGGTGTAGGCGCCGGCCGTTCGCCCGGTGGCGGCTCGCCTGGGAAGATGCGGTCGACCTCGGTCGGATCGGTCGCGGGCTCGGCTCCGAAGGGGTCGGTCGGGGCAGGCTGCGGACCGAGTGGATCGATCGGTGCCGAACCGAGCGGATTGCCGTCGGCATCGACCAGTGGCTCGTCGAATGCGAACAGTTCGTTGCCGGCATAGCTTTCCTCGCCCGGCTCGAGCTGCCAGTCGGGCATCGGCACCGACGTCTCGAAGGCCTCGATCTTCCGCCCGGCAACGGCCTTGACCATGAAGTCGTGGAAGGCGCGGGCCGGGGCGGTGCCGCCCTGCAGTCCGCCGACCGCCTTGGCATCGTCGCGGCCCATCCACACGCCCGTCGTGATCCCGCTCGAAAAGCCGATGAACCAGCCGTCCTTGTTGGACGAGGTCGTGCCCGTCTTTCCCGCGACCGGCCGCCCGATCTGCGCTGCCCGGCCGGTGCCGCTCATCACCGCAGTCTGGAGAAGGTCGGTCATTTCCGCCGCGACCCACGGCGCCACCAGCGTGCGCTGCTCGACTGCGCTGTGGCGATAGAGAAGGCGGCCGTCGGCAGTGCTGACCCTGGTGATGGCGTAAGGCATGATCGAGGCGCCGCGATTGGCGACCGCGGCATAGGCCCGCGTCATGTCGAGCAGGCGCACGTCGGACGTGCCGAGCACCATCGAGGGGTAGGTCGAGATCTGCGAAGTGATCCCGAAGCGCTGCGCCATGTCCGCGATGGTGGAAAAGCCGAGCTCGGCTCCGATCTTGGCGCTGATGGTGTTGATCGAGCGGGCGAAAGCCTCGCGCAGCGAGACCGGGCCGAGGTGGGTCCGGGTTGAATTGCGCGGGGTCCAGCCCTCGATCTCGATTGGCTCGTCAACCAGCGTCGTGGTTGGCTTCATCCCGCTTTCGAGCGCCGCGAGGTAGACGAACAACTTGAACGCCGATCCCGGCTGACGCTGAGCCTGCGTCGCGCGATTGTAGATGCTGGAGACATAGTCCTTGCCACCGATCATCGCCCGCACTGCGCCGTCACGGTCGAGCGCGACAAGTGCGCCCTGGGCGCCGCTCGGGCTGTTGGCATTGATCGCGCGATCACCCGCCGTCTGCATCCGCGTGTCGAGCGTGGTCCAGACTTCGATCGGCTCGCTGGTCTCGTCGATCAGCGTGTCGAGCTGGGGCAGGGCCCAGTCGGTAAAATAGCGGATGCTGTTCTGCTTGGTCGCGGGCTGTACCACGATCCGTGCCGGATCGACCGAGGCGGCGGTCGCGGCTGAGACGAAGCCGTTGTCGACCATGCTCTTGAGCACCACGCCCGCGCGTCCGCGAGCGGCCTCGACGTCTGCGGTCGGGCTGTAGTTGGACGGCGCCTTGACCAGCCCGGCGATGATCGTCGCCTCGCCCAGGCTCAGCTGGCGGCCATCATGGCCAAAAAAGGTCCGGCTGGCGGCATCGATGCCATAAGCGCCGCCGCCGAAATAGACGCGGTTCAGATAGAGTTCGAGGATCTGGTCCTTGCTGAACTTGCGTTCCAGCGCGAGCGCTAGGACCGCTTCCTTGACCTTGCGGCCGAAGGTGCGGCTGTTGGTGAGGAAGATGTTGCGCGCCAGTTGCTGGGTGATGGTCGACCCGCCCTGGCTGAACCGCCCGGTCTCGAACCGCACCTTGAACGAGCGGACGATGCCGATCGGATCGACCCCCGGATGGCCGCGAAAGCGCTTGTCCTCGACCGCGATCATCGCTGCGCGCATGGTCTCGGGGATCTCGTCGTACGGGATCCATTGCCCGAGATTGGGGCCGAGCTGGACCAATAGGCGGCCATCGGCGGAGCGCACGCGGATGTTCTGGCCAAGGTCGGTGCGGTTGCTCAGCGACTGGTAGCTTGGCAGCTGGGCAAAGGCGATAGCGACCGCGACGCCGAGCGCGATCAGTCCGAACAGGGCCAGCGCAATCAGCCATTTGAGGGCCGACAGCATCCGCCCCCCGCGTGGTGCCGCTGCGGCCACAGGGGCGGGGCGGGGTCGGACGGGCTGCCTGGCCATGCAACCGAAGGGCTTAAGCGGTCAGGAAACCGGCGGCAAGGCCCCGCCGGGCGTCCGGCAGGGCGCCGCTTGTCATTCGGGCTTGAAGTCGAGGCTGGCAGAATTGATGCAGTAGCGCAGCCCTTCCGGGCCAGGGCCGTCGGGGAAGACATGGCCGAGGTGGCCCTGGCATTTTGCGCAGCGGACTTCGACCCGGGCCATGCCGTGGCTCTCGTCCTCGATATTGGCGACGGCATCCTCGTCGACCGGCGCGGTGAAGCTCGGCCAGCCGCTGCCGCTGTCATATTTAGTGTCGCTTTCGAACAGCGGCGCGCCGCAACCAGCGCAGCGATATTCACCCGCCGCCTTGTTGCCGTTCAACTCGCCGCTCCACGGCGCCTCGGTCCCGGCCTGGCGCAGGATCCGGTAGCGCTCGGGGCCCAGTTTCTCGCGCCATTCGGCTTCACTCAGTTCGGCCGGCTTGCTGTCGGGACGGTCGGTCATCGCATCGCTCCTCTTGGCCGATAAATGGGCAGTAGTGGCCCGGCGGACAATGGTTAGTGCAAGGTTTACCAAGCTTACACCATTTCGGAGCTAACCCCGGAGGATGCGGTGCCTCGCCCCGATCCTGATGTGCGTCTTCCTGTCGTCGCTCGCCGTTCCCGCGGCGGCGCAGTGTCGGCTGTGCGAAGGTGAGGGATCGACCCTGACGGCGCAGGATGCGGCGAAGCTTCCAGTCCAACTCGAGGTCGAAACCAGCCTCGACTTCGATCAGGTGGTTTTGACCGGAACGGCCGGCGGGATTGCCCGGCTCGGCCCCGATGGCAGCCGCGGGACGAGCGGGGCGCTGGAAGCGATGTCGTCAAGGGCGATGGTGGGCGAGATTCTGATCCGCGGCGAGCCCGGGCGCAGCGTGCGGATCGATCTGCCAGGCCGCATCGACCTTTATGGCAGCGGCGGCTCGCTCAGCATCACCAGTATCAGCAGCGATCTTCCCGCCGCGCCCCGGCTCGACGGAGCGGGCCGTCTGCGGGTGCGCTTCGGGGGCGAATTGTTCGTCGCCGGCAACGCCGAGGGCAATTACCGCGGCGACGTCGCGATCACGGTAGACTATCTGTGAGGCGAATTCTTCTCACCCTGCTCGCGCTCTCCGCGAGCCCCGCGCTGGCGGCGCCGCCGGTGTCGGTCAGCGGGGCCAAGCCGACCGCCAGCGTCAAGGTCTTAAAGCCGCTGTCGCTTTCAGTCCGCCGCAATCTCATTTTCGGTGATATCGTCATGGGCACTCTGACCGTGCCCGAACTGGTCAGTGTCACGCCGGCAGGGCGCAGCTGCGGGACCAGCGGGAAACTCACTTGCTCGGGGACCTTCTCGACCGCGCAATTTCGGGTCAATGGATCGAACAATCAAATCGTCCTGATCAGTCTCGCCACGCCACTGGTTACGATGACCGGGTCGAATGGCGGGACGCTACTGATGACGCCAAGTTTGCCCGCGCAGGTGACGCTCGACAATAGCGGCAATCCGGGCGCCGATTTCGAAATGGGCGGGCGCTTCACGATCACTCCGACGACGCTCGAGGGCCGCTATACCGGGACGGTCGATGTGCTGGCGATCTACCAATGATCGGAGCGCCGCGCGCTCAGCCCTCCTTGACCGCCTGGCCCTTGCGTACCGGCGCGCGCTGCACGGCGCCGCGCCCGGTCGCCTTCTGGCAGCGCGCCATCAGGGTCGGGAAGTCGAGGTCGGTCGCACCCGCCAGCGTCGGCACCGTCGCTGCCTCGCAGGCCGCTGCGCTTTCGTAGCGCGCCGGGGCGATGGCGACCTGATTGCAGGACGCGCCGCCGTCGGCGCAACCCAATATGGCAATGACGTAACTGATCGGACCCATGTGCTTAACCCCGTAAGGTGACTTGTCCGCAGAACGGAGGAATAACCTTTCCGTTCCAGTCAATTCGCGGCCGCCATTTGCCGCTTTGCCTCGCCCATCCTACGTTGGGCCGCGATGCCCCCCGAAACCGCCCCGTTCCCGACCCGCGAAGCCAGCGGGTTCAAGGTGCTGCTGCGCTTCCTGCCCTATCTGTGGCCGGAAGGTGCGCCCGGGCTGAAGCTGCGCGTGATCGGCAGCTTCGCGATGGTGGTCGCCTCGATCCTGCTGACGACGCTCGTCATGCCGCGCGCCCTGGGCGAGGCGGTCGACCGGATGACCGCGGGGCAGGCCGGCGCGGCGAGCCTGGTGATGGCGCTGGTCGCGGCTTATGCCCTCGCCCGGTTCGGCGGGGTGCTGCTCGACAATCTACGCAACGCTTTGTTCGAGACGGTCGGGCAGGAGGCGACGCGGATGCTGTCCGAAAGCACCTTCCGCCATCTCCACGGCCTGTCGCTCCGCTTCCACCTCGAGCGGCGAACGGGCGCGGTCACCAAGATCATCGAGCGCGGATCGAAGAGCATCGACATGATGCTCTATTTCCTGCTGTTCAACCTCGCCCCGACCATGCTGCAGCTGGCGATCGTCGCGATTCTGTTCTGGACCGGCTTCGGCCCCGGGCTGGTCGCCGCAACGGCGGTCGCGGTGGTCGCCTATGTGTGGTGGACCAAGGTGGTGACCGACTGGCGCGTACGGCTGCGCGAGGAGTGGACCACGCACGACACCGCCACGTCCGCGCGGGCAGTCGACAGTCTGCTCAACTTCGAGACGGTCAAATATTTCAATGCCGAGCAGCGCGAGCAGGCGCTCTACGCCCGCGCGGTCGCCAATCTGGCGCGCTCGACGGTCAAGATCGAGACCAGCCTGGCGGCGATGAACATCGGGCAAAGCCTGATCACCAATGCGCTGATGGCCGGCGCCATGGCCTATACCGTCTGGGGCTGGAGCCGGGGCGACTTCACGCCGGGACAGGTGGTGGTGGTCAATGCCCTGTTGATGCAGCTGTTCCGGCCGCTCGACATGCTCGGCACGGTCTATCGCACCATCCGCCAGGGTCTGACCGACATGGACGAGATGTTCCGGCTGCTCGATACTCCCGCCGAGGTGGTCGACGTGGCCGGCGCGCCACCCTTGCTGGTGACGCGGGGGCATGTGCGGTTCGAGAATGTGTCGTTCGGCTATGAGGACGGGCGGCAGATTTTGAAGGGGCTGACGAGGGACGTGCCGGCCGGACAGACGGTGGCGGTGGTCGGGCCGAGCGGTGCGGGCAAGTCGACCCTCGCCCGGCTGCTCTTCCGCTTCTACGACCCGCAGGCTGGGCGGATCACGGTCGACGGGCAGGACATCAAGCACGTCGCGCAGGCGACGTTGCGCGCCGCGGTCGGGATCGTGCCGCAGGACACAGTGCTGTTCAACGATACCCTCGGCTACAACATCGCCTACGGCCGCGACGGAGCGGGCGCCGAGGATGTGGCAGAGGCCGCGCGCGGCGCCTCGCTCGACCGCTTCGTCGCGGCGCTGCCACACGGGCTGGAATCTCGCGTGGGCGAGCGCGGGCTGAAACTGTCGGGCGGCGAGAAGCAGCGCGTGGCCATCGCCCGCACTTTGGTGAAGAACCCGCCGATCCTGATTCTCGACGAGGCTACGAGTGCCCTCGACTCGCGCACGGAAGAGGCCATCCTCGATACGTTGAGTGCGGTCACCACCGGCCGCACCACCATCACCATCGCCCACCGCCTGTCGACCGTGGTCGAGGCCGACCGCATCGTAGTGCTGGACGGGGGCCGGGTGGCGGAAGAAGGCAGCCACGCCGAATTGCTGCGCCGGGGCGGGCTCTATGCCGACATGTGGGCACGCCAGCAGGCGGAGAGCGAGCAGGCGGTGGCAGCGGAGTGAGGGCGAAGGTTCCGAAGGTTCCGGCCAAGCGCTCTTTCGCGACATTTCTGGCTTCCCTCGAGGCGAAGCAATTGCCGCTAGGAATTTAGAACCCACATGGTTCGTAAAGCATCCGCAATCCTACATTGCAAGAAAAGCTT
>JANPKL010000029.1:0-7517 GCA_031425975.1 Sphingomonas sp.
CCGCCGCCGCCGCGACCGATGCGGCGGGCGCAATCGTCGATCGACTGGCCGGGGAGCGTCAGACCGCACGGGACGTCGAGGCTGTAGCCGCCGAGATCGCCGCCCGGCGCCGCCGCGACGCCGGCGATAGTCGCGACGAAGGTCAGCAATTGGCCTATGGTCTCGCCACCGACCGCGCGGCGCTCGACGCCGCTCGCCGGCGCCTCGCCGAACTCGCGCGCAGCCGCACGCAGCTTGCCGCCGAGCTTGCTCGCGAGGAAATCCTTCGAGCAGAGGCCGCGTCGACCCGGCAGGCCCTCACCGAAGAACTTGCGGCCGTTGCTGCCCGGATCGCGGCTTCCGAAGCCCGCATGGCGCAGGATCCCGACCGGCTGACCATCGCGCGAACCGTTGCGCGCGAAGCCGAAGCCGCTTTGGCTCAGCATCTCGCCCGGACCGCCACGCATCTGGCCGGGCAGCGCCTTGCCGCGACCGCAATCGAGGCCGCGCGGGCGCAGGTCGCCCGGCTCGACGTTGAGGCACGGCATCTCGCCGTGACACGCGATCGCCTCGGCGAGGAGGCCGCGTTCGTCCGTCGCCGAGACCAGGCCGAGCAATACGCGCAAGCCGCGCGCGAAGCCCTGCCCGTCTCCGCGGCGGCACTTGAACGGCGGGCATCGGAAGAGGCCGCCGCCGCCGCCACGCGGGAGGCCGCAGCGGCGCGGCGAAATGCCGCGCATGTGGCGCACAGAGCCACCTGCAGCGAGGCCGAGGCACTCGCTAAGGCAACGATTCGGACGGCGAGCGACGGCCTGCTCGCAAAGGTCGTAGCCAAACCCGGCTATGAGGCGGCGCTCGCGGCGGCTCTCGGCGACGATCTTGCCGCTCCGCTCGGCGCCGACGGCCCCAGCGGCTGGGCCGGAAGCGACGGCAAGGCCTCCGACCCGCCGCTCGCCCCCGGTCTCCACCCCCTCGCGGCGCATGTCACCGCCCCGCCCGAACTCGCCCGCCGACTCGCCCAGATCGGGGTCGCCGACCATGACGAGGGCGAGCCGCTTGCCCCCGGGCAGCGGTTGGTGACCCGTGATGGCAGGATGCGCCGTTGGGACGGGTATTTCAGCCGCGACAACGGCGCGGCAGCTGCGGAAAATCTTCGCCGCGCCAATCGCCGTGCGTCGCTGGAGGCATCGCTCCCCGATCTCGCTGCCGCCTTGTGCGACGCCGAGGAGGGGCTTGCTGCGGCCGATCGCGTCCATGCCCAAGCCGCCGAAGGGCTCGCCGCCGCGCGGATATCCGTCGCCGATGCGCAGTCCACGCTGCGGCGTGGGGTGCGCGAGGCGGAGGAAGCCGCCGCCGCCCTCGATCTTCATCTCCGCCAGCGCGCCGCGCTAGATCAGCGGCTGGCCGAAGTCGCGCCCTTGCTTGCGGGCGCTCACGACGCGCTCGCTGCGGCGGGGCAGGCGGCAATCTCGCCCGGCCAACCGGACGAACATGGAGAGGCCGCCGCTCGCGCCGCCGCCGACCAGGCAAACCGAGCCCTCGCAACCCTGCGTGCCGACCTCGCCGGCAATGCCCGCTCCCTGGTCGCAGACCGCGACCGCCAACTTGCGGCGACTCGCGAACAGGTCGCCTGGACCGAGCGGCTGGAAGCAGCCGCGAATCGCTCGGCGGACTGCCGCGCGCGTTCCGCCGCGATCGAGGAAGAAACGGCGGCACTCGCCGCCGAGCCCGACCGCCTGGCCGCCCGCGTCGCCGCCGCCGAGCAAGCCGCATCGGGCTCGGCGGCGCGCACTTCCGCTGCCCTTGCCGCCGAACGTGACGCCGAGGTCGCGCTTGCCGGGGCTACCCGCGCCTTGCACGACCTTGGAGAGAGCCTTAGCGCCGCGCGCGAAGCCCGCGCTGCCGCTGCCGCCCGCGCCGAAGTGCAGGCGGCCCGCCGCGCCGAATATGCCGGCATATCGGCTGAGCTTTTCTCGTGCCCGCCGGCGCTGCTCGCACAGCAGATGGGCTTCGATCCCGCCCATGCCGTCGACCCGGCCGCCGCCAGCGCCGCCCTCGACGGCTTCACCGCCGAGCGCGAGCGAATCGGCCCGGTCAACCTCGTCGCCGAACGCGAGCTTGCGGAAATTGAACGGCAACGCGGCGGTGATCTCGCCGCCCGCAACGAACTGGCCGAAGCGGTGGCGCGCTTGCGCGGTTCGATCGGCAACCTCAACCGCGAGGGCCGGACCCGCCTGCTTGCCGCCTTCGAAGCGGTCGACCTTCATTTCCGCAGCCTGTTCGCCACCCTGTTCGAGGGCGGGCAGGCGCATCTCAGCCTGGTCGACAGCGACGATCCGCTCGAGGCAGGCCTCGAGATCATGGCCCAGCCCCCCGGCAAACGACTCGCGGCCTTGTCCCTCCTTTCCGGCGGCGAGCAGGCGCTGACCGCCGCCGCGCTCATCTTCGCCTTGTTCCTGACCCGCCCGGCCCCGATCTGCGTCCTCGACGAGGTGGACGCCCCGCTCGACGACGCCAATGTCGAGCGCTTCTGCGACCTCCTCGCCCGCATGACCCGCGAAACCGCTACGCGCTACCTCGTGGTCACCCACAATGCCGTGACCATGAGTCGCATGGATCGCCTCTACGGGGTGACGATGATCGAACGCGGAGTGAGCCGGATCGTCTCGGTCGACCTTGCTCGAAAATAACCGTCGGTCTCCCTATTGCGAATAACTCGCATTAGCTTTAGCAGATCGATCAACAACACTCGCCGATCCAAGGGGCCTTTCCGACGTGACCTACCTTTCCCGCGCACTTGCCGGCGCGACCCTCCTGTTCGTCCCCGGCCCGGCCTTTGCTACCGACGCCGACAATGCGGTAGTCGCGGACGATCAGGATGCCGCACAGGTCATCACCGTCACCGGCAGCCGCGAGGAATATGGGGTCCAGGCCACCGTCACGGGCACTAAGACCAATACCTTGGTCCGCAACATCCCCCAGGCGATGTCGATTGTCTCCGAGGCCCAGATCGAGGATCAGTCGCTGCGCTCGGTCGCCGATCTTTTGCTGTTCGTGCCCGGCGCGACCCCCGGGACCGGCGAGAGCAACCGCGATCAACTCACCTTGCGCGGCAACAACACCACCGCTGACTTCTTCGTCGACGGCCTTCGCGACGACGCCCAATACTTCCGCGACTTCTACAATCTCGACCGGGTCGAGGTGCTGAAGGGCCCCAATGCGATGATCTTCGGCCGCGGCGGCGGGGGGGGCGTCATCAACCGCGTGACCAAGCGCGCCGGGCTCAGGACCGAGCAGCAGTTCATCCTCAGCCAAGACAGCGAGGGCGGCACCCGCCTGACTACCGACGACAGCCTTCGCCTCGGCGGCGCGCTCGGCCTGCGCGTCAACGGCCTCTACGAAAAGACCGGCAGCTTCCGCCGCTCGGTCGACGGAAAGCGCTATGGAATCAACCCGACAGTCGGCTGGCAGCCGGGCGAGGACACCCGAATCGATCTCGCTTACGAATATTTCCACGATCGCCGCACCACCGATCGCGGCATCCCTTCACGCGGCGGCCGCCCGATCACCGGCTATGACCGCGATTTCTTCGGCGACCCCGACAGCAGCTATTCGGACGCCGACGTCCAGCTTGCCACCCTGGCGGTCGAGCAGAAATTCGGCGCGAACCTGCTGCTGCGCCACCGCACGCAGCTCGCCGACTATAACAAGTTCTACGTCAACGTTTATCCCAACTCGAATGCCGACAGTGGCACCGTCGCGCTCGGCGCTTATAATAGCCGCAACGACCGCCGCAGCCTGATCAGCCAGAACGACCTGGTCTGGGACGGCAGCCTTGCGGGGATCGACCAGACCTGGCTGGTCGGCTTCGAATTTGGCCGCCAGAACAGCCGCAACCAGCGCCTGTCGGCCAGCGGCGCTACGGCGACCACCCTTGCCCAACCGACCGTTTCGCGCAGCCTTACCTTTTTCCGCGCGGCCAGCGACGCTGATAACCGCACCCGCGCGGGGATCGCCGCGGCGTATATCCAGACCCAGCTCAAGCCTGCCGCCTGGCTCGAGCTGGTCGCCGGCCTGCGCTTCGACCGCTTCCGCCTCAGCGTCGACGACGAGCGCGCCAATGTCGCGACCTTCGCCCGGACCGAGAAACTGGTGTCGCCGCGCCTCGGGCTCGTCCTCAAGCCGACCGACAGCCTGTCGCTCTACACGAGCGCGTCGCGCTCATTCCTGCCGCAGTCGGGCGACCAATTCTCCGCGCTGACCCAGACCAGCTCCGCGCTCAAGCCCGAGCGGTTTGACAACATCGAGGCCGGCGCCAAGTGGGAGCTGCTCGATGGCCTGCTCGCCACCGCCGCCATCTACCAGCTCGATCGCACCAATACCCAGGCCCGCGACTCGGCCGATCGCGTCGTCCTGACCGGTGCGACCCGCACCCGCGGGCTCGAGCTCGGGGTCGAGCGCAGCATCGCCTCGCGGCTCCAGCTGTCGGCCGGTTATGCGCTGCAGGACAGCGAAATCCGCCGCACCACCACGGTCGCACCGGCCGGGCGCAAGACCCCGCTCGTGCCCCGCCACAGCCTGTCGCTCTGGTCCAAATATCAGGTCAGCAAGTCATTCGCCGCCGGCTTCGGCCTGCTCGCGCGCTCCAGGAGCACCGCTTCGCTCACTGCGACCGCGACCACGCTCCCCGGCTACGCCCGCCTCGACGGCGCCCTGTACTACAAGCTGACCGACGGGATCGAGGCCCAGCTCAACGTCGAGAATCTCACCAACCGCGACTATTTCCCGACTGCCCACAACGACAACAACATCGCGAGGGGTGCCCCGCGCACTGCGAGGCTAAGCCTCAAAGCGGACTTCTAGCTCCCCGGCGAAAGCCGGGGCCCAGTAATTCTGCCTTAGAGAACATGGCTCCGGCCCTCGCCAGAGCACTAACTCAATTCCTCGCTCCGCGCCCTGATCCGCCGCAGGTCCTCGACGAACCGCGCCCGCTCCTCCGCCCGCCGGTCCGCCTCGGGGATCCGCAGCAGGAAGCTCGGATGCACCGTCACCCAGCATTCGCTGCCGTCCGCCAGCATCAGCGGCGCTTCCCGCGCGCGACTGATGGTCAGCGTCTTGCCGGTCAGCGAGCGCGCCGCCGTCGCCCCCAGCGCCACCGTCAGCGGCGGGCGGATCAGCGCGCGCTCCTGCTCCTGCCACCAGCGGCAGGCGTCGATCTCGCCCGTGTCGGGGCGGGCATGGATCCGCTGCTTGCCGCGCAGGACGAATTTGAAATGCTTGACCGCATTGGTGACATAGGTCGCCTTGCGCTCGATCCCGGCCTCGCCCAGCGCCGCGTCGAACAATTGCCCCGCGGGCCCCACAAACGGCCGCCCTGCCAGATCCTCCTGGTCCCCCGGCTGCTCGCCGACAAAAAAGATTTTTGGGTCCAGCGGCCCTTCCCCGAACACCGTCTGCGTGCCGCAGCGATGAAGATCGCAGCGCGTGCAGCCGTTGGCTTCCTCGCGCAGCGCGGCCCAGGCGGCCTGCAAATTGCCGCCCGGTCGCGGCGCGTTCTGAGCCGTCTCGATCATCGCCAGCTCCCGCGCCCGGGCGCCCGCGATCAGCGGCGCGACCAGCGCGGTCTCGGGCATGTTGCGCCAATATTTCTTGGGCATCTCCTTCAGCATCGCCTTCACCTTGAGGCGCGCGGGATTGAAGATGCTCGCATAATAAGTCCGCCAGGTTTCCTCCAGCGGATCGCCGTCGGGGGCCTCCGCCCGCGTCGCCCCCGGTCCCTCGCGCAAGGTCTGCGTGTCCCAGTGGATCGAGAGCGCGGGCGTCAGGATCGACCAGCGCATGTTGTTGAAGCGTCGGACGAAAAACCCCGCCTCGCGCCGAACGATATGATGGTCGGGCTCGAAAAAGGCGACGAAACGCGTGGTGTCCGCCTCGGCAATCTCGCGAAAGCGGACGAAGGCATGCATCTTGTGCGCGTCGCGCCGCACCTCCTTGGCCAGCCGTTCGATTCGGTCGACGAGCGGATCGGCGCGATCCTCGAGCGCCCGGCGATTGCCCTTGAGCTTCCACAGCAAGGCATAGAGCATGGCGAAGCGCTGCGATTCCGAATGGCAGATCGCCGCCTTAGCGAGGTCGATAAAGGGTTTGGGCACCGAGAACATCGCCGCGCCCCCGGCCGGCGGCGGCACCGCGCCCTCGGCCCCGAACAATTCGCCGTCCGCGCCCGCGACCTGCCACACCACGCCCATCGGCGGCACGCCCGCCAGCACCAGTTCCCGCGCCGCCTCGCGCCAGCCGTCGAAATCGTCGGGCGCATCGAGGACGATCTTCAGCGGGTCGATCTGAGGTCCGTCGGGCAGCAATACGCCCGCCTTGCCGCTCACGCCCAGGGCAGGGGCGAACAGGTCGGCGGGATCGCCTGCCCGACCATTGGCATCGCTCACCTCTTCATCCTCCCTGTCGTGCGAAGCACGATGGGGAGGGGGACCGCCGCCGCAGGCGGTGGTGGAGGGGCCACGGCTTTTGCGCCCGGCCCCTCCACCACTCCGCTTCGCGGAGCGGTCCCCCTCCCCACTGCTGCGCAACGGGGAGGCTCAAGAAAACAGCTCCATCTGCTCCTTCTTCGGCGCCACCCAACGCGACAGATCCGCCTTGTCACTCAACAATGTCGGTCGCCAGTCCGCGGTGATGATGAACGGCCGCACCTTGGCAACGCTTACCGTCAGCCGAGCCACATCATCCAATCGCATCGCCCGGAACCGCCGCGACGACAGGATCCGCCCAACCGCCTTCACTCCAAGCCCCGGAACCCGCAGCAACTGCTCCTTGCTCGCGCGATTGACGTCGACCGGGAAGTTCTCGCGAAACTTGAGCGCCCAGGCGAGCTTGGGATCGATGTCGAGCGGCAGCATCCCGTCCGCCCCTGCCGCATCGACCACCTCTCCCGGCTTGAACCCGTAAAAGCGCATCAGCCAGTCGCTCTGGTACAAGCGATGCTCGCGCATCAGCGGCGGCCGCTGCAGCGGCAGGACCGCGCTGGCGTCGGGGATTGGCGAGAAGGCCGAATAATAGACCCGCCGCAGCCCGAAGCGATCGTAAAGGCTGCTCGCCTTGGTCACGATGTCGCCGTCGGTCGCCGCATCCGCGCCGACGATCATCTGCGTGGACTGACCCGCCGGGGCAAAGCTTGGCGCCGATTTATACTTCTTCTTGGCGTCGCGCCCGTCCTCGATCGACCCCTTCATCCCCAACATGGCCCCCTCGATCCGGGTCGCGCTCTTTTCCGGGGCAAGGCGGGTGAGACCACCGACGGTTGGCAGCTCGACGTTGATCGACACGCGATCGGCATGGAGCCCGGCCAGTTCCACCAGCGCCGGGTCGGCATCGGGAATGGTCTTCAAATGGATGTAGCCGCGAAAATCATGGTCCTCGCGCAGTGACCGCGCAACCTCGACCAATTGCTCCATCGTGTAGTTGGACGAGCCGATGATCCCCGAGGAGAGAAACAGCCCCTCGATATAATTGCGCTTGTAGAAAGC
>JANPKL010000030.1:0-11594 GCA_031425975.1 Sphingomonas sp.
CGAAATAGAGCGCGTCCCGGCACTTGAGCCCGTCGCGGAACAGACGGGCGAACTTGCCGAAGCTGACCGCCTGCTCGCTGATCACGAACAGAGGCGCGCCATCCGGGCCGATCCCGACCCCGTTGCGAATGAATCGCGAGCTGCCGTCGGCATCGAAGCGCGGGTTCACCGCCCCGTCGATGACCAGCATCGGGCCGCTTTGGCTTGCGATCGTGATGTCGGGAGCGGGTTTGAAGGCATCGGTCGGGACGACCTGCGCCTTGCCCCCCTGGCGGACCAGAAACACGCCATTGGGTTGCAGGTGAAAATTACCGCCGCCGTCCTTGCGCCGGTTGATCGCCTTGAGCGTCTTGCCTTGCGCAATGGCGAGCCCGATCGGTCGGCCCTCCTCGTCGAACATCCCGGCGTTCATCGCGAAGCGGACCTCCTCGGCCCGCGCGCCCAGAACATGTTCGAGCGCGGCGAAGCTGCGATAGGGTCGGTTATCGCGGCCCGCGACATGAAGCTCGAGCGATGCGGCGGGCGCACGGCAGATGGTGAACTCGTCACCCTCGAACCTGAGCGAAATGCACGCCCCGGTGTCGCGCTGAGGCGGGGCATCGCTCCGCTTGCAGGCGGCAAGCAGCAGGACCAGCAGCAGGATCGATTTCATCGCCACCGCTGATGCGCGGGTCAGCCGCCGGTGTCGATGCCCAGTTCGCCGAGCTTTCGATAAAGCGTCGACCGGCCGATGCCGAGGCGGCGGGCAACTTCGCTCATCTTGCCGCGATAATGTCCGATGGCGAGGCGAATGAGATCGGCCTCGACCTCTTCCAGCGGACGCAGATGTCCGTCGGGCCGCCACAATTGGACGCCGGGTCCTCCGCCGAGCGCAGCCGAGGTCGCGGCCTCGCCAATCTCGCCCGCGACGTCGCCGACCCGGTTGGAAAAGCGCGACTGGAGCGCGATGTGCGGAAAATCGGCCTGCGTCAGCGAATCGCCATGCGACTGAAGTGCGGCGCGGAACAGCACGCCCGACATTTGCCGGACATTGCCCGGCCAGCCGTAGCGCATCAGTACCGCAAGCGCGTCCTCGCCGATCGACAGCGGGCGGATCCCCGGTTGGCCGGTGTGGCGGGCGAGAAGATGGCGGGCGAGGGCGGGAATGTCTCCGCTGCGGTCGCGCAGCGGCGGGACGTGTACGATGGTGCCGGCCAGCCGCTCGGCGAGGCCGGGGTTGAAGGACAGGGGAAGAGGCTTGCTGGCGGTGGCGATGATCCGCACATCGACGCTGTTTGACCCGTTGCAGCCGACCGGGCGCACCTCGCCGGTCGCCAGCACGCGGTCGAGCGCGGCCTGAGTGGCAGGGGTGAGCGCTCCTACCTCGTCAAGCAGCAAGGTCCCGCCGTCGGCCTCGACCAATTTTCCAACCCGCTCGGCGAAGGCGCCGGGAAAGGCCCCCGCGACATGGCCGAACAATTCGCTGTCGATGATATTGGCCGCGATCGCGCGGCAGTCGAGCTGGAGGAAGGCTCCGCGCGCCCGCGGGCTGGCGGCATGGACCGCCCGCGCGATGGTTTCCTTGCCCGCACCGGCCTCGCCGACGATCAGCAGGCCGAGGCGACTGCGCGCGGCCTTGGCCGCCACCGCCAGCGCGGACCGAAATTCCGGGCTCGCCCCGACCAATTCGTCGAGGCTGAGGATGGGGGTCATCTTCTCGGACAAGGGCGCAAGCTCGCCCGCGGCGCGGCGGCGGTCGGCATTGACCGCCAGCGCCTCGACGAGCCGCTCGGGTGCCACCGGGCGCACCAGGAAATCGGATGCGCCGGCGCGCATCGCCTCGACCGCCTGGCCGACCGATCCGCCTTCGGCCAGCACCAGGATTGGCAGGCCCGGGCGATCGGCGCGCAAGGCGCGGACGAGGGCGGGGCCGGTGACCGGATCCCACTGGCCGACCAGCGCCGCCTTGATCTCATGCCCATTGGGCCCGCCGAGCAATTCCTGCGCCTCCTGCGGGGTCGTGGCACCCAGCGTATTCCAGCCGGCCCGTCCCGCGGTGGCCGCGACCAGCCGGCGCTCGGCAGCCTCGGCATCGACCAGCAGGAGGAAACGGATGGTATCGGCGCGCAAGGGCAAGCTCCTTCGTGGGCAGGAGACTAAACCAAGGCTGGTAAAGAAAGCGTGTGCGAACCCCTCTTGGGGCCGGGCGCGGCAGCCGCTATGACCATGCTTGAACGCACTACCGACAAGGGGATTTTCATGGCCGACGCCAACACCACCGACAGCCAATCGCCGGTCGATTACGGCAAGCATAAGCGCGATTATGCGCTGCTGATCAGCATGTTGAAGTGGGGCGGTCTGATCTCGATCCTGCTCGCTTTCCTCGTCATGATCATCCTGGCGAATTAAGCGCTTGAAGATCGCGGTTCCCGCCGAGACGGCTCTGGGGGAAACCCGGGTCGCCGCCATTCCCGAGACGGTGAAGAAATTCATCGCGCTCGGCGCGCAGGTGTCGGTCGAGGCGGGGGCAGGGGCCCATGCCGGGATTGCCGATAGCGACTTTGCCGAGGCCGGAGCCACGGTCGGGCCGCGCGACCAGGTGCTGGCAGGAGCCGAACTGGTGCTGAGCGTCAGCGCGCCCGAAGCGACCGCCCTCGCCGGCGTCGCGCCGGGAACGTTGCTCGTCGGGCTGGTGGATCCGACCCGCCGCGGGGACGCCGTGCGGGGCTACGCCGCTGCCGGCATCGAGACGATGGCGATGGAATGGATGCCGCGGATCACCCGCGCCCAGTCGATGGACGTCCTCTCCTCCCAGTCCAATCTCGCCGGCTACAAGGCGGTGATCGACGCCGCCGCGGCTTATGGCCGGGCCTTTCCGATGATGATGACCGCCGCGGGCACAATCAGCCCGGCGCGGCTGTTCGTCATGGGCGTGGGCGTCGCGGGCTTGCAGGCGATCGCCACCGGGCGGCGGCTGGGAGCGCAGGTCAGCGCGACCGACGTCCGCTCGGCGACCCGCGAACAGATTCAGTCGCTTGGGGCCAAGCCGATCTTCGTCGAAGGAGTGGCGGGCATCGAGGGCGAGGGCGCGGGCGGCTATGCCGGCGAGACGTCGGACGAATATAAGGCCGCGCAGTCGGAGCTCGTCTCGGCGCATCTGGCCAAGCAGGACATCGTCATCACCACCGCGCTTATTCCCGGCCGCGATGCGCCGCGGCTGATCAGCGACGCGCAACTGGCGACGATGCGGACCGGGAGCGTGGTGGTCGATTTGGCGGCGGAGGCCGGCGGCAACGTCGAGGGCACGGTCGCGGGCGAGATGCTGCGCGTGCATGGCGTCACGCTGATCGGCGCGAGCAATTTGTCGCGCTCGCTGGCTGCGGATTCGAGCGCGCTATACGCCCGCAACCTGTTCAATTTCCTCAGCGCTTTCTGGGACAAGGAAACCGGGCGACCGGCGCTTAGCGACGAGGACGAGATCGTGAAGGCGGTTCGCCTGACCCGTGGCGGGCAGGTGGTCCACGAGCGGCTCGCCTGATGGGCTTCTTTTCCGCCACCGAGGTCGACACCGACGAGATCGCCCAGCGCTACCGGGCGCTGCTGGTCGATGGCGAGGCGGTGCTGGTCGCATTCAAGACCCTGCGCGATATCGCCTTCCTGACCGACCGCCGGCTGTGCCTGGTCAACATTCAGGGCTGGACCGGCAAGAAGATTTCGATCCAGTCGATCCCCTATCGCTCGATCACCCGCTTCAGCCTCGAAACCGCGGGCACCTTCGACCTCGAGGCCGATATGGTCTTCTGGCTTGCGGGCACCACGCAGCCGTTGGAGATCAAGATCGGGCGGGGCAGCGACCTGACCCGCATCCAGCAGATTTTGGCGCGTGGCATCTTAGGGCGTTAGGCGGCGAGGCTCGGAAAGGACAGACACCGTTCGCTCGAGCCTTCGTTTGTCGACGTGAGGTAACCTCGAACGAAAACTGTCCCCGTTTCTTATCCGTCGCGAGCTCAGGCGGCCCTCTTCATTTCGATCTCGAGATTTTCCACCACCGCCTCGAAGAAGCGCTCGGTGGTCATCCAGGGCTGGTCGGGGCCGACGAGGATGGCGAGGTCCTTGGTCATCTTGCCCTGCTCGACGGTCTCGACGCAGATCCGCTCGAGCGTCTCGGCGAAGTTCACGACCTCTGGCGTCTCGTCGATCCGGCCACGAAACTTGAGGCCGCCGGTCCAGGCGAAAATGCTGGCGATCGGGTTGGTCGAGGTCGCTTTGCCCTGCTGGTGCATGCGATAGTGGCGGGTGACGGTGCCGTGCGCGGCCTCCGCCTCGACGGTCTGGCCATCGGGGGTCATCAGCACGCTGGTCATCAGGCCCAATGAACCGAAGCCCTGCGCGACCTGGTCCGACTGGACGTCGCCGTCGTAATTCTTGCAGGCCCAGACGAACTTGCCGCTCCACTTCAGGGCCGAAGCGACCATGTCGTCGATCAGGCGGTGCTGATATTCGATTCCCGCGGCCTTGAACCGGTCCTTGAAATCGGCCTCGAACACCTCCTCGAAGATGTCCTTGAAGCGCCCGTCATAGGCCTTGAGGATGGTGTTCTTGGTGCTGAGATAGACCGGCCAGCCGCGCTGCAGGCCATAGTTAAGGCAGGCCGTGGCGAATTCGCGGATGCTGTCGTCGAGATTGTACATGCCCATGGCGACGCCGGCCGAGGGATATTGGAACACCTCGTGCTCGATCACCTCGCCGTCCTCGCCGACGAATTTCATCGTCAGCGTGCCGGGGCCCGGAACACGGAAATCGGTCGCCTTATACTGGTCGGCAAAGGCGTGACGGGCGACGACGATCGGGTCGGTCCAGCCGGGAATGATGCGGGGCACGTTGGAGATGACGATCGGCTCGCGGAAGACCACCCCGCCAAGGATGTTGCGGATCGTGCCATTGGGCGACTTCCACATCTTCTTGAGTTTGAACTCCTCGACCCGCGCCTCGTCCGGCGTGATCGTCGCGCACTTCACGCCGACGCCATATTGCTTGATCGCATTGGCGCTCTCGACCGTCACCTTGTCGTCGGTCGCATCGCGATTTTCGATCGACAGGTCGTAATATTTGAGGTCGATATCGAGATAGGGGAGGATCAGCTGCTCGCGGATCCATTGCCAGATAATCCGGGTCATCTCGTCGCCGTCGAGTTCGACGACGGGGTTCTTCACCTTGATCTTGGCCATGGGTCTCGCCTGCTTTGTCTGATCGTTTGGGGGCGCAACTAGCCGGGGCATGGCGCTCTGGCAACGGCGGCGCGGCCCCGCTAGAGCAAGGCCATGTCCCAGATTCAGAATCCCGACAGCCAGCTGACCGCGGTCAAGTGGCGCTTTCCCTCGGTCCACCCCGAGGGCCGCAAATATGTCGTCATCGCAGGCGCGATCGCCCTCCTGCTCTACCTGCTGTGGGGGCCGCTCGGATGGCTGATGATCGGCGTCACCATCTGGGTCGCGGCCTTCTTCCGCGATCCGGTGCGGACCACGCCCAGCGACCCGAAACTGGTGGTGTCGCCCGCCGACGGACTGGTGACGATGATCGTCCGCGTGCCGGCGCCGCCCGAGCTTCGTCCAGAGCTGGGCGAAGGCGAATTCACGCGTGTCTCGATCTTCATGAGCGTGTTCGACGTACACATCAATCGAACTCCGATCGCGGGGACGGTCAAGCGCATCGCCTACGTGCCGGGCAAATTCCTCAACGCCGACCTCGACAAGGCGAGCGAAGATAATGAGCGGCAGCATTTCCTGGTCGAGAGCGACGACGGGGTAAAGATCGGCTTCACCCAGATCGCCGGGCTGGTCGCGCGGAGGATCCTGAGCTTTGTACGCGAGGGCGACCGATTGGGCGCGGGCACGCGGGTCGGGCTAATCCGCTTCGGCAGCCGCGTCGACGTTTATCTGCCCGCCGGCACCGGCTCGCGGCTGCTGCTCGGACAGCGGGCGATCGCGGGTGAGACGATCCTTGCCGAGCTTGGTAGCGATCCAATGATGACGGGGACCAGCCAGTGAGCGAGGGCGGGGTTGCCGCACCGCGACAGATCCCGTTTCGGGCGATGGTGCCCAATGCGATCACCGCGCTCGTCCTGTGCTTCGGCCTGACCGGCATCCGGTTCGCGATCGACGGGCGGTGGGAGCTGGCACTGGCGAGCATCGTGCTGGCGGGCGTGCTCGACGGCCTTGACGGGCGCATCGCACGGTTACTTCGAGCGCAGAGCAAATTCGGAGCCGAGCTCGACAGCCTGGCCGACAATATCGCCTTCGGCACCGCCCCGGCGCTGGTGCTGTTCCTGTGGTCGCTGAACGAGGCGCCGCGCTTCGGCTGGACCGTCGCCCTCGCGCTGGCGGTCTGCTGCGCGCTGCGGCTGGCCCGCTACAACAGCCGCCTCGACGTCGCCGAGCAGCCGCACAAGTCGGCAGGCTTCAATACCGGTGTCCCGGCACCGGCGGGCGCTGGGCTGGCGTTCGTGCCGGTCTACCTTAGCCTGGTCGGGGGGCCGAATTGGGTAGCGAGCTGGCAGTTCGTGATGCCCTGGACCCTGTTCATCGCGGTGCTGATGATTTCCAACATCCCCACCTTCGGCTGGACCAGCCTGAGGATCCGGCGGTCGATGCGCCTGTTCGTACTGGCCGCGATCGCGATGCTGGGAGCGGCGCTAGCCAGCGAGCCGTGGTGGACCCTGCTGGCGATCAGCGCGCTCTATTTGATCCTGCTGCCGGCGGCCCTTGCGAGCTATGCCAAGGTCAAGCGGCGACGCGCAGTTGCGGCTGTGCCGTCAACGGGCGGCTGACCCGGCGCGAAACGATCCGAACGGACACCGGGCGGGTCATCAGCACCGGTTGGGCGAGGAAGCTACGGCCGTCGAGCGCGGCGAGGATCTTGGGGCCATTGCCCGACAGTGTCTCGAGCAGGGCGAGGGCGCTGAGCGCGATGACGGCGGCGAATGCGAGAGCGACGAGGAGCAGCATGGCGTTCTTCCCTTGTTCCTTGAGGGGGGCAACGGGTTCCGATTCATTTCGTTCCGAAACGTAAACAAAACCGACCTTCTGCGCCGATGTTCTCTTATTGTTCCTGCCTCGTCAAGCCCCTTGTTCCTTTCCTGTTCTCAATGTCTTTTGACGCGCCTGTAAGCGCCGCGTGACGTCGTCGAGCGGAATGTCGCGTGAACGGAGGAGAATAAGGAGGTGAAACAGGAGGTCGGCGGCCTCTTCGATCACGCCATCGGAGTCGCGCGTGACCGCGGCGAGCGCGACCTCGACCCCTTCCTCACCGACCTTCTGCGCGACCTTGGGCAAGCCCTCGGCGATCAGCCGTGCGGTGTAGCTGTCGCCCGGATCGGCCGCGGCACGGCTCGCGACGATCCGCTCGAGTGTGCCGAGCCAAGCGGCGCCTTCGGGCTCGGCCCTGAAGCAGCTGTCGGTGCCGAGATGGCAGGTCGGCCCGGCCGGCTTGGCGGTGACCAGCAAGGCGTCCGAATCGCAATCGGTACGGATGGCGAACAGCTTGAGGAAATTACCGCTGGTCTCGCCCTTGCGCCACAGGCGCTGCTTGCTGCGGCTGTAGAAGGTGACGAGCCCGTCGCGCTGCGTCGCGTCGAGCGCGGCGCGATCCATGTAGCCGAGCATCAGCACTACCGAGGTGGCGGCGTCCTGCACGACGACCGGGAGCAGGCCATCCATCTTGTCCCAGGCGAGGGTGGCGGGGTCCACGCTTTTGTTCACAACCGCACCTCCAGTCCTTCGCCCGCGAGCCAGCGCTTGAGTTCGGGGATAAAGATCCGCTTGTCGTGAAATACGCTGGCGGCGAGCGCGCCGCTGGCTCCGGCGCGGAAGGCGTCTCGGAAATGCTCGGGTGCGCCGGCCCCACCACTGACGATCAGCGGCACGTCGATCGCCGCCATGACGTCCCTCGCATGGGCCAGGTCAAAGCCCTGCCGGACGCCGTCGCGGGCCATGGCGTTCAAGACGATCTCGCCCGCGCCGCGATCCGCCGCTTCGCGCGCCCAGGCAATCGTCTCTCGCCCGGCGTCGCGAGTGGCGTCCGGATCGCCGCTATATTGCTTGACCGTATAGCGCCCGTTGGCCTGCGCGAGGCTGTCGATCCCGACCACCACGCACTGGCTGCCGAAATCTCGCGCCAGCTCCTCGATCAGTTCGGGTCGTTCGAGCGCCGGAGAGTTGATCGAGACCTTGTCCGCGCCCGCTTCCAGCACCGCGGCGGCGGTGCCGCGATCGCGGATCCCGCCGGCGACGCAGAAGGGAATGTCGATGACATTGGCGATGTCGCGCACCCAGCCGAGGTCGAGGCTGCGGCCTTCGGCGCTGGCCTTGATCTCGTAGAACACCAGTTCGTCGGCGCCTGCCTCGGCATAGCGCAGGGCGTGGGGGACGATCTCACCGACGTCGCGATGGTCGCGAAACTGCACGCCCTTGACCACGCGTCCGTCGGCGACGTCGAGGCAGGGGACGATCCTAATCGCGGGCATCGAGCGCGTCCTTGAGCGGCAAGCGGCCTTCCCACATGGCGCGGCCGAGGATCGCGCCGGCGGTGGTCAGTCGCTGGAGGTCGGCGATGGTGGTGACCCCGCCGCTGGCCTGGATGGCCAGGTCGGGGAGGCGCGTCACCGCTTCCTCGAGCAGATCGTGATTGGGACCTTGCAACATCCCGTCGCGGCCGATGTCGGTGAGGAGCAGGTGGCGCGCATCGGGGTAGCGGGCTGCAACGTCCCACAGGCCAAGGCCACTGTCGGCCTGCCAGCCGTGGGTCGCAACCAATGGAATGCCGTCCACGACCCGCACGTCCAGGCTGAGCGTGATGCGCTCGGGCCCGAAACGGGCGAGGAGGGCGCGGGTGAAGTCGGGGTCGGCGACGGCGAGGCTGCCGACAACCACGCGGGCGGCGCCAGCGTCGATGAGGGTCGCGACATGTTCGGCGGTGCGAACCCCGCCCGCGACCTGGATTTTCAGCGGGGCAGCGGACGCGAGTTGGGACAGGAGCGCGTGCTGCATGGGCGCTCCGGCCTTGGCCCCGTCGAGATCGACGACATGCGCCCAGGTCGCACCTTGGGCGGCAAAATCGCGCAGCGCCTCGGCGGGGGTCGCATCATAGAAAGTGATGTCGTCGAAGCGGCCCTGGCGCAGACGCACGATGCGGCCGCCGATCAGGTCCATGGCAGGATAGAGGATCATGATGCGAGCCAGGCCTCGAGAAAGCGCGCGCCGACGGGGCCGGAGCGTTCAGGATGGAATTGCGCGCCGGTCCATTGCCCCGAGCGGACGACGGCAGGAATGGCGCGGCCATGAGTAGCCCGGGCGAGTGTCGCGGGACCATCGTCGGCAGCAAAACTATGGGCAAAATAAACGTATTTACCAGAGGTTAGACCGATGTCCTCAGCCTCCACCGCCAGTCTGCTCCAGCCCATGTGGGGCACGGTGACGCCGGGCATTGGGACGAGCTTGCGGACTGTCCCGGGGATCAGGCCGAGGCCGGGCGTGTCGCCTTCTTCGCTGCGATCGTAGAGGAGATGCATGCCGAGACATATGCCGAGCGCAGGACGGGTGAAGGCGCGTAGCGGCTCGGCGAGGCCAAGGGCGGCGATGCGGGCCATGGCGTAATTGGCTGCGCCGACGCCGGGCAGAAACAGGCGCTCGGCCGAGGCGATGGCCTGCGGCTCGCTCGCGCGCTCGACGGTGGCACCGAGCCGCCCGAGCGCAGTGGCGATCGAGCCCAAATTGCCATAACCGAGGTCGACCAAGGTGACGCTGCTCACAGGATCCCCTTGGTGCTCGGCAGCGCATCGGATTTGCCTTCGATCGCAAAGGCCTGGCGCAGGGCCCTGCCAAAGGCCTTGAAGCAGGCCTCGACCTTGTGATGATCATTGTCGCCGGTCACCGTGACGTGGATCGCGGCGGACAGGCTGTCGGCGAGGCTGCGGAAGACGTGGGGGGTCATCTCGGTCGGATAGTCGCCGATGTGCGTGGCGGCGAACTCGCCCTCGAACTTGCTGAAAGGACGGCCGCTCAGATCGATCAGCACCTGCGCCTGCGTCTCGTCCATCGGCAGCGCGAAGCCAAAGCGGCCGATCCCGCGCTTGTCGCCCAATGCCTGACGCAGGCCGGTGCCGAGCGCGATCGCGACATCCTCGATGCTGTGATGTGGATCGATCTCAAGGTCACCCTTGCAGGTGAGGATCAGGCTGAAGCCCGCGTGGGCCGCGACCTGGTCGAGCATGTGGTCGTAATAGGGAATGCCAGTGTCGATCTGGCGCGGCTCGGCGCGGTCAAGGTCGAGGGTCAGCGCGATCCGTGTCTCCCTGGTATCGCGGGCGAGTTCGGCGCGGCGCTGCGGGGCGGAGGCGACCGCCACCCCGAAGGCGGCGAGCGCGGCGTCATTCTCAGTGCGCGTGCCGATGGTCAGGCGAACGCCGCCGGGCGCGGCATTGGGGCGATAGCGGACCTTTATCCCGCTGGCGGTGAGGCGGCGTGCCAGGGACTCGGGCTCGGCCGCCTCAAGGAACAGGAAATTGCCCGCGCTCGGGTGGAGTTTGCGGACCAGCGGCGAGGTTGCGAGCAGCGGGGCAACGCGGTCCCGCTCGGCCATCAATAAAGCGATCCTCTCCGCATGGACCGCGCGGCGCGCCGGCTGGAGCGCTTCGAGCGCGGCGGCGATGCAGGGGGTCGGCAGCGGATAGGGCGGCAGCGCACGAGCGACGATGTCGAGCGTCTCGGTCGGGCCGACCAGCCCGCCGACCCGCGCCCCGGCGAGCGCGAAAGCCTTCGACAGGGTCTTGAGGACCAGCAAATTGGGGCGTGCAATGGCTTCCGCGGCGAGGCTGGGGGTCGAACTGAACTCCAGATAGGCTTCGTCGGCGAGGATCATGACGTCGGGCAAGGCGTCGGCGATGGCCAGGATGTCCGCCGGGTCGACCTCATTGCCGGTCGGATTGTTCGGCGTGCACAGGAACAGCAGTTTGACGGACGGCTCGTCCTTCAGACGGGCGATGACGCGGGCCGGATCGAGATCGAAGGTTTCGGCCAGGGGTATCTCGAGCACCGTGCCGCCCTGAAGGCGGGCGAAGTGCGCGTAGGCCGAGAAGCTGGGGGTGCAGACCGCGGCCTTGTCCTCGCGCCCGCGGAGGAAGGTGCGGCAGAGGAGGTCGATCGCATCGTCCCCGCCGCGCGTAACCAGGAATTGCTCGGGCGCGACCCCGTAAAGTGCCGCCATGGCGCCGCGCAGCCGGGCGGGCTGGGGCTCGGGGTAGCGGTTGACGCCGGCCGCGATGCTTCCGCCCGACAATGGGCCGAATGGGCTTTCGTTGGCGTCGAGCTTGATTGCGTCCGGATCGGAGACGCGATCACCGAGATCGAAGGGGGCGAGCGCAAGGATTTCGGGCCGGGCGAGGCGGCGGGCGAGGGTCATGCCTGTTCGCCGCTCCCCTGCAGCGAAGCTGATGGAGGGATTCTGCCTTCTTGCTTTTCAGGCACAAGCGAACACCCATCGGTCTCCGCTTCGTGGAGCCACCTCCCCTCAAGGGAAGGAGCGGGACCAAACCTCGCTTCGGCAGCCCTGGCATGGGCCTC
>JANPKL010000031.1:0-23335 GCA_031425975.1 Sphingomonas sp.
ACTGGTGCGCAAGGCAACGTCGGTCGGCACATCGTCGAGCTCCTGCTCCATGCCGGTGCCAAGACACGAATTGCAGTCTGTGTCCTGGAGGAGAGGGGTAAGCGCGGAGCCGAAGAGCGCGTCAACTTCGACTTTCTAGACTTAGCTACCTACGCACCTGCAGTTGCCGGTTGCGGAGCGATCTTCCTCCTACGTCCTCCAGCGATCAGCAACACGAAGGCGACGTTGAATCACCTGCTCGACGTTGCACAAGAGGCAGGCGTCGCGCAGGTCGTCTTCCTGTCGGTCGATGGCGCCGCCTCGAACCCCCTTCTGCCGCATCACGCTGTCGAGCGGCATCTCAAGGAGAGATGGAATTCATGGACGATTCTTCGTCCAGGATTCTTCGCGCAAAATCTTGCAAGCGCTTACCGCGACGACATCCGTTCTGACGATCGCCTGTTCGTTCCCGCCGGCTCGGGTCGCGTCGCATTTGTCGACACGCGCGATGTCGCTGAAGTTGCGGTGCAAGCCCTGCTCGACCCTTCAGCTCACGCGCGCCAGGCTTACAGGCTGACCGGGCCGGCGGCCGTGTCCTTCACCCAAGTTGCCGAATTGCTCTCGCGCGAGCTTGGTCGAACTATCCGCTATGAACGAGCAAGCCCGTTCGCTTACATCTCCCATCTGCTCCGGGCGGGCCTGCCATGCTCTCAGGCTTTGATCCAGGCCGCGCTGCATGTCGGTCTTCGATTTGGGCAGGCAGAAAAAGTCGATCACACTCTAGCACGTCTACTCGGGCATTCACCTCGAACGATTGCCGAGTTTATTCAGGACCATCACTCCTCATGGTTGAAATAAAGTCTTCTGGAGCCCTGCGGGACTGTGCCGAGGAGGCCGTGTCAGGGCTTCGTCAGAACGTCGTGCAGCGAGACGTCTGTCTTTGGACAATAAAGCACCTGTGACCTTGTCCGGACGTTATCGTCAGCTGTGCCGTCGATCACCAGGCTCGCCCTCGGCAGCACCCAGAACGTCCATTCGCGCGTCACTCGAGCGTCAACTTCGGCGCAGTCGAATAAGCCGGGGTTGGTCAGATACGCTGCAGCGACCCAGTCGAAGGGATAGAAGCCGGGCAATCCTACAACGTCGTTCCAGAAGGTGAGCCAATCACGCGCGTTGAGCGCAACCCAACGATAGGGCGGCCCCCGTCGAGCCAGCTTCTGGAGATCGGCAGCGGTGATGAGCGTGGCCCGCGCCGCATCATAGGGGATCAGTGTGATCGGACGGCCCATGACGATGATCGGGGTCACCGAAGCAGGGTCGGCAGACAGGTTCAGGTCGGGAAAGATCGGACCATGGCCGAACAGAGCGTCCCTGCCCTTGCCTTCGGTGGGATGAAACAGATGCCCGCGCTGGTGGCCCATGACCGCGACGATGCGGGTCACGTTCCGGTGCAGGTCAGGCCGTCCCTCCAGGGCGGCAGCGACATTAGTGAGCGGACCAAGAGCCAGGATCGTCAACGGCCCGCGCTCCAATGCTTCCCGGAGAGCAATGACTCCCGGCGGCTGTGTGGCGTCGGAGGAAGAAGGTCCGACATGTCCGTGGAAAACGGGCGGAACCCGCAGGCCGCCTCGCGTCATCTGCTCCACCAAGGCCGCGACCCGGACCTGCACGACCTTGCCCGAAGCGTTGCCGAAACTGGTGGAAATGCCTGCAATGTCCGCCTCACGAGAGACCAGCCAGAGGATTGCAAGACAATCATCGGGATCAGTACGCACGGTCGCCCCACAGGCCGCATCGGTATCGATCCAGATCCGGCGCATCGGCTCAACCTTCGGACCTTCCGCCGTAAGCGGCAAGGGAGCCAGATTGCCGCGCCCGGTTCGCCACAGGTCCGACTGGGTGGCCGAGAACGCGGCGACCGCAGTCACGAGGACGGCGACGAGCACATAGTACTTCTTAGTCATCGCTTCCCACAAATACATGCCGACGAGGGAAACGATTGCAGCACTAATTTTGCTACCATGTCACGTTTGGCACGTGCCTGAGCGAGGTCGTGGCGGCGGCAAGCGCACTGTCCGCTTTCTACCCAACACCAACATCAGCGGTCGGCCTACGTTCGGCCACTTGCGAACGTCTGAATCCAATCATTTCGCTTGAGATCGGATCGTCTTCCTTCGGCTAGATCAGCAGCCGCAGTTCTGCAGCGACTGCAGAAAATTCTTCACGGCGCTGCTCTGTGGCCTTGTACCTGCTGAAGGGGAACGGTGAGTCACCTCAGCGCAATTTGGGTCAGACCTACTGAGATCCGACACTGGATGCCCGACGTGGATTCGAACCACGATTGACGGAGTCAGAGTCCGTAGTCTTACCGTTAGACGATCGGGCAAGCGCCAGATGCGCCGTGGACGTGCCCGGGCGCTTGGCGGCACCTAGGTAGAGCGCCGCTTGCTGTCAATGCTCCGCCGCCGCCGCTCGCTTGCTTCATGTGGCCAATCCGGCGTAACCTGCATCCAAGTCAGCCGATGCGGGCGAGCCCCGGGCCGGTGCAGCAGTGATCGGATTTTTGTATTTCATGGCGACCCATCCTGCCCCCGCGCAGCGCCCCACTCCTCCCCCGTCCGCCGGGGATGAGCCCCGCCCACGTCACGCTCCGCCCCAGCAGCCCTATGCCGCGATTGATCTCGGCACCAACAATTGCCGCCTGCTCATCGCCCGGCCGAGCGCCGGCGGCTTCACCGTGGTCGACGCTTTCTCCCGCATCGTCCGCCTGGGCGAGGGTCTCGCCTCCAGCGGCCGCCTGACCCAGGAGGCGATGGACCGCGCGGTCGAGGCGCTCGCCGTCTGCGCCGACAAATTGCGCCGCCGCCGCGTCGGCCTCGCCCGCTCGGTCGCCACCGAGGCCTGCCGTCGCGCCGCCAACGGCCGCGACTTCATCGCCCGCGTGACCGAAGAAACCGGCATATTGCTCGAAGTCATCGCCCCCCAGGAGGAAGCCCGCCTCGCCGTTCTCGGCTGCCACAAACTGCTCGAGCCCGGCGACGGCCCGGCACTGATCTTCGACATCGGCGGCGGCTCGACCGAACTCGTGCTGGTCGAGCCCGGCGGCGAGGACCACGCCCCGCGCATCAAAGCCTGGTGGAGCGCGCCCTGGGGCGTCGTCTCGCTGACCGAGAGCGAGGGCCTCGCGGCCCTCGAGGGGCCCGACCGCATCGCCGCCTACGTCCGCATGCGCGAGCGCGCCCGCCACGCCTTCGCCCGCTTCGCCGAGCTCCTCCCCGACGACAAGACCAACATCCGCCTGATGGGCACCTCGGGCACCGTCACCACGCTCGCCAGCGTCCACCTCTCGCTTCCCAGCTACGATCGCCGCGCGGTCGACGGCCTGCACGTGCCCATCGCCGCGATGCGCGACATCTCGACCATGATCGCCGGGATGAGCCTCGAGGAGCGCTCGGCCCTCCCCTGCATCGGCGCCGAGCGCGCCGACCTGGTGGTCGCCGGCTGCGCCATCCTCGAGGCGATCCTCGACATCTGGCCCGCCGCCCATCTCGGCATCGCCGATCGCGGCATCCGCGAGGGCATCCTGCGCAGCCTCATGGCACGCGACGGCCACAAGCTCTAAGGGCTGCCCCCATGACCACCTTCGTCAAGACCGCCCGGGGCCGCAAGGTCGGCTCGACCAAATGGCTCCAGCGCCAACTGAACGATCCCTATGTCAAGCGCGCCAAGGCCGAGGGCTACCGCAGCCGCGCCGCCTACAAGCTCCTCGAACTCGACGAGAAATTCGGCCTCCTCCGTGGCGTGAAGGCGGTCGTCGACCTCGGCATCGCGCCCGGCGGCTGGGCCCAGGTCGTCCGCAAGAAATCTCCCCACGCGACTGTCGTCGGCATCGATTTTCTCCCCGTCGATCCCCTTGACGGGGTCACCATCCTCCAATTGGATTTCACCGACGAGAGTGCCGAGCAGCAGCTGCGCGACGCCCTCGGCGGCCCCGCCGACCTCGTCCTCTCCGACATGGCCGCCAACACCGTCGGCCACCCCCAGACCGATCACCTCCGCACGATGGGCCTGGTCGAGCTCGGCCTCGACTTCGCCATCGGCGTTCTGAAGCCCGGCGGCACCTTCGTCGCCAAGGTCCTTGCCGGCGGCACCGACCAGGCGCTGCTGGTCAGCCTCAAGCAGCAGTTCACCACCGTCAAACACGCCAAGCCCCCCGCCAGCCGCAAGGGCAGCTCCGAATGGTATGTGATCGCGCAGGGGTTCAAGGGCGGGTACCTGCCGCCCGAGCCCGATCGCGAAACCGAGGCCGACTAACCTGCCAAAGCGCACCCGCCTCAGCATCTGTCGCCGCAAGATCGCCTACGCCACCCTCAAAGCCGCCTTGATCGCCGCCGCTGAGGCCGCCGCCGCCCCGCTTGATCTGCGCCCCTACCGCTGCGACCGCTGCCAGCGCCACCATCTCACCAGCCGTCGCAAAGGCCGGAGAATCCCCCGACCCACCTGACCAATCCCTCTCCCTTCAGGGGAGCGAGAGACTCGCCGCGCAGCGGTGGGAGGGTGAGGGATGCGAGCCTCTCACCTGGCCGAAGGAAGGGAGGGTGAGGAAGGTCCCTTCAAGCCGTCGTCCCGGCGAAGGCCGGTACCTCAATCGCCCGAAGCGCCGCCCCCCTCAGCAAATCAATTTTCACCAAAACGGTTCAGAATTTCGAGTCTCTCTTCGATCCGCTCCTACCGGGGGAGGTGGCGCGGAAGGCGATGGAGGGGTCCTGCCTTCTGTTAACCCGCCCCGCCGGCCCCCATCAAATCCATCAGATCCCGAGCGGCCTCCCGATCCGCCGCGTCCTTGAACGCCACTTCCAGATCCGGCGCCTCGCCAAGCATGAACAGCAACGACCACAAGGCAAACCGCCGCGCCCGATCGGTCTCAAGCCCCAGGTCTACCTGCAACCGATCCACTCCCGCCTCCAGCATCGCGGGCGAGACGGCGTTGAGATCGGTTGTCGCAAAACAGCGCTGGAGGAGATCGTCGAAGTTCATGCGTTGTCAGTATCGACAGCGGCGAACCTTGTCGAAGGCAGCCCTTGCCGCGCGCAAACAATGGCAAAAGGGGGGGGCGGCATTACGCCGACCCCCCAATCCGCTATCGGATCACGCGTGCGCGGGTCTCCAGATTGACCAGACGGCGCTCCAGATAGGCGCGCTCGTCCGTGGTCGGCGCTACGCGCTCATAAGCCAGCGCGAGGCGCGTCAAATCGCCATGTTCGACCCGCAACTGGGCCTGCGCGGCGATCGTCAGCCGGCTCGTCGGCAGTGCCCGTGCAATCGCATCCAGGCGGCTGCGCGGGGTCGCGGCGGCAACTGCTCCGTCTACCCGCGCATCCAGCGCATCGAGCCGTTCATCGAGCGTATCGCGCTCGACTTCCGTCAGCTGCCCATCGCGAAGATAGCCCGCCTCGACCTGCACCAGCGCGGCATAATCTGCCTTGAGCCGGGTCCCGGCGACCCGTGTCAGGCGCCGCGCGGTCACCGCGGCATCGACCCGCGCATCGAATTGCGCACGGGCCAGGCCGACAGTCGCTGGCAGGGTCACGATCGGCGTCGCATAGCCGCCGTCGGCCAGCGTCTGCGTCAACTCGCCATAGCGATCGACCAGTTCGTTACGTTCGGCGGTGGTGAACACACCGTCTGCCGCATAACGCGCTTCCAGCTGCACTACGGCGCCATAATCGCTCTTCAGGCGCGTTGCAGTCGCGGCGGTCAGCGCGCCCGAGCGCACGTCGGCATCGACCCGCGCATCGAATTGCGCCCGCTGTGCCGCAATCGGCGAGCGGCCGAGCCGCCACTGTGCTTCGAGCGAACCATTGGCCGTTGAGCCCTGTCCGAACAGGGTGCCCAAAATCTGCTGAAGCCGGTCGTTGCCGCCCATCTGGTTCGTGGTCTGCGCCGACGCGGGCGCGGTCAGCAGGGCGGCCGAAGCGGCCGCCGCAAAAAGAGTGAGTCTCATGGAAATTCCCCAACATTCTGTTTGAGTTGTTGGAGAAGAACGCGACTTGCGGCGCAGGGTTGCATCGCGCCGATGCTACTCGCCCGAAGCCGGGCATCGACTATCCCGTCGGCCAGTCCACCCGTATGCCAGTCCACCCGTCGGCTCGTCGCTCGGTGGCCGGGTCGGGCCGCTTGTCGTCCTACGTCCGCGCCGCACGCAATTGCGCCACAACCAGGGGAGAAAGCATGTGGGGCACGGTCAAGATCGAAAAGGTCATGAAGGTCGCGGCCACCAGGCTGCCGTGCAGTGAGCCGCGCCATTCGGCACCTGCAAGAAAAGCGGCGATGCCGGCGGACGCTGCGGTCAACACCGCCGTGACCGCCAGTCGGCCACCGCGGGAGGTGGTGACCGAAGCCCACGCCTCGCGCAGGTGCAACGGCGAATGATAAAGGCAGAAAAACAAGGCGAAGCCGGCCAGCGGCGGGGCAGCGATCATCGCCGTCAGCAACAGGGCGCAGCAGGCAGCACGCTCGAGCCGTCCGGACCGCACGAGGCCGATCATGCCGGCTATCGCCAGCGCCAGCGCGACGGGGGCGACGGCCCGCATGGCCTCGGCCAGCAGGGCGCCCTCCGCCTCGCCGGTTACCACCGCGAAGATCGCCCGCAACTCGTCCTTGTGGAACAGGGCAGGGGCGGCAAGCAAAGCGGCGGCGGTACCGAGCGCAAGGAGGGGGTCGTCCATCCCCGCCCAATCCTCGGCGAAGTGGACCGTCGCGCAGGCCAGGAATAAGCCCATCGCAAGCACCGGGGAGAGGAACCAGGCAACATAGGTCGCCGCCGCCAGCACGATATAGATCGCGAACAGGCCGAACGTCTCGACCCAGCCGGCTCGATGAGCGGACTTCAGCCGCTCGATGTCGAGCGCGCCGTGGGGCAGGCCCAGCAACAGCAGCGCCAGGCAAAAATAGATTGATGCGGTCGTTCCCGTCAGCGGCAGCCCGGCGGCGAGCATCAGCAGCAACGCGGCAAATCCGCCAGCGACCCGGCTCAGGGAAGCACCCATGAGTGTCTCGGTCGGGGGCATGACGGCCGCCTTTCAGTGACTAGAAGGGTAGGACCGGCCGCCGCCTGGCGACCGGTCCCAATCAGCCTATTCGGCCGGTTGCACGCGCCGGTCGGTCGGTACGATCGGATCAGCACCCACGTCCGCATTCGCGGACTTGCGGACCGCGATCATGTAGATGAGCACGCCCAGACCCGCCTTCGCTACCAGGTCGGCGATGGTGTAGCCGATCTGGATGCCCGTCTCGACGGTCGATCCGGACAACGTCGTGTAGGGGATCATGTAGACGATCGGGTAGAAGCCCCACGACGCGAACGTCAGCCAGCGCGCGCCATTGACCAGGGCACGGGCATTCTCGGGCTGGTTTTCGATCGCCTTGCCCAGCCCTACGAACAGCTCATAGACGATGTACAGGAAAGGGATGGTCGACAGCGTTCCCCAAAGTGCGCGGGTGCCGTTATCGGCCGCGATCTCGCCCGGGTAGCCAAGTGCGACCATCAACGCCGCCGCGATGCCCAGCCGGGTCGCCTTGCGGGTGGTTTCCGACCGCGACAGGCCCATGATCAGGATCAGCTCGATCAGCAGCAGCGGAACGGTCAGCAGCCAGTCGACGTAGCGATAGGCGTCGTTGAACGCGAAGCCGGTCGCCACGACCAGCCCGTCCTTCACCTCATAGGCCGACTCCCAGCTCTGGAAGATCCGCCAATAATGGTAAGCGGCAATCGCCGTGACGAGGCCCGAGATGATCAGCGCCGGCCGGTATTTCTGGTCGACATTGGCCTTGCTCAGCCACAGGAACAAAGTCGTTGCGGCCATAGTCGCGAAGGTGAACGAAAGCGCGTTGTAAACCAGCAAATACTGGCTTGCAGAGATACCATCCATCGGCTTCTTCCTCGTTTCATCAGAGGCCGTGAGGCTGCGCTCTTTACACTATTGTAACTATACCGCCTAAAGACCCTGCTTGAGGGCGAGCGGAGTCTGGCCGGAAACCATCGAAAGAGCTGATTGCGGAGCGAATTCAATCGCTCAACCCGCTTTCGCCGCCCTTGCCGCCGCGATCGCAGCCTTCAGCGCGTCATAGCCCACCGCGCCGTTCATCACCCTGTCGCCAACTACGAACAAGGGCGTTCCGGTCGCGCCCAATTGCTGCGCGAGCGCGTAATTGCGCTTGAGTTCGGCGTCTTCGACCTCGCTGCCGGCGGGCGGCATATAGGCCATCCCGGCCGCCGCCGAGGCCTGCCGCAGCGTCGCTTCGCTCGGGCGCCCGGCGGCGAACAAGGCGTCGTGGAAGGCCGCGAACTTGCCCGCCTTGCTCGCCGCCAGCGACAGGCGCGCGGCGACTTCGCTCTCGGGACCCAGGATCGGGAACTCGCGATAGACCACGCGAAGCTTCGGGTCCTCGGCGACCAGCCGGTCGATCACCGGCAGCGACGCCTTGCAGTAACCGCAGGCGTAATCGAAGAATTCGACGAGGGTGACGTCGCCGTCCCTGGCCCCCTCCCATGAGGTTCCGAACGGGGTTTCCAGTGCAGCGCGGCTCGCGGCCAGTATCGGCGCGGTCTGCCGGTCCTTGAGCGCGTCGGCCGTCTCCACCAGGATCGTCGGATTGTCGATCATCGCGCTGCGCACCAGCCGGTCGCCCCAACCGCTCTGCACCGCGAGCACCGCAAGAGCGACCGTTGCAAGACTGCCGCCCGCTGCGCCGGCCAATGCGGCGCCCCACAGCGACGAGCCTTTTGGGCCAGCGCCCGCATCAGTTTCGCTCACTTGTTCTTCTTGTCCTTCCGCACGGCTTCCTTGGCGACCATGGCGATATCCTGCGCGCGAAGATAGTCGGGGGTATTGGCCGGAATGCCCTTCAGGGCGCGTTCGGCACTGACCAACGCGAGCTTGGGCTGGCCTTCGAGGTTGTAGCGCTCAGCGGTGGCGAGCGCGGCGCGGGGCAGATCGCCCTTCGCCGAATAGATCATGCCCAGTTGATACCAGGCGAAAGGCTGGTCGTTGTCGCGCCCGATCGAGGCCCGCAACACTCGCTCGGCCTCGGGCAGGTTGACGCTTTGCTCGGTCGCGATCAGGGCATGGCCGAGCATCGACTGGATCATCGGCTGGTCGGGGGCCTTCAAGACCGCCTGGCGCAGCGAGGGGAGGGCCTCGGCGGGCTTGCCGCTTTCGAGCAGGATCTGGCCCTTGAGTTCGAGATAATAAGGGTCGGCTGGGGCCGTGGCGAGGAGCGCGTCGGCCTCCTTCAGCGCGGCGTCGCGGTCGCCCATGCGATGATAGGCATAAGCGCGGGCATAAAGCGCAGGGATGCTCCGGTCGCTCGCCGGATAGGCGCGCAGGACCGACTCCTTGTTGCTGATATAGCCGATCAGCTTGGCCCGGACGCGCTGAAAGCGAGCCTCGAGGGCGGGGTCGGTCGGGCGCATCCAGGCCGCATCCTTCTTGTAGATCTCGCTCAGCGAGGCGATCCGCTCGGACGATAGCGGATGGGTGCGATCGTAACTGTTGGTGGCATAGATGGCGAGGCGATATTCCTGCGTTTGCAGCTTCTTGAAGAAGTCGATCGAACCGCGACCGGTGACGCCGGCGGCGCTGAGATAGGAGGCGCCGGCCAGGTCGGCGGAAGATTCCTGCGCCCGGGTAAAGGCGAAGAAGCTACCCATCGCGGCCTGCTGGCCGAGCGCCATCACGCCCATGCCGGCCTCGCCCGCGCCTGCCGCCATCGCCAGGCCGCCGAGCACGAGACTGAGGAGCGTGATGCCGGTCGCCTGCTTCATGCCCTCGCCGCTGCGCAGCACGTGCCCGCCCGCGACATGCCCCAATTCGTGCGCGATCACGCCCTGGACCTGGTTGGCATTGTCCGATGCGCTGATCAGCCCAGTGTGGAGATAAACGATCTGCCCGCCCGCGACGAAGGCGTTGATTTCTGGGTCATTCACCAGAACGATTTTGACATTCTTCGGATCGAGTTTCGCCGCTTCGATTAGCGGTTTGCTCATGTCCTCGAACAATTGCTCGGTCTCGCTGTCCCGCAGAATCGACTGGGCACTGGCGGGGGCGATCGCGACCGAGGCCGCAACGAGGGAGAGCATCAGCCCGCGGGCCGCCGATTTCAAGCGTCGCATGAGGGTCGCACTCGCCGATGGGGGCTGAACGGGGGGTGACTGTCGGGGGCGCTTCGCGCTAGGGGCATGTCCCTTCCTGACACAATCGAGACGGCACCGCGACCTTGAGCATCTTTGCCACCTTTACCACCCATGTGAACGAAGCGCTCGACGCGCTGGTGGCGGATGGCGCGCTGCCCGCCGGGCTGATGCGCGGCGCGGTGACGGTGGAGCCGCCGCGCGATGCCAAGCACGGCGATCTCTCGACCAATGCGGCGATGGTGCTGGCCAAGCCGGCGGGCATTAATCCGCGCGCGCTGGCCGGACTGCTTGCGCCCCGGCTCGAGGCCTTGCCCGGCGTGCGTTCGGTCGGCGTGGCCGGACCCGGGTTCATCAATCTCTCGCTCGACGCGGCGGTCTGGCGCGACGAACTCGTGCGGATCGCGTCGGAAGGCGCGCATTACGGTCTCAGCGACATCGGCCAGGGCAAGCGCGTCAACGTCGAATATGTCTCCGCCAACCCCACCGGCCCCATGCACATGGGCCACTGCCGCGGCGCGGTTGTCGGCGATGCTTTGGCCCGCGTTCTGAAAGCGGCCGGCTTTGAGGTGACAAAGGAATATTACGTCAATGACGCCGGCTCGCAGGTCGATACGCTCGGGCGGTCGGTGCATTTGCGGTATCGCGAGGCGCTAGGCGAGGACATTGGCGCGATCCCCGAAGGTCTTTATCCCGGCGATTACCTGAGGCCGGTCGGTGCGATGCTGGCGGCCGAGCATGGCGATGCCTTCGCCGCCGCGCCCGAGGCTGAGTGGCTGCCCCTGTTCCGGACGCGCGCCGTTGCGGCGATGCTCGATCTCATCCGGCAGGACCTTGCACTACTCGGTGTTCACCACGACTTGTTCTCGTCCGAAGCGGCGGTGGTGGCCAGCGGCGCGGCGGACCGGGCGGTGGCCGAGTTGCGGGGCCGGGATCTCGTCTACGAAGGCGTGCTTGAGGCGCCCAAGGGCAAGGTCGTCGAGGATTGGGAGCCGGTCGAACTGACCCTGTTTCGCTCGACGAATTTCGGCGACGACCAGGATCGCCCGATGAAGAAGTCGGACGGCAGCTGGACCTATTTCGGGGTCGATGCGGCCTATCACCTGCAGAAGCTCGAGCGGGCTGACACGCTGGTCAACATCTGGGGCGCCGACCATGGCGGGACGGTCAAGCGGACCCGCGCGGCAGTCGAGGCGCTGGCCGGGCGCGACGCGCTCGACGTCAAGCTGGTGCAGATGGTCAAGCTGTTGCGCGGCGGCGAACCGGTCAAGATGAGCAAGCGCTCGGGCTCGTTCGTGACGCTTGCCGAGGTGGTCGAGGAAGTCGGCAAGGATGTCGTCCGCTTCATCATGCTGACCAAGCGCGCCGATACGCCGCTCGAGTTCGACTTTGCCCATGTGGTCGAGGCGTCGAAGGACAATCCGGTCTTTTACGTCCAATATGCCCATGCCCGGATTGCATCCCTTGGGCGCAAGGCGATCGAGGCGGGCCTGGGCGACGAGCCGGCGGACCTCGCCCTGCTCGACGACGAGGAGCTCGGCCTCATTCGGCTGGCGAGCCATTTCGGGCGGGTGGTTGAAGGCGCGGCCGTGGCCCATGAGCCGCACCGCATCGCATTCTATCTCTATGATCTCGCGGCGGCTTTCCACGGCGCATGGAATAAGGGCAATGACGATCCGGCGCGCCGCTTCCTGGTCGATGCGGAGCCGGAGCTGAGCCGGGCGCGTTTGGCGTTGGCGAACGGCGTTCGCCAGATACTTGCGAATGGCCTCGACCTGTTGGGCGTCGAGGCGGCGGAGGAGTTGCGGTAGACGATGGGAGCGACCGGCGAGCGACTGCCCTGGCTGAACGACGAGCCGGCCACCGGGTCGCCCGGGCGACCGGTTCCGGCAGCGCAGTCGACGTCCCGCGTCATGTGGCCCGTTTACGCGGCCTTGTTCCTGCTGATCCTTGCGGTCGGCGGTGGGCTATGGTGGCTGGGCACGCGCCAGCAGGAAGCGCTGCCGTCCGAATTGGCGCAAGATGGCAGCGCTTCGCTCCCGATCACCCGGAGCGAGCCCGTCGGCGAGATCGAGACCCTGCCCGAACCTTTACCCACCGTTCCGATCGAGAAGGAGGCCCCGATGATTGCGCGCGCGCAGATCGTTCGGCGTCCCGACGCACGGTCGGTGCCCGTGGCGCGCGAGCTTCCCGAACCCGCCGCGGACGTAGCGGATGCCGCGAGCGGTCGCGGTGTCTTTCCGGCGGACGAAAGCTTTACCGCCCCGCCGCCGCTGACCGGCCCGCGCCCCGTCGTCGTCTATCACCCGCAGCCCGATCGCGGCCGCGTTGTTCAGCTCGGTGCCTATGCCACCCGCGCGCAGGCCGACGAGACCTGGCGTAAGGTCACGCGTCGCTATCCCTATCTCGCTTCCAAGCCCAAGATGGTGAATAGCGTCGATGTCCGTGCGCTCGGCGGCGGACGGCGAACCCGGATGTACCGGCTGCAGCTCGGCACCTCGTCGCAGGCGCAGTCGGCGGTGATCTGCCAGCAATTGGAAAAGGCGGGGCAAAGCTGCGTGGTGGTTTACTGACATGGCAAATGGTCGCGGTGCCGCGCATGGCGAGCAGCTCCCCTGGCTCGAGCCGGTTGAGGATGAGGACGGTCCCCCGGCATTGTCGGCGCGCAAGATGCTGGCGGCGATCATCGTCGTCGCGCTGGCTGCCGCGATTGTCGCGGGTACCTTATTCTGGCTCGGGCGGGGCCAGGCCGACACCGGCAGCGGGCCCCCCGAACTGATCCGCGCCGACCCCATGCCCTACAAGGTCAAGCCCAGCGATCCGGGCGGGATCGACGTCGCGGGCGACAGCGAGACCGCTTTTGCCACCGGTGCGGGCGAGCAGGTGGAGGGCCAGATCGACCTCGACGCTGTCCCCGAAACGCCGGTCGAAAAGCCGGCGCCCAAACCGCCGGCCGAGGTCGTGGCTGAAGCAAGTGCGCCCCCCGCCGAGACTGCCGCCCCTCCGGCCGGCGGTTCGGGCAGCGTCGTCCAGCTTGGTTTCCATGACAATCCCGCCCAGGCCAATGCGGCTTGGGCGACGCTTGCGGCGCGCTTTCCCGCGGTCGCCGGCGCGGGCAAGATCATCGTCCCGTTCGGCAAGGGCCAGCGCTTGCGGGCCGGTTTCGCAAGCCCCGCCGAGGCCCGCGCGGCCTGCCAATTGCTGAAAGCCGCGGGCGATGCCTGCTTCGTGGTGCGCTAGGGCGATGCAGGCCGCCATTTACGCACCGCTCGGCCTGACGCTCAGCCATGACGAGCGCGATTTCTTTCGCGATGCCGATCCGGCCGGCTACATCCTGTTTCGGCGCAACATGGAGGATGAGGCGCAGCTCAAGGCGTTGACCGACGAGTTGCGCGACATTCATGCCCGGCCCGACCTGCCGATCCTGATCGACCAGGAGGGCGGCCGCGTCGCCCGAATGCGCCCACCCGCCTGGCCCGCTTTCCCCAGCGGCCAGAAATTCGACCAGCTCTATTCGCTCGCTCCGGCCTCGGCGATCGAAGCGGCGCGCAGCAATGCGCGGGCGCTCGGGCTGATGCTCCGCTCGGTCGGGATCAACGTCAACTGCCTGCCGGTGCTCGACGTCCGCCAGCCCGGCGCCTCCGACATCATCGCCGACCGGGCCTATGGCTCGGAACCGATGCAGGTCGCCGCGCTCGGCCGCGCGGTGCTTGACGGCATGGCCTCGGCGGGGGTCATCGGCGTGGTCAAGCACATGCCGGGCCACGGCCGGGCATTGGTCGACAGCCACAAGGAGCTGCCGCTGGTCACCGCCTCGGACGAGGAGCTCGCGGTCGACCTGCTGCCGTTCGAGCGGCTGGCGCAAGCCCCGATGGGCATGGTCGCGCACATCCTGTTCCAGGCCTGGGATCCGGTCCGCCCGTCGAGCCAGTCGCCGGTGGTGGTAAACGAGATCATCCGCGGCCGGATCGGGTTCAACGGCTTGCTGATGACCGACGATATTTCGATGAGCGCGCTCACGGGTACTCCCGGGGAGCGCTCGGCGGCGGCGATCGCGGCGGGCTGCGACGCGACCCTCCATTGCAACGGTCGGCTCGACGAGATGATCGACATCGCCGCGTATGTCGGTCCGCTCTCCGCCGAGGCCGAGGCCCGGCTGGCCCGGGCCATGTCTGGCGCGCGGGTCGGGACCGACGACGGACCCGGCTTCGCCGAGGCCGTGGCCTTGCGCGACGAGCTGCTGGCATTGGTGTGAGCGACGACGAGTTCACCGTCGAGCTCGATCATTATGAAGGACCGCTCGCGTTGCTCCTCGGGCTGGCGCGGGCGCAGAAGGTCGACCTGCGCACCATCTCCATCCTCGCGCTCGCCGACCAATATCTGGCGTGGCTGAAGCGCGCCGAGGCGAGGAGCCTCGAGCTTGCCGCCGACCTGCTGGTGATGGCGGCCTGGCTCGCTTTCCTCAAATCCGCGCTCCTTTTGCCCACCGACCCGGCGGCCGAGGCCGACCCCGACCGATTGGCGGCGGAGCTCCACCTTCGCCTTCTCCGGCTGGACGCGATGCGCGATGCGGGAGCAGCGCTGATGGCACGCGACCGCATCGGCCGCGACATCTTCATGCGCGGCGCGCCCGAGGGGCTGCGGCGATTGCGAGTGACTCGCCGGGATATCGGTCTGTATGAACTCACCGCCGCTTACGGCGCGATGTGCGCGCGCACCGCACCGGCGCTGCACCTGGTCGCGGCGCGCGCGGTCGTGACCCTCGAGGAAGCCCTGGCCCATGTCGCGGCAATGATCGGGCACAGCCGCGACTGGACCCCGCTCGACCGGCTCGCCCCAACGACGTCCGTGGCGGCGCGAACTTCGGCGCTGGCCTCGACCTTCGTCGCGGCGCTCGAATTGGCGCGACAGGGGCGGGTCGAGCTTCGCCAGGCCGCGGATTTCGAGGCCATTGCCTTGCGCCGGGCGGAGGCATGACGGACCTCGTCCGCACGGTGGAGGCCCTGCTGTTCGCCTCGGCCGCGCCCCTGACCCTGCGCGAGATCGAGGCGCTTGTCGGGCCGGGCGACATTGCCGGCGCACTTCGCTCGCTTGCCGAACATTATGCGGGCCGCGGCATCCACCTGGTCGAGCGCGGCGGGCGCTGGCATTTCCAGACCGCGCCCGACCTTGGCCAGCTGCTGCGCCCGACGCGTGAAGAACCACGCCGCCTGAGCCAGGCCGCGACCGAGACACTGGCGATCATCGCCTATCATGAACCCGTCAGCCGGGCGGAGATCGAAGCGATCCGTGGGGTCCAGGTAGGGAAGGGGACGCTCGACGTCCTCATGGAGGCAGGCTGGATCCGAACCGTGGGCCGGCGCGAAGGACCGGGGCGGCCCTTGCTTTATGCGACCACGGCCGACTTTCTGTTGCATTTCGGGCTGGGCAGCCGACGCGACCTGCCGGGCATTGAAGATTTGCGCGCCGCCGGCCTGCTCGAGACCGCGACTTTCAAGGATGAACTGGAAAGCCGGCCCAAACCGGACTAGATAGCGCTCAGGCAGGCAGGAGTATTTGAATCATGGGCGGTTTTAGCCTCATTCACTGGATCATTCTCGGGATCGTTGTGCTGCTGCTGTTCGGTGGCAACCGCTTTTCGGCGATGATGGGCGACGTCGCCAAGGGCCTCAAGAGCTTCAAGTCCGGAATGGCCGACGACGAGGAAGAGCAGCGCCGCAAGGCGGAGGAGGCGCGCCGACTGGGCAGCCCCGACCGGCCGATCGACGTCACCCCCAATCGCACTGCCGCCGATCCGGTCGCGCCGCCGCCGCCCGCGCCGCCGCCCGCCGACCAGAACCCCCGCTAGTCCGGCCGCCGGATGTTCGGCGTCGACACCACCGAATTGCTGATCGTCGCGGTCGCGGCGCTGATCTTCATCGGTCCCAAGGACTTGCCGGTGGCGATGCGCACGGTCGGCCGCTGGGTCGGCCAGATTCGCGGCCATGCGCGCCACTTCACCGCCGGCATCGAGAATATGATGCGCGAGGCCGAGCTGGAGGAAATGGAGAAAAGCTGGCGCGAGGAGAATGACCGGATTATGCGCGATCATCCGGTGGCGGTGCCTTACGTCGGGGCCGATCCCTCGACTGCGCTCGCGACGAGCGGCCCCTCGACCGAGCTTGGGACGAGCGGGCAGACGACGATCCCCACCACTCGATTCGTGCCGAGCGAAGACGAGGCACCGGGCCTGAACTTCGCCGCCCCCCTGCCGTCAGAGGACGAGCCTCCGTTGCCGCTGGCCGCCCCCGCGCATCACCACCGCGACCTGCCATGAAGGACCTCGACGACAGCAAGGCGCCGCTGTTCGATCACCTGGTCGAGCTGCGCAAGCGGCTCCTGATCTGCATCGCGGTGCTGGTGGTGGCGTTTTTCGCGGCCTACGCCTTTGCCCAGCCGATCTTCGGATGGTTGGTCCAGCCGCTCAAGGATGCCGGCGAAACGCGGGTCATCTACACCGACGTGTTCGAGGCCTTCTGGGTGCAGGTGAAGGTCGCGCTGTTCGCGGCGCTGATGATCTGCTTCCCGGTGATCGCGACGCAGATCTGGCGCTTCGTCGCCCCGGGTCTCTATGCCCGCGAGAAAAATGCGGTGCTGCCCTTCCTGTTGCTGACCCCGGTGTTCTTCGGTGGCGGTGCGGCCTTTGCTTATTATCTGGCGATGCCCTGGGCGCTGCACTTCCTGCTCGGGTTCCAGGGGCAGGTGGGAGGAATCGACCAGGAGGCAATGCCTTCGGTCGGGCTGTATCTGTCGTTCGTGACGCGCTTCCTGTTCGGCTTCGGGGTCGCCTTCCTGCTGCCGATCCTGCTCATGCTGCTCGAGCGGGCGGGGTTGGTCACCCGTGAGCAACTCGCGGCCAAGCGGCGCTATGCGATCGTCGGCGCCTTTGCGGCTGCGGCCGTGCTGACCCCGCCCGACGCGATCAGCCAATTCATGCTCGCGGTGCCGCTGTGGCTGCTTTACGAAAGCTCGCTGATCGCCATCCGGCTGACTCACTGGCGCGCGGCGCGGAAGAAGAAGGTCGAGGAACCCCAGACGCAAGGCGGGCCCGAAATCGTCACCGGGGGGGGGAGGGTTGACGATCTCGGGCCCGTGTAAGCGGACAGCGAGAGCGGGGGGGCAAATATTCGCTATCCGAAGATGAAACGGGGAAGTGGGAAAGGGGTTCCCGCACTTGTCCGAAAAAACTTCTCGACCCTGGAAAAAGTTACTCGGCAACTCGCGGTGGAAAAACGGGCAGATTGAGGCTGTATCGGCCCGGAGCCTTGTCCAGCACCGAACGGAGCTGCTTGGCAAGGCCGGCGACGATCCGCTCGAATTGCTGATGCTCGCTGCTGTCGGTCTGGTCGGCCGACAGTGCGCCGGTCGCCAGCACGAAGCGCGCGGTTAGGTCGCCGGTACGGTGCAGCGACAGCATGACCGGCGAATCGGGCGCGGCCAGCATCGCATGCTCGACGATCTCGGTGGTGAGGAAAGCAGTCGCGACCGCGACGTCCTGGGTGGAATTCAGGCTTTCGAGATCAAGTGCGATATCGATCCCCCGGGCGCGCTCGGGCGCACTCCCACGAAGATTGGCGGCAAGCTCGGACAATAGGGGACGCAGCGCGATGCCGCGGTTCTCCTCAAGCTCGGCATAATGGTTGCGATGGACCACGGCGAGCGCGTCAACCCGCCGCCCAATCGAGGAATAAGCGTCCTTGGCATCCTCGCTGACGGCGCTGCGACGATGGATGTTGAGCAGGCTTGCGACGACCTGGAGGTTGTTCTTGACCCGGTGGTGGACCTCGCGGACCAGTTTGCGCTGGCCTTCGAGTGCATGGCCCATTTGATGCTCGCTCTCGACGATCCGTTCAACCGCGCGGACGAAGGCCTGGCCCAGTTCGCGGATCTCGATCGCCGCGCCGAGCCGCTCGGGCAGGACCAAAGCGCCGCTCGAGGGATCGTGGGCACTGACCGCGCGCTGCATGCGCTTGAGGGGACCGAGCAGCAGGATCTGCACCACCAGCCAGGTAAGCAAGACCGCGACGATCCACATCAGGACCGGCAGCAAAAGAATCAATCGGTCGACCGAGGCGATCCGCTGCGTGGCGACGGTGACCGAGGCACGGATCTGGTCGGCGGCAATCAGGCGATCGAGCTTGAGGCTGGTCGCCTCGAATGCGCCGCGCGACGCGGCAGGAGCAGGGCCCGCAATGCGCAATTCGCCATTGCCGTCAGACAGGACCATGCTGCCCGTACCTGCGCGCGCATTGGCGAGCGCGGTCCTGAACTGTTCGCTGGTGATCGAGCTGGTGATGGCGCCGCCGAAAATTCCCATGCGATAATAGAGCGTGCCCTTGCCCTCGGAGATCCAGAGTCGGACCTGGCCCGGGGGCACCAGCAGGGCGCGGCGCTCGCCCATGTCGGCATCGCCCCTCATGCATAACTGCGTGCCGACACTGTCCTGGACGACGAAGTTGGTCGGAACATTTGGCGAGAGGCCAAGCGAGCGCTGCACGCGCACGCACGGGTCACCCTGTCCGACGAACGCGCCGTTGCCGGCGACACGCAGGGCGAGCACATTTCGGGCGATCAGGCCATCAATCGAGCGGATCGCGATCCGCCCCTGGTCGGAGGCGCGTCCGGCAAGGGCCTGATTGGCTTGCTCGATCCCGCTCTTGGCAGCAGCGATCAGCACCAGTCCCAGGGGCAGGATGGCAACCGTCAACAGCATCAGCAGCTTGCCAGCGGTCGGCAGCTGCAGGAACCAGCGGGTAAGTTTCGACATGGCCTTCAAACGAGCAACCGGTGCGGGGGTGCCGCCCGGGTCAGCTCAACTTGCCAAGCAGGTAGAGGAAATCGTCGGGCACGTCCTCGCGCAACGCCTCGTCATAGGCGGAGCGCAGGGCCTTGCCCACGGCGTCGGGCGCGGTGCCCTTGCGTTTTCCCCCGGACTTGCTGGCAAGGGTTTCGACCGCGGGCTGCTGGCCGTCGTCATCGTTCGAACTCAACCCAGTGATCCCCTCGAGCCGCTGAATGGCGTGGCGCAAAATGCCTTGTCCTTGATTTGGGCACGGACCCCGCCTCGCCCCTGAACGTCTGACAGCCGACTCGTCAATACAAGAGCCTTCTGCGCACGAAACCAAAATGAGACGCGTTTGTTCCGACGCCGAGAAGCTTTCGTTACGGGCCGGTCGGCAGCCGGGGCAAGGCTTGCAGTTTGACCGGCCCGCTTCCAATAGGGTCGCCAAACAATCACAGGAGCATCGCTGAACCATGTCGCTTGGCCAGGAACTAGCGCCTCACCTTCCCTTCCTGCGGCGCTACGCCCGAGCATTGACCGGGAGCCAGACGCACGGCGACGCTTTTGTCCGTGCGACCCTCGAGGCGATCGTCGCGGCCCCGGACAGCTTCCCGCGCGAAGTCGATCCGCGGCTCGGACTTTACAAGACATTCCATGCCATCTGGTCGACCGCCAATATCGAGGAGGGCAGCGAACCTGACGCGCACGGTCTCGGCAACCCCGAGGGTATCGCGCAGGCGCGCCTCAGCCGGATCACGCCGCTGTCGCGCCAGGCCCTGCTGCTGACCGCGCTCGAGGGCTTTCCCGCCAGCGACGCGGGTTATTTGATCGGTGCCCAGCCGAGCGAGGTCGACAATCTGGTCCAGGAAGCATTGAGCGAGATCGAGCGCCAGACGCTCGCCGACGTGCTGATCATCGAGGACGAGCCGATCATCGCGATGGATATCGAAACCATCGTTCGCGACCTTGGCCACAATGTCACCGGTGTTGCCGTGACCCGTGACGAGGCGGTCGCGCAGGCTCGCGCCCATCCGCCCGGACTGGTGCTGGCCGACATCCAGCTGGCCGATGATTCGAGCGGCATCGACGCGGTCCGCGACATCCTGGTCGAATTCGCGGTTCCGGTGATCTTCATCACGGCCTTCCCCGAGCGGCTGCTGACCGGAACCCGGCCCGAGCCGACCTTCCTCATCACCAAGCCGTTCCAGCGCGCGACGGTGAAGGCGGCGATTGCGCAGGCCCTATTCTTCGATGCGGCGACTGTGCCCGCGGGCTAGGTCCGGGGGCCAAGGAACCGAGGTTCCCATCGTTGCGTTGGCGCTTCGAATATTCTCTTTGAAGGTGCCGACCAATCATGGACCAGAACCATCCGGAGCATCTAACCGGAACTGAAGCACGTGCCGGTACGACCCCGGGAGTGGCGCGAGTTGCGTTGTTCGGCGGGCTCGGGCTTGTCATCCTGGCGTTCGCCATCACCTATTTCGTCGCCGGTTGAGCCGCCGAGCTTGATGACGATGACGAACGTGGCCCGCACGCAGGCGGCGGGCCGGAATTCGCGGGGAAACGTGACCGATCCGATGGAAGATAAACCGGCGGAAGCGGCCCGGGAAGAGCCGGTTCCGCTTTCCGATCCGGAATTCAAGACTCAGCTGGCGCAGGTCATTCCGCATTTGCGGGCCTTCGGACGCTCGCTGTCGGGCAGCCGCGACCTGGCCGACGATCTCGTGCAGGAGACGCTGCTCAAGGCGTGGGCCGCTCGCAAGCGCTTCCAGGCCGGCACCAACATGCGCGCCTGGACCTTCATCATCTTGCGCAACCTCTTCCTCAGCCAGATGCGGCGCGCTCGGTTCAAGGGTGAATGGGACGAAATCACCGCGTCCAAATTGCTCGCCGCGCCGGCCAGCCAGGACCGCCACGTCGAACTCGGCGACATGCAGCGGGCGCTTCTGCATCTTCCGCAGCCACAGCGCGAGGCATTGATCCTCGTCGGTGCGGGCGGCTTCGCCTATGAAGAAGCGGCGGAAATCTGCGGTTGTGCGGTCGGCACGATCAAGAGCCGTGTAGCCCGGGGCCGGGTAGCGCTCGAACAATTGCTCAGCGGCGGCAAACTCCCCAGCCGTCGCCAGCACAAGACTGACCCCAATCACAGCGCCCTCTCCCAGATCATGGGCGAAGTTGACGAACTTTCGGGCGGCCGCGGCTAGTTTGACAAAAACGCCGTTCCGGCCACGAGCCGGGACGGCGTTTATGTTGTTCGTGTTCGAATATTCCGGCCTTCGCCGGTCAGGGTGTCAGCCGAGTCGGCCGAGCAACTCACCGAGTTCCTGCTCGACTCTTCCCGCCGGAACAGCCGCAAAGGCTCTCCGCAGGGCAGCGGTGACACCGGCATGAGCAGGGGGGAGCTCGACGCGAATGATGCGTCGATCGTTCGAAAATTCCATCTCGCCCACTGCCGCCTTGAAGTTTGGCGTCGTTTCCATTTGCAATATCAACGCAGCAAGAGCCGTTGTGTTGCCTGGCGGACCCAAAAGGCCTGGCTGATCGAAGGATAAAGTGTGGAGAGCAAGGCCGCGGCAAGGGAGGGAGCGCTGGCCAGGGCCCGGCGCTGGTCGCCCTTCCTGCGGGCTGCTGCCGAGCGGCACCCCGATCTGATCGACATTTTCCTTGTCAGAGGCGGAGCGGCGGCGGTCGATGCCATCCCGGTAACGCGCGACGAGGTCGGGGCAAGGCTGCGGACCGAGCGGCAGCGGCTTGCCTTGGCGGTGGCGCTTGGCGATCTTGCCGGCGAACTTACACTTGAGGCGGTGACGGAGGCGCTGTCGGATTTTGCCGACCGTGCGATCGACGAGGGCCTGTGGACCGCCCTTCGTGAGCGCATCCCGGATGCGCCCCTCACGGGGATGACCGTGCTGGCGTTGGGCAAGCTGGGCAGCCGCGAACTCAATTACAGCTCGGACGTCGACCTCATCCTGCTGTTCGACCCCCAGACGCTACCAAGAAAGTCGCGCGAGGAGCCGGGCCAGGCAGCGGTGCGGGTGGCGCGCAGGCTGGTCGAATTGCTGCAGGAGCGGACCGCAGAGGGCTATGTCGCGCGGGTCGACCTGAGGCTGCGACCATCGCCCGAAGTGACCCCGATTGCGCTTCCGGTCGATGCGGCCATTTCCTATTACGAAAGCCAGGCGTTGCCGTGGGAGCGCGCCGCTTTCATCCGGGCGCGCGTGTGTGCCGGAGATCCCGAACTTGGCGCGCGCTTCCTCAGGGAGATCAAGCCGTTCATCTGGCGCCGCGCGCTCGATTTCGGGGCGATCGACGAGATCCGCGACATCTCGCTGCGTATCCGCGACCATTACCGGCAAGGGCAGGGCTTCGGCCCCGGCTTCGACCTGAAGCGCGGCCGCGGCGGTATCCGCGAGGCCGAATTCTTTACCCAGGTCCAGCAACTGATTCACGGCGGCCGCGACCCTGCGCTGCGCCTGCCGTCGACGATCGCTGCGCTGCGCGCGCTCGAGCAAGCCGGGCGGCTGGAACCCGACGTCGCGAAGGGCATCGCCGCCGCCTATCGCGCGCTGCGGACCGCCGAGCATCGCGTGCAGATGATCGATGACCGCCAGGAGCATCGCCTTCCCGAAGGCGAGGCGCTGGAGGCGGTCGCGGGGCTGGATGGAGTGGAGCCGGCTGCCTTGCTCGATCGGCTGAGGCCGGGGGTCGAGGCGGTCGGACTGGCCTTCGATGGCCTGGTCGGAGCGCGCGAGGCGCGCCTGTCGAGCGATCCCGAACTCCTGCTCGAAGAATTGACGGCGATGGGCTGGCCCGATCCGCGCGAGGCCGCGCTGCGCATAGGAGATTGGCGCTCGGCGCGCGCCCGGGCCTTGCGCTCGTCGGCCGCGCGCCATGCCTTCGAGGGTATGTTGCCGACGCTGCTGCCGCGCATGGCCGCCGGGCCCGACCCGGCCCGCGCGCTCAATCGCTTCAGCGACATCGTCGAGCGGTTGTCGAGCGGACTCAATTTCTTTCGCTTGCTCGAGGCCCGGCCGGCGCTGGCGGATCATCTGGCGTTGATCCTGGCCCATGCCCCGGCGCTCGCCGACCGACTGGCGCGGCGTCCGACGTTGCTCGATGGGCTGATCGACGAGAGCAGCTTCGCGGCCCCCGCCGACGCGGCGAGCCTGGCGACCAGTTTCGCCGACGCCATTGCCCGGGACAGTCTCGACCAGGCCCTCGACCGGATCCGGCGGCTGGTGGGCGAGCGACGCTTCGCCCTGGGGGTGCAACTGATCGCCGCCCACCGCGATCCCGTCACCATCGCCAAGGGCTACAGCGACCTTGCCGAGGCCGCGATCATC
>JANPKL010000032.1:0-12042 GCA_031425975.1 Sphingomonas sp.
GGCAAGGTCATCGCCCGCGAGACGATCAGCGCGATGCGCAAGGACGTCACCGCGAAATGCTATGGCGGCGACGCGACGCGCAAGCGCAAGCTGCTGGACAAGCAGAAGAAGGGCAAGGCGCGGATGCGCGAGTATGGGAACGTCAGCATCCCGCAGGAGGCGTTTATCGCGGCGCTGCGGATGGGAGACGAGGGGTAGTCCCCTTCGCCAAACCCAACAAATGGGGGTGAAACAACGTCACGCTGGGCACTGCGAACTAAACAAGAACGGTCCAGATTGGTCCAGTGCCATTGCGGCGCTGAATCAGAGACTCTAGGGTCGCTCCGAAAGCAGGTGAGGCCGGTGAAATTTGTCGAGGATCAGACCGCCCAAAAGTTGCGAGGTGGCTACTACACCCCGTTGGATCTCGCCGCCTTCATCGCACAGTGGGTTCGGAACCCTGCGCCGGGCCGGGTCCTTGAACCAAGCTGTGGGGATGGCGTCTTCTTCCAAGCAATGAAGGAAGTTGGCGGTTTCGGCGACGCAATGGTTGTCGGCTTCGAACTCGATCAGGTCGAGGCACGCAAGGCAACTCAAAAGTCGAAAGAGCTCGGCCTTGAAAATGTTGATGTGCGCGCTGAGGACTTCCTCGCATGGGCCATCGACAACATGGCAGAGGGCGGGGAGCGATTCGACGCCGTCGTTGGTAATCCGCCATTCGTAAGGTACCAGTTCCTCCCGCCAACATTCCAATCCCGCGCCGCTCGCATCTTTCAGGAGCTCAACCTTAAGTTTACAAAGCACACAAATGCGTGGGTCCCGTTCATCCTCGCGTCGATTTCGTTGCTTCGCCCGGGCGGACGATTAGCGATGGTTGTGCCCGCCGAGATAATTCACGTCACGCACGCCCAGTCGTTGCGCAGCTATCTGGGCAAGGAGTGCCGCCGTCTCGTCATCATCGACCCCGAGGAGCTCTGGTTCGACGGCACCCTGCAGGGCGCTGTGATTCTAATGGCTGAGAAGCGCAGCGGACCGAGACAGAAGGCGGAGGGGCTGGGAATGGTCCCTGTCCGTGGTCGTGAATTTCTCCGCCGCTCCCCGGCCGAACTCTTCGCCGAGCCGCAGTCGATAAATGGCAAGACGGTCGCTGGCAAATGGACCCGGGCGCTGCTCGACATCGGGACGCGGCGGCTCTTCGACGAGTTTGAAGAGCACCCGGACGTCCACCGCTTCGAGGACATTGCGCGGGTCGACGTGGGCATTGTCACAGGCGCCAACAAGTTCTTCCTAGTGTCCGACGAGATCGTCGAGACTTATGGGCTCAGTAAATACGCCCACCCGATGTTCGGGCGCAGCGAGCACTGCCCCGGTGTGATCTACGACGAGCGGCAACACGCAGCCAACGCAGAGAAGGGGAGCCCAACAAACTTCCTATGGTTCGACGACGCGCCGGCAAGCATGCGAAGCGGACCCCGGCGGTATATCGAAAGCGGCGAGCGGGAAATGCTCCACACGCGTTACAAGTGTCGCATTCGCGCGCCGTGGTTCAAGGTACCGTCCGTCTACGCAACCGAGGTCGGCATGCTGAAGCGATCACACAACACGCCGCGCTTAATCCTCAACAAAGTTGGCGCATACACGACGGACACTGCCTATCGCATCCGCACGCGCGACGTCGCGGGAGAGCGCCTCGTCGGCTGCTTTCTCAATCCTATCACCGCGCTGAGTGCCGAGTTGGAGGGCCGCCACTACGGCGGCGGCGTGTTGGAGCTCATCCCGTCGGAGATTGAGCGTCTCTTGATCCCGTTGCCCGAAAACACCGAGGTTGATCTTGAGGCGCTTGACACTTCCATCCGCACCCGGCCGACGCACGAGACGCTAGAGCGGCAAGGCAAGACCGTCCTCGGGGCTCTCGGCATATCGAAAGCAAAGCAGGCGAACGCGTTGGAGGGTTGGCGAAAGCTCCGCGACCGGCGGCATCGCACGTCAACTGAGGAGAAGGTCGACGCCTAGTCAAACTCCAGCATGAAGCGGGCGGCGTCCGCACGGTCGCGGTAAAGTGCAAGGTGCCGCCCGAGAAGGTTCCGGTCCTGCACCAGCGTTTTCGCCTCCCCCCAAGACAGGCGGGACATCGCATTCTTCTGGCGGTAAGTCGCCGAAGTCGTACTAGTCGTGTGCCGCACAGTTAGGTTGTACGTTCCATGGTCAACGCCCTTAATTGTTAAGGCGAAGGAAGCGGTTGTCGTGTCGACCTGCCCCGACTTCGCGGGCCAGTTCAGGCCCGCGAAGACCACGTCACGGAAGTAGTGGCGGTGGTCGACGCTAGCCTCCATTAGTCCCTTATCGAGATTGATCGAGCCCGTTGCGTTCGTGTTGCGCCCTGCGCGAGGGATGTTCAAGTCACGGCGCTCTAGTTCCTTGCTCACCCACATTAGCTCGTAATCGATTCCCGCCGTTGGGGCGGCCGCCTTCGCCGCCACTATCGGCGCAAGCTTAGGCTTTTTTGCCGTCCGGGGGGTTCGCCGCAGCGGCGGGACCTTCATTTTCATCCGCGGCGTCGGGTCGCTGCTGTCCTTCTTGGCGGTGGTGCTCGGTCGCGGCGGCGGGAGCGCCATCTCGTCGGCAACCCGTCCACTTGCGAGCAACTCGGCGATGAGTTTTTTGTCGCCGATCGTTAGCACGTTCTTTGGATGGGCAGCCGCAAGGCCGTCGAACTGCTTTTCCGTTTCCTTCAAGAAAGCACCATCGTCGGCGTTTGCCGGGTCTAGGCTGAGCAAGACACCAGCTTCGACGTTGTTGTTCATGCCACCGAGCGTTAGGTTGGCGCTGCCGACCGACAGCTGGGCCGCCTTCTTTCCCCGGACGAGATACAGCTTCGGATGAAAGATGAGAAGGCGGGAGCCAGTGTCGACCGCATAAAGGGTCACCCCGAGGCCGAGCAGGCGACGGAGGGCCTGGGCGGAGGTGATGTCATTCCGTATGCCTGCGAATACTGTCGTCTTGGCGGCGAGGGGCTTCAATAGCTTCTCGATGAGCTCCACACCGCTGTCGGAGACGAAGGCGACGCTCAGGATAACCCGCTCGACGTCATCCAGCGCGAGCATCTCGCCGATCGCGTCCGCGTGTGTCCGCTTTGTGAGTCCCTGTAGAATCAATTCCCGTGTCATCGCTGCCCCTTTCCCAGCACACTTAGCCGCGCTCGGAGCCGGACAGCAATTCTGCTTGTTTTGATTACGATAGCCACGCGCCTGTTGAGCTACCCTTTACACTCTTGCCACTGCCTTCAACCGTTCGTGAAACTATCGTCCGCCACGCCATTCGCCAAATCTTTCGACGCTGCTTAGGAAAGGGTCGGCAAGCGGCTTCCTCGGCCTTCGACGGGCTCAGGATGAGCGGTTGGCCAGGGAGGCTCACGTACCCCATCACCCGCACCATCAGCTTCATCGCCGCCGTCGGATCGGTAACCACCATCCCCAGCAACGTACGTGCCGGTGCATCGGGCGTGCGGTGGTGCTGTTCCCAGTCGCGGACTGTGGCTACGTGGATTTGCAGCTTTTCGGCCAATTTGGCCTGGCTCAATTTGGTCTTGGCGCGGCAGTGCACGAAAAAGCGGGACCCCGGATCAGGTCCGGGGTGACGGGGTTGGTTTAGGGGGCGGTGCTTCGCTGCTGGCCGGGCGCTGCGGGGACGGCTCGCGGTCGCTTGGCACGCGGAGGGTGATGCTCTGCTCCTGCTCCGGGCCGAGGAGCCATAGGCCATAGTCGCTGTTCAGCGCGAAGGTGCGCTGGTTGGGGGCGGTGGGGGCGGTTGGCGGGGGGTTGGGCATGTTTACTTCGCCCGGCGCTTGCGGACCGGCCGGGCAGATGTTTTTGCTTCGCGCGGCTTCGGCATCTCCGCCTCGCGCTTCGCCGCCGCCATCTCCTCGCGCATCGTCTCCAGCACGCGGTCGATCTCGCCTTGCTCTTCTAGCCCTTGGGGGTCGAGCTTGCGCCAGGGGAGTTCTCCGTCGGGCTGGTGGTAGGCGCCGGTCTCGTCCCGGGTGATGCCGGTCTCGAGCAGATAGGGGACCTCGGCGACGGAGAGGAAGGCATTCTGGGGGTCGCGCTCGGGCTGGTGCTCGAGGGCTCGGCGGGTGGTGGCGGCCTCGGCGAGGAGGGCTTGCAGCGCCTCGATCTGGTCGAGCGTGAGGTCGACGGGGTCGAAGTGGCGGATGAGGTGGGCTTGATCGTCGGTGTGCTCTGCCTCGGTGGGGCGAAGAGGGGCGGTGGCGGAGAGGGGTTGGGCGGGCCTGGCACACCCCTCACCCTTCCGGCGCTTCGCGCCTCCCTCCTTCTCCCCCGAGGGGAGAGGGGAGATGGTACCGCTCAAGCGCTCGGCGGCGGGGTCCATGTAGGTCTGGCCGTAGCGGCGGCCGTCGGGGGCGCGGGCATTCATTCGGAGGCAGAACATGAGTAGGCGGTCGTTGGTCTTGCGGCGGTAGCCGACGAGCTTGCCGAAGCTCATGACGGGGACGAGCTCGCCCTCGATCGCGCGCTCGAACGCGAGGTCCTTCAGGCGCTGGACGCCGAAATCGAGCGCGGCTTCCCAGGCGCGGCGGAAGCTTTCGGCGCCGGCCTGGCGGCGGAGGTAGTAGGCGCCCCCGCTGCTCATGTTGACCAAAGCGGCGGCTCGGCTGACGCTGCCGGTGTCGGCGAGCGCGGCGATGAAGGCGCGCTGGCGCTGCGGGGTCCAGCCGTCGTGGCGATATTTGCGGTCGACAGGCTGGAAGTCGGGCAATGGCTCGCCGCGGTTGGCGGGGCCGGGGGTGAGGTTCTGCATGGATCGCAGCGTAACCATATCGGTTCGCTGTAGGACAGAAGATTTTGTGGTTAGCGCTCCGAGAGGTAGTAGCGGTCGGTGGCCTTGAGGGCGTCGTCGAGCTGGTAGACGATCGGCTGGCCGGTGGGGATTTCGAGGCCGGCGATGTCGGCGTCGGAGATGCCGGAGAGGTGCTTTTCGAGCGCGCGAAGGCTGTTGCCATGGGCGGCGATGAGCAGGCGCTCGCCGCGTTCCAGGCAGGGGACGATCTCAGCCTGCCAATAAGGGAGGACGCGCGCGATGGTATCCTTGAGGCTCTCGGACGCGGGGACGGGGATGCCGGCGTAGCGGCGGTCGGCCTGCAGCGCGGCATAGGGGCTGCCCTGCTCGATCGGCGGGGGCGGGATGTCGAAGCTGCGGCGCCAGATGCGGACCTGCTCCTCGCCGACTTTTGCGACAGTCTCGGCCTTGTTGAGGCCGGTGAGGCCGCCATAATGGCGCTCGTTCAGGCGCCAGTCCTTGGTCATCGGCAGCCACAGGCGGTCCATCGCCTCGAGCGTCAGGTTGGCGGTGCGGATGGCGCGCTTCTGGACGCTGGTGAAGACGCGGTCGAAATCGAGGCCCTTGTCGTTGAGGAGCGTGCCGGCGGCCTGCGCTTCGGCGACGCCCTGGTCGGTCAGGTCGACGTCCCACCAGCCGGTGAAGCGGTTCTCGAGGTTCCAAGCGGACTGGCCGTGGCGGAGGAGGACGAGGGTCGGCATGGCGCTCAGCGGTCCGTCGCGGGCTTGAGATCGGGGAGGATCTGGTAGAGCGCGTCGAGGCAGGAGTGGGCGAGGGTCTTGGAGCGCTCGGGGCTCCAGCCGTGGACCGGGTCGGCGAGCGGCGCATGGTCCTTGAACGGCATTTCGAGCGTCATTGAAACACAGCCGAAGCGCTCGGCGAGTTGGGTGGTCGACATGGAGAGATTGGCCTGGCCGGGGCGGGCGAGCTCATAGCCCTGCGCGGTCTGGAAGTCGGGGCTGATCCGCTCGAGCGTTTTGGCGAAGAGGTGATAAAGCTCGCTCTGGCGGTCGGTGAGCGAGGGAATGCCCTCAAAGCCGGCGAGGAAATTGGCGGCGATCGCCTCGTCGCCGTGAATGTCCATCGCGAAGGCCGGCGGGGCGGCGTCCATCGCGTCGCGCACGCACAGCACTTCGGGGCTGCGTGTCGCGGTGGGGGCATGCCATTCGCGGTTGAGGTTGATGCCGGCGGCGTTGGTGCGGAGATATCCCCGCCGCGAGCCGTCGGGGTTCATGTTGGGCACGCAGTGGAAAGTGCAGGCGGCGCGCAGGGCGCGCGCCACCGGATCGTCGGGATCGCACAGCTTCTCGAGCGCTCCTTCCATCCACCATTCGGCCATGCTCTCGCCCGGATGCTGGCGGGCGTAGAGCCAGACGCTCAGCGGGCCCTCGCCAAGGGTCAGGCAGTCGATCGGCTGCTGATCGAGGCTGGCGCCGAGCACGCGGTGGTCGACCCCGGGCAAGCCGGCAATGAGCGAGACCAGATCATGGTGCCGCTCCATCGAGTAAGGCGCGAAATAGGCGACCCACAGGAGGTCGCTGTCGGGCGTGGCGCGGATGGTGAGAACGCCGTCGTCGTAGCTGGTGTCGGCCTGAACCCAGGTCTCGCGGTCGCTCGACACGCGCGCCTGGTAGCCGGGCCAACCCATCGGATAGGCCGAGCGGCCGCAATTCACGATCCGCAGCGCCAGCACTTGGTCGCGCACGCCCGCGACACGGAAGTGGAACCACTGGCGGAACTCGCCCCCCGCATCGTCGGTGATTTCCAGATCGAGGGTCGCTCCGTCGGTCTTGAGGAGCCGGATGTTGCCGCTGTCGAAGGCGCTGGTGACGGTGATGGTCATAAAGCCGCCTCTAGGGGGTCATCCCGAAAAACGAAAGTCGCGCGCGAAGTCGCCCTCGAGCACCGCGGACTGCAGCGCCGCCATTTCGTTCGCCAGGTAGCGATCCCCCGACAGCCGGGGACTGAGCGCGCGCACCCCGGCATGGACGGCGGCCAACGATGGCGCGGTCTTGAGCGGGGCGTGATAATCCACCCCCTGCGCGGCGGCGATCAATTCGATGCCGACGATCCCCGCGACATTGCGCGCCACCTGCCCCGCCTTGCGCGCGGCGATCGGCGCCATGGAGACATGATCCTCCTGCCCCGCCGAGGTCGGAATGCTGTCGACCGAGACCGGAAAGGCGAGGCTGCGATTTTCGGCGACCAAGGCGGCGGCGGTGACCTGCGGAATCATCAGGCCGGAATTGATCCCGCCGTCGTCGGTCAGGAAGGCGGGCAGGCCGCTCATCGTCGGATCGACCAGCACGGCGACGCGCCGCTCGGCCAGCGAGCCGACTTCGCACAGCGCTATTGTGATGAGATCGGCGGCGAAGGCCACCGGCTGGGCATGGAAATTGCCGCCCGAGATCGCCTCGTCGGCGTCGCCGTCGTCGAACAGGATCGGGTTGTCGGTCACTGCCGCGGCCTCGATCGCCAAGGTTCGCGCGGCGGCGTCGAACAGGTCGAGCGACGCCCCCATTACCTGCGGCTGGCAGCGGAAGCTGTAGGGATCCTGCACGCGTCCGCAGCGGCCGTGGCTGGCGAGGATTTGAGAGCCTTCGAGCAGAGTGGCGAGGGCGGCCGCGACCCTGATCTGCCCGGGTTGCCCGCGCACCGCCGAGATACGCGGGTCGAACGGCTTGGCGCTGCCCTTGAGGGCATCGACCGACAGCGCCCCGGCGGCCAGGGCCGCGCCGAACACCCGTTCGGCGGCAAACAGGGCGTCAAGCGCGATGGCGGTGGAGAATTGCGTGCCGTTGATCAGCGCCAGCCCTTCCTTGGGCCCGAGTGCGAGCGGTCCGCGGCCGATCCGGCGCAGTGCTTCGGCGGCGGGCAACCGCTCGCCGCCAAGATCGATCGCTCCCTCGCCCATCAGCGCCGCGGTCAAATGCGCGAGCGGCGCGAGATCGCCGCTGGCCCCGACGCTGCCCTGCGCGGGGATGACCGGCATGGCATCGCGGTCGAGCAGATCCTGCAGCGCATCGACGACCGCGATCCGCACGCCCGAATAGCCCCGGCCGAGGCCGAGCAGCTTGAGGGCGATTATCAGCCGGACGATCGAGCGGGGAATGGCCTCGCCCAGCCCGCAACTGTGCGACAGGATGAGGTTGCGCTGAAGCTCGGCGAGGCGGTTCGCGGGAATGCGTTCGTTGGCGAGCAAACCGAAGCCGGTGTTGACGCCATAGACCGTCTCGCCCGAGGCGACGATCCGCTCGACTGCGGCGGCGGAGGCTTGGATCCGGGCAAGCGCCGTCGGGGCGAGGGCGAAGGCATCGCCGTCCCACAGGCGCCGAAGGTCGGACAGGGTGACGGCGGATGGGTCGATGGTCATCGCCCGGCCTTAGCCCGTTGCGCGGGCCGCGTCAGGTCAGCGGACCAGCACCACTTCGCCCCCGCGAATGCCGACCACGGCCCACATGTCATAATCGGGGCCCGCGCCGCGCGCGACCCGGACCGCCGCACCGCGCGGTCCGAGGCAATCGACGAAATTGGTGCCGGCGATGGGGTCGAGCAGCGTCGCATTGCGGTCGAACTCGGCTTTTTCGGAGGCGAAGGCCGCCGCCATTCGGCGGATGCGATCCTCCATCCTGCCAGAGCTCTCCAGCGGGTAGGCGCGGATATAATCGTCGATATAGGGCTTCATCCAGCGCACCAGCCCGTCACCATCACCCGATTGCCAATAGCCTGCCACCGTCTCGAGCGTGTCGAGGATCTGCCGCTGCCGACCCGGTCCGACGGGCTCATAATCCTGCGGCCGCGGCGGGGCGGGCGCAGGATCGCCGGGGAAGGCGCTAGCCAGCAGGATCGTGCGCGGCGCTGCGCCGACGAAGGCCGCCGTCGCCTCCGCCACGACTTTCTCGTTCATCTTCAACGAATTGCGAAATTCCGCGAGCACCAATTTGAGGCTGATCTCGCCGCCTTCGTCATCCTCTTTGGTCGAGGACCACAGGCCCCGCCTGACTTCGATCCGGTTTGCGCCCGGCACGACAAATTCATTGATCGGGAGCCGACCGCCGTGGCTGCGCAGGAAGCGCTCGGCGGGGAAACCGTTGACCCTGACCTCGAGCCCGGTGCGATCGCCGTCGATGTCCAGCCAGTAGATGACATGGCTCATGCCCGCTTCCCCCGTCCCCGCATTCGCCTCGCCGACAAAACATGGATTGACGACGGATGCCAGTCACATTCTACGGTATTGGCTAGGGGGAACCGAGAATGCTGGCTATTTCCGAGTCGTCCTTGGCTGCACTGGGACAGCGTGCCGAGCGATCCTATGTCGACCGCCTGCGCGCCTGGATCGGGGAACGCCCCGAGTTGGCCTCGACGCGCGCGGTGGCGACGCAGTCATGGTGCGAGCAATTGCTTCGCAACGCGAGGGCCCACGGGATCGTCAGCGAGGACGATGTCTCCCGCTTCGCCCGCCTCTGCCTGCTACGCGGCGATGACTGGCTTCGCTCGGCGGAAGCGCAGGATATCCTGGCATCGGAGCGGGATGGGCAATTGAAGACGTTCCAGCTGGAATGCCTGCATTGGGGTGTCTCCAATGGCTAGTGCGCCTCCGAAGGCGAAGGCGGCCCCCAAGCCGCTCGACACCAAGACCAAGGCTGGCGGGGTCGTCCAGGCCTGCCCTTTCGCCGGCAAGCAAGCAGGAGCCTTGTCGCCCGAGTTGCGGGCCAAGCTGGTCCCCTGCGACCTCAAGTCGGTGACGCTTGCGCTGACCAGCGACAAGACCAACATCAGTTGCACCGGCACCACCGCGAAGGCCTCGGCCACCCCGCTCAAGGATGTCGACCCCGAAATCAACGCCCTGCTCGCGTCGCATTCGGTGGTGATCGTCCAGGTCGTGCCCGCGACGACGCTGTCCGAAAAGGGGCCGATGACCGGCCCTCAGTCGCGTTCGGGCGACCTGACGACGACCAAGGGCTCGGCCAAAGGCAAGGCCAGCTTCTCCGCCGCGATGAAGGCGCAATGCGGCGAGCATCCCGGCTTCGCGCGCTCGCCGGCGCGCAAGGCGCGTGATGCCAAGGATAGCGACGACAAGAGCCGCGAACTGGCGGTCGAAACCCAGGAATGGACCTTCTGGAATTTCGTCAAGGCGTTGTTCGGCGGCAAGAAATTTGCCGATTTCGTATTCGGCCAGCAGTCCGAAGCGACCTTCACCGCCAAGAGCTGCGCCTTTCCGGCGAGCGGCCCCCCGACCGGATCCCTGACCGCTTATGCCCGGCTGAGCCTCGCCGACGAATGGCAGGGCGAGTTCAATTGGGGCCAAGGCTTCAAGATCGACTTCAGCGGTTCGTCGATGCACGGCAAGGATTATCGCGACAAGTCGACGATGCGCTCCAAATCCTCCAAGGTCGAAAGCAGCGCCAAGAAGCTGGAATCGTCGCGTTCGGTGTCGACGGTCAGCAACAAGAAGGACGACATGCTCTACGGCAAGCTCGAGACGAGCGGCCGGGCGGGCACCGCGGACATCAAATATGACGGCGGGCCGTTCAGCGGGTCGATCGAAGCGGACATGAAGCGCTACGGATCGAGCGAGCTGCCCAAGGACGTCGCCGACCAGTTCAAGGAGAAAGGCGACAAGCTTAAGGACTTGAGCAAGGATGGCAGCCTGTCGGTCAAGCTCAGCCGCAACGGCAAAAGCCTGATCGATTCGGACAATCTCTCGGCTGCGTTGAAGAATGTGCAGGAGACGCTCGAAACGGGCCTCGACCTGGTCAATCGGCTGGTCTGGCTGCTGGAAAATGGCGCCAAAGTCGGCATTCCGGTCACGCTCACTTTCGGAATAAAGGCGTCGGTGGCCCTGTTGCAGGCCAAGAACTACCTTCGCTTCTGGCCCGAGGCGACCCCGCCCAAGCAGGCGGGCGCTTATCATATCGCGGGCTATCGGCGCCGTTTCCAATTGGGCGTGGACATGACCGTGGTCACTCTATCGGTGACCCCGTCGATCACGCTGCAGGCCAAGATCGCGCACGAGTGGATCGCGTCGCTCACCATTTCCATCGAAGGCAAGTTCAACGGCAGCGCCAAGGTCGGCTACAGCATCAGCGACGGCATGGGCCCGGTCGATCTGAAGGCGATCGGCAAGATAACCGCCAGCGTCAAGGGTTCGGGCGAGGCGGCCGCCGCATCCTGCTACATCGTGATCGACGGAACCGCGAGCAGCGGGATCACCTATCACTGGACGGCCGAATTCGACGGCGACAGCCTCAAGGATTCGCAGAATCGCGTGACCAGCGATGCACTGACCTTCCAGGCTTCCCTGCGTTACGGCAACAAGGTCTGGGATTTCATCGGCCTCGGGTCGGAGGAGCCGGACTGGCAATGGCCGGCGGACGACCCCTTCGTGTGGATCGAGAAGAACGCGATCAACAAGACCTGGTAGGCGCTGCTTACAGCCCCGGCAGATCCAGCCCACATTCGCGCGCGCAATCCTGCGCTTCGGCATAGCCCGCGTCGGCGTGGCGCATCACGCCCGTCGCGGGGTCGTTCCACAGCACCCGCTCGATCCTCCGCGCGGCTTCGTCCGTGCCGTCGGCCACGATCACCATCCCGGCATGCTGCGAATAGCCCATGCCGACGCCGCCGCCGTGGTGGAGGCTGACCCAAGTCGCGCCCGACGCGGTGTTGAGGAGGGCGTTGAGCAAGGGCCAGTCGCTGACCGCGTCGCTACCGTCCTTCATCGCCTCGGTCTCGCGATTGGGCGAAGCGACGCTGCCGCTGTCGAGATGGTCGCGGCCGATCACGATCGGGGCGGAGACCTCGCCATTGCGGACCATCTCATTGAAGGCGAGGCCGAGCCGGTGGCGCTGGCCGAGGCCGACCCAGCAGATACGCGCGGGCAGGCCCTGGAAGGCGATCCGATCGCGCGCCATGTCGAGCCAGCGGTGGAGGTGGGGGTCGTCGGGAATGAGCTCCTTCACCCTGGCGTCGGTGCGAGTAATGTCCTCGGGATCGCCCGACAGCGCGACCCAGCGGAACGGGCCGATCCCGCGGCAGAAGAGCGGCCTGATGTATGCCGGGACAAAGCCCGGAAAATCGAAGGCGTCGGCGACCCCGCTGTCGAGCGCTTCCTGGCGGATGTTGTTGCCGTAGTCGAACACCGGCACGCCCAGCGCGCGGAAGCTCAGCAGCGCCTCGACATGCCGGGCCATGGAGAGCCGCGCC
>JANPKL010000033.1:0-7960 GCA_031425975.1 Sphingomonas sp.
CGGCCCGCCGCTCCAGCGCACGGGGAAGGGCCGGGCGGACCAGCCGATGTCGACGCGCGGCCCTCCGCGGCACTCTACCCAGTGACTATAGCCGCTTTGACCCTGAGTATTGCGCCCCGCCACCGCGCGGCTCGGGCCGGGAGACTGGCAGGTCGCAGTGGTGCGGCGATACAGCGGAACCGGCTGGCCGGGAACTGGAAGCGCCACCGGAGGCAAGCCCGCCGCAGCCTCATATTGCGCGAGCAGCCGCTCCTTCTCCTCGGCGCGCCCGACCTGCCACAGGCCGAGCGCGACCATCGTCGCGACCGCTGCCAGCACCACCAATGTCGCAATCCACGGAAGTCGCCTCATTGCTGCAGCCGCCCCTCGCGAGCGGCATTGCGATATTCGGCGCCGATCAGCCATGCCTTGGCCAGCCGCAGCCCGCCGAGCGTCAGCCCGAGTGCGACCGGCAACCAGATGGCATGGACCCAGAAGCTCGGCTCGAGGGCCAGTTCCAGCCACAAGGCGGCGAAAGTGACAATCGCGCCGACGCCGAGGATCAGGAATGCCGCCGGCCCGTCGCCGACGTTGAACTGACCAAAATCGAGGCCGCAGGCGTCACAGCGCTCGGCGAAACGAACAGGGCCGGCGAACAGCCGGCCCTTCTCGCAAGCGGGGCAGGTTCCGGCGAACCACTGGCCCGCCGGTCCCGGCAAGGCGCTTAGCCGTACCACTCGGCGCCCCAGCCCCCCCACAGGTAGATGGAGATGAACAGAAACAGCCATACCACGTCGACGAAGTGCCAGTACCAGGCCGCCGCCTCGAAGCCGAAATGCTTCTCGGGGGTGAAATCGCCCTTCACTGCGCGGACGTAGCAGACGATCAGGAAGATAGTCCCGATCAGCACATGCGCGCCGTGGAAGCCGGTCGCCATCATGAAGCTCGAGCCGTAGACCGTCGCCGCGCTGTCGGGGCCGCTGTTGACGAAGTCGAACGGCGCATGGGCATATTCATAGGCCTGAACCCCGCTGAATATGATGCCGAGCGCGATCGTCGCCAGCAGGCCCTGCTTCAGCCCCTTGCGGTCCCCGGTAATCAGCGCGTGATGCGCGTAGGTCACCGTCGTGCCCGAACAGAGCAGGATCAGCGTGTTGAGCAGCGGCCAGCCGAGCGGGTTGAGCACCTTCTGCCCCTCGGGCGGGAACACCCCGCCGACGCTCTCGACCGCGCTCGGAAACAAGGCGAAATCGAAGAAAGCCCAGAACCACGCGAGGAAGAACATCACCTCCGACGCGATAAACAGGATCATCCCATAGCGCAGGTGCAGCTGGACGATCGGCGTGTGATCGCCCGCCTTGCTTTCCAGCACCACGTCGCGCCACCAGCTGTAGAAAGTCAGCAACACGCCGGCCAACCCGGCCAGAAGCACGAACTTGCCATAGGGATTGTCGTGCATGGTCAACACGCCGCCGGCGGTCAGCGCCAGGGCGGAGAAGCTCCCGATCAGCGGCCACAGGCTCGGCGGCAGGATGTGATAGGGGTGGTTGCGGGTCGCGGCCATGAAACCTCAGCGCTTCGAAAAGATGGAAATACGTAGCCGGGCTCTAGCCGGGTTGGCCGGGCTTTTCCACCGGGTAAAATGTATAGGAGAGGGTGATCTCCTCGATGTGGCTCGTCGACGGGTCGGTGCGAATCTTCGGGTCGACGAAGAACACCACCGGCATCTCGACCTTCTGGCCGGGACGCAAGGTCTGCTCGGTGAAGCAGAAACATTCGATCTTGCTGAAATATTGACCGGCGGCGGCGGGCGAAACGTTGAAGCTCGCGGTCCCGGTCGTGGTCCGCGCGGTCAGATTCTTCGCGTGATAATTGGTCAGCATCCGCGCGCCGGGAACGACCTTGATCCGGTTGGTGTCGGGCTTGAACTCCCATGGCAGATCGGCGCGGATATTGGCGTCGAATCGCACGCCCACCGGGGCCAGCGAGCCTTGCGCGCCGGGCGCCGCATCGGCCCGCATCGGCGTCCCGCCAAAGCCGGTAACCTGACAGAAAATCTGGTAGAGCGGCACGCTGGCGAAGGCCAAGCCAGTCATGAAGGCGACGAACAGCAAAGCCTTCAGCGCCACCGCCCGATTGCGCCGGTCGAGCGAAGTGCGGTCCGCAGTCTGCGCGCTCACTGGTTCACCGTCAGCTTGGCGATGGTGACCGCAAAGGTCAGCACGATGAATGCGAACAGCAGGATCGCGGTGATCCGCGTCGACCGGCGCTGACGGCTGCGCACCACCTCTTCTTCCGGGCTCATACGAAGCGATCCACGACCAGCGCGCCGAACAAGGCGAACAGATAAAGGACCGAGAAGCCGAACAGCTTCTTCTCCGGCGCCATCAGGGCGGGTTCGGTGGCCTTGTTGGTCAACACCATCACGCTAAGCCCGACAAACACCGCACTCAGCAAGGCGGCCACAAGCCCGTAGATCGCCCCCGTCAGGCCCAGCGCCCAGGGCGCGACCGCGCAGGCGGCCATCGGCAGGCTGTAAAGAAAGATCTGGCGGCGGGTATTCTCGATGCCATGAGTGACGGGCAGCATCGGCACCCCGGCATTGGCATAGTCGGAACGCACGAACAACGACAGCGCCCAGAAATGCGGCGGGGTCCAGAGGAAGATGAGGCTGAACAGCAGCACCGGCAGCAGCGCGATCTCGCCCATCGCCGCGACCCAGCCGATCAGCGGCGGAAACGCCCCAGCAGCCCCCCCGATGACGATATTCTGCGGGGTCCGGCGCTTCAGCCAAACGGTGTAGATGCCGACGTAAAAGAAGATCGAGAAAGCGAGGATCGCAGCGGCCAGGTGATTGGCGGCCAGGTCCATCAGGACGACGCTGCCCGCGCTCATGCCGACGCCGAATTGCAGCGCGGTGGTCGGGTCGAGCCGTCCGGCGGGCAATGGCCGGCCCTGCGTGCGCCGCATCTTGGCATCGAGGTCGGCCTCATACCATTGGTTGAGCGCCCCCGCCCCGCCTGCGCCCAGCGCGATGCACAGCACGGCGGTGAAGGCGAGCACGGGGTGCATCGCCACCGGCGCCGCCAGCAGCCCACACAGCCCGGTAAACACCACCAGGCTCATCACGCGCGGTTTGGTCAGCGCGAACAGGTCGCGCCAGTCGGCCGGCAGGTCGCGGGTTTGGACAGCGATAGTCATCGGTAGCGGCTATATAGGGGGGAATGCTCCCCGGCGAAAGCCAAGGCCCAGCAACCTTCTGCCTTCAGAAAACTTGGCTCCTGCTTTCGCACGAGAACCGCTAGTCTTCCTACATGAAAACCCGAATCACCCTCGCAATCAGCAGCTTGGCCCTCCTCGCCGCCGCCCCGCCACCCGGCGTCGTCCCGGCGCAGGCCGGGACCCCGGTCAACGGGGCGCAAGCTCCTCAAGCCGCCCTCGTCCACGTCGCGCTTGAGACCGAAAAGGGCCGCATCCTGCTTGCGCTCGATCGCGGTCGCGCGCCGCTCTCGACCGCCAATTTCCTGCGCTACGTCGAGGCCAAAAGGTTCGACGGCATCACCTTCTACCGTGCCATGCCCTATGGCGCGGGCAACGGCCTCATCCAGGCCGGCATCCTCAAGGATGTGAAATTGCTGTTCCCCGCGGTCGCGCACGAGCCGGCCAGCAAGACCGGCCTCAAGCACGAGGCCGGTACCATTCTCCTCGCCAATGCCGGACCCGGCACCGCGAAGAGCGACTTCTTCATCACACTTGGCCCGATCCCCTTCGGCGACGATTTCGCCCCCTTCGGGAAGGTCATCGAGGGGATGGACGTAGTCAAAGCCATCTTCGCCAGCCCGACCGACCCCAATCGCGGCCTCGGCCCGATGAAGGGCCAGATGTTGAGCCCGGCGATCGACATCCGCACGACGCGAGTGATTACGAAACTTTAGTCTCGCGGGTAGTTCGGCCGAGTGCCCTGCAACCGGTCGGTGGGTACGAGCCTTGCCGAGGCCGATGCCTTGGCCAGCAGACGGCCATCTGCGTCGAACAATTCCCCTTCGAGGAAGGCGACCGTCCCGCCGCGATGCACCACGCGACCGATTGCCGTCAGGCGTCCGACCGGCGCGGGGGCGACGAAGCTGACCTTCATCTCGATTGTCGGTGTGAAATACTGACCATCACTCTGAACCAGCACCGCCGGTCCCATGACGTCGTCCAGCATCGCGGCCAGAAATCCACCCTGGATCGTTCCTGCGGGATTGCAGAACTCCCGACGCCCCTCGAACGCCACCGTGACTGTTCCCGCGTCCGGATCGGCATCCAGCAAGGTCCAGCCCAGCGTTTGCGAACAAGGCGGCGCCGGAAAGCGCGCGAACACGGATTGGGCACGGGCGAGGCTAGGATTGTCCATCTGCGACGCTCCATCTTTCGACGAAAAAGGCCCGCCCCCATTGCCGGGACGGGCCTCGATATTGCTTTATCTATCTCGCGCCTAGTCGATCTTCGGCAGAGTATCGAACTGGTGGTAGGGCGGCGGGCTCGAGAGGGTCCACTCGAGCGTCGTCGCGCCTTCGCCCCAGGGATTGTCAGGCGACTTCTTGCCCGCCGTCATCGACCAGAAGACGTTGAGGAAAAACACCCCGATCGACACGATGGTGACAAGGTAGCCGAGGCTGGAGACGTAATTCCAATAAGCGAGATAGTCCGGATAATCGGGGATCCGCCGCGGCATGCCGTCGAGGCCGAGGAAGTGCTGCGGGAAGAAGATCAGGTTCACGCCGACGAACATGATGAAGAAGTGTAGCTTGCCCAGGAACTCGTTGTAGAGCTTGCCGGTCATCTTCGGGAACCAGTAGTAAAAGCCCGCGAAGAGGCCGAACACGGCGCCCAGGCTCAGCACGTAGTGGAAGTGCGCCACCACGTAGTAGGTATCGTGCATGTAGGTGTCGACGCCGCCATTGGCGAGCACGACGCCGGTCACGCCGCCGACCGTGAACAGGAAGATGAAACCAATCGCGAACAGCATCGGGGTCGGGAAGGTGATCGACCCGCCCCACATGGTCGCGATCCAGCTGAAGATCTTCACGCCCGTCGGGACCGCGATGATCATGGTCGCGGCGGTGAAGTACATCTTCACGTTCACGTCCATGCCGCTCGTGAACATGTGGTGCGCCCAGACGACGAACCCGACCACGCCGATCGCGACCATCGCATAGGCCATGCCAAGATATCCGAAGACGGGCTTGCGGCTGAAAGTGGCGATGATCTGGCTGACGATGCCGAACGCCGGCAGGATCATGATGTAGACTTCGGGGTGACCGAAGAACCAGAACAGATGCTGATAGAGCACCGGGTCGCCGCCGCCGCTCGCGTCGAAGAAGGCGGTGCCGAAGTTGCGGTCGGTCAGCAGCATGGTGATCGCACCCGCCAGCACCGGCAGCGCCAGCAGCAGCAGGAACGCGGTGACCAGGATCGACCAAACGAACAACGGCATCTTGTGCAGGGTCATCCCCGGCGCACGCATGTTGAAGATTGTGGTGATGAAGTTGATCGCACCCAGGATCGAGCCCGCGCCCACCAGGTGCAGGGAAAAGATCGCGAAGTCGACCGCCGGCCCGGCCGAGCCGCTGGTCGAGAGCGGCGCATAGACCGTCCAGCCGGTGCCCGCGCCGATGCCTGTCCCGCCGCTGGTCACGCTCGACAGCAGCAGCGAACAGAAGCCGGCGACCGTCAGCCAGAAGCTGACATTGTTCATCCGCGGAAAGGCCATGTCAGGCGCGCCGATCATGATTGGCACGAACCAGTTGGCAAAGCCGCCGATCAGCGCGGGCATGACCATGAAGAACACCATGATCAGGCCGTGGGCAGTGATCAGCACGTTCCAGTGGTGATAGGCTTCGTCGAGATTGGCGCTGCCCGCGCCGAGCGGCCACGCGCCGGTCAGGATCTGAATGCCCGGCTCGGCCAGTTCGGCCCGCATGACGCCCGAAATCGCGCCGCCCACGATCCCCGCGATGATCGCGAAGATCAGGTAGAGGGTGCCGATGTCCTTGTGGTTGGTCGACATGAACCAGCGGGCGAAGAAGCCCGGCTTGTGGTCCGCGTCATGGGTGTCGCCATGCGCGTGCGCCGGCTCGGCGGGGGTCAGCTTGAGGGTGTCTGCCGTGGTGGCCATGTCGGTTCGCTTCTCGTCTTAATTGGCAGAATCGGGCGCGCGATTGGCGACCCCGGGCTGGCCGCTTCCGGCCACGGGCTGGGTGGCCGCGCTCGGCGGCGCGGCGCCGGGCGTCGCTCCACCGGCCGGCGCGGCGGCGGGATTGGTCACTTCGGACACGGTGCTCGATCCGGTCGAATCGGGTGCTGCGGCGGGTGGCGTGCCCGGCATTGTCCCCCCCTTGGCCGCGATCCACTGAGCAAAGCGCGCCTCGGGCACGACCTCGATCGCGATCGGCATGTAGGCGTGGCGCGCACCGCACAATTCGCTGCACTGGCCGAAATAGACGCCGGGCCGGTCGACCTTGACCCAGGTCTCGTTGAGCTGGCCCGGATTGGCGTCGGTCTTGGTCCAGAAGGCAGGCAGCGCGAAGCTGTGGAGGACGTCGTTCGACGTCACGATGAACTTCACCACCTTGCCCGCCGGGATCACCAGCCGCTCGTCGACCGCCAGGAGGCGCGGGCCGTCGGCGTCGGTGCGGAAGCGCGTGCCCGGGGTCACGTCGGCCCGCTCCTTGAGCATGTTCGAGACGATTTCGAACCCGCCATTGTCGGGATATTGGTACGACCAATACCATTGGTTGCCGATCACCTTGACCGTCAGGTCGGCGGGCGGCGGGCTATATTGATGGCGGATCAGCCGGATCGAGGGGACCGCGATGGCGACCAAAATCAGCACCGGGACGAGCGTCCAGACCACCTCGACGAACGTATTGTGGCTGGTGCGCGAGGGCGTCGGATGCGCGCTGCGGCGATATTTGACCATCGTCCAGGCCAGCAGCGCCAGCACGAACAGACTGATCAGCGCGCACAGCGCAAGCAGCCAATTGTCGTGGAAAGCCGCGGCCTCGCGCCCGATCGGCGTGAACTGGTCCTGCAGGCCCATGCGTCCGTCGGGCATGCCGATGGAGGGGGTCGGAGCGGCATAATCGAACGCCGGGGCCGGAGCCGCGCCGGTCGCTGGAGCGACCGCACTGGCAGCGCCGCCGGTGGCATCGTTCGCCGCGGGGATCGAAGACGCGGCGTCCGCCGCCGGCGGAGTCGCACTCGGATTGGCCGTCGCCGCGCTCGGCCCGGCCGAAACCGCCCCTTGCGTGGCAGCCGGAGCTACCGCGGGGGCTTGGGCCGCTGCGGGGGACATCCCCAATGCAGCCAGTGCGATCAGCCAGGTCTTGCGCGTCATTCGAACCCCGGAACGTGAAAAAAGCAGGAGGGCGGCCAGCGGGCCGTCCCGTCAGAAGTGGCGGCCTTATAGGAGCCAACCACTCCAGTCTCAAGCGCTTGTCTGAACCGGTCGCGGGACTTAAGCCGAGCGGCGGATCAGTCGTGGCGATATAGATTGCGGCGGGCCGCCCAACAACTGGCCCAAGGGATGTAAGGGCATGACCGAACAGCAGATTCTCGACGAATTTCGCGCCTCTGAGGCGCTGCTCGAGGGTCACTTCATTCTCTCCTCGGGGCTGCACTCGGCCCGCTACCTGCAATGCGCCCGCATGCTGATGGACCCGGCACGAGCGCAGCGCCTGGCCCGAGCGCTGGCCGAAAAGCTCGATCCGGCCTTGCGCGCCCGCCTCCAGGCGGTCGTTTCTCCCGCGATGGGCGGGGTCATCATCGGCCACGAAATGGGCCGTGCGCTGGGCCTCCCCGCGATGTTCGTCGAGCGCCCGACCGGCACCTTCGAACTACGCCGCGGCTTCCGCCTCGCGCCCGGCACCCGCATTTTGCTGGTCGAGGATGTGGTCACCACCGGCCTATCCAGCCGCGAGGCGATGAAGGCGATATA
>JANPKL010000034.1:0-3133 GCA_031425975.1 Sphingomonas sp.
GTGTTGCGCCGCCCCTCGACCGGCTCGGCCGGACGGTTAAGCCCCGCCCAACGTCCCTCGAACCAGTCGGCCTTGTTGGGCAGGTAAGTCACACCCGCCTCGAACTCGGCCTCCAGATGCGCGATGAAGTCGGCGGTGCGCCGCTCGGTCCAGTCGACCGCGATCACGCCCTCGCCGACCAGCTTCGCGCTGTAGAGCGTGCTCACCGGGGGCTGCTTGCGGATCGCATCGTACATCAGCGGCTGGGTGAAGCTCGGCTCGTCGCCCTCATTGTGGCCGAAGCGGCGATAGCACCACATGTCGATCACGATGTCGCGATTGAACTGCTGGCGATATTCGACCGCCAGCTTGGCCACGAAGGTGACCGCCTCGGGGTCGTCGCCGTTGACGTGCAGGATCGGCGCCTGGATGCCCTTGGCGACGTCGCTCGGATAGGGCGAGGACCGGGCGAATTGAGGCGAAGTGGTGAAGCCGACCTGATTGTTGATGACGAAGTGCAGGCAGCCGCCGGTGCCATAGCCCGGCAGCCCCGAAAACCCGAGGCACTCCCACACCACGCCCTGGCCCGCGAAGGCCGCGTCGCCGTGGAGCAGCACCGGCAGGACCCGGTCGCCCTCGACATCGGCCTTGATCACCTGGACCGCGCGGGCCTTGCCCAGCACGACCGGATTGACCGCCTCGAGGTGGCTTGGGTTGGCCTGCAGCGAGAGATGCACCTTCACCCCGTCGAACTCACGGTCGCTGCTCGTGCCGAGGTGATATTTGACGTCGCCCGACCCGCCCACGTCCTGCGGGTTGGCGCTGCCGCCGGCAAATTCGTTGAAGATCGCGCGGTAGGGCTTGCCCATGACGTTGGCGAGCACGTTCAGCCGGCCACGATGGGCCATGCCGACGACGATCTCCTCGACCCCCGCCTGCCCGCCATATTTGATCACCGCCTCCAGCGCCGGGATCATGCTTTCGCCGCCGTCGAGGCCAAAGCGCTTGGTCCCGACATATTTGCGAGCGAGGAATTTCTCCCACTGCTCGCCGTGGATGACCTTCTCGAGGATCGCCTGCTTGCCCTCGGCAGTGAAATTGGCGCCCTTGTCGCGGCCTTCGATCCGATCCTGCAGGAAGCGCCGCTCCCCAAGATCGTTGATGTGCATATATTCGAGGCCGACCTTGCCGCAGTAATTGGCGCGCAGGATGGCGACGATTTCGGTAACGGTCGCGGTCTCGAGGCCGAGATGCCCGCCAAGGAAGATCGGCCGAGCCATGTCGGCGGCGGTAAAGCCGTGGAATTCGGGCGTGAGATCGGCCGGCAGGTCGCGCTTGGCGAGCCCGAGCGGGTCGAGGTCGGCGGCCAGATGCCCGCGCACGCGATAGGTGCGGATCAGCATCATCGCGCGGATCGAGTCCTCCGCCGCGCGGCGCACCGCGTCGGCCGAGGCACCGGCGGCGCTCGCCTGTGCCTTCGCGCCCTGCGCGACCTGCTCGATCGTGGCCGAGGTCGGATCGAGCCCGAGATTGACATCGTCGAGCGTCTCGAGCGGCCAGTTCGCCCGTTCCCAGCTCGGTCCTTGTTCGATCTCGGTCGCGTCCATCTAACCCTCTTGTTCCCCCGCGAAGGCGGGGGCCCAATGTCTTTGTAGCAAGGAAGAAGAAGCTGAGCTCCTGCTTTCGCAGGCGAACTAGCTGCCCAGCAGCTCCTTCAACGTCCGGCCCAGCTCAGATGGGCTCGGCGAGACCCGAATGCCAGCCGCTTCCATCGCCGCGATCTTCGATTCCGCATCGCCCTTGCCGCCCGAGACGATCGCCCCGGCATGGCCCATCCGCCGGCCCGGAGGCGCGGTACGGCCGGCAATGAAGCCCACCGTCGGCTTCTTGCGTCCGCGCCTGGCTTCGTCAGCGAGAAACTGAGCGGCCTCTTCCTCCGCCGCGCCGCCGATTTCGCCGATCATGATGATCGACTTGGTCTCGTCGTCGGCCAGGAACAGCTCGAGAATGTCGATGAACTCGGTGCCCTTGACGGGATCGCCGCCGATGCCGACCGCGGTGGTCTGGCCGAGGCCCTCATTCGAGGTCTGGAACACCGCCTCGTAGGTCAAGGTGCCCGAGCGCGAGACGACGCCGACGCTGCCCTTCTTGAAGATATTGCCGGGCATGATCCCGATCTTGCACTCTTCCGGGGTCAGCACACCGGGGCAGTTGGGCCCGATCAGCCGCGACTTCGAGCCGACCAAAGCGCGCTTGACCTTGACCATGTCGAGCACCGGAATGCCTTCGGTGATGCAGACGATCAGCGGAACCTGCGCGTCCACCGCCTCGAGGATCGAGTCGGCGGCGAAAGGCGGCGGCACGTAGATCACGCTCGCGTCGGCCCCGGTCCGCTCGACCGCCTCGGCGACGGTGTCGAACACCGGCAGGCCGATGTGGGTGGAGCCGCCTTTACCCGGAGTCACGCCGCCGACCATCTGCGTGCCGTAGGCGAGCGCCTGCTCGGTGTGGAAAGTCCCGGTCTCGCCGGTCATTCCCTGCGTGATGACCTTGGTGTTCCGATTTACGAGAATGCTCATTCAAAACCTCTCCAGCGTAGCTTGAGGTCTCAGTTGGCGATGCCGCCAAAGAGCAATGCAAGCTGCGATAATGAACACAGGCACGAAGACGATTGTCAGCATTCCAATTAGCGCCATGATGCCAAGACCTACTGGTCCAGCCTCGCTATTCATGGCGTTGACCAGAAGGACTATGCTGACCAAATAAAGAATGGTGGAGCCGCCGAAGAACCAGCCGAAAAATCTCGGCCTTACATAACTAACTGCAAGCGCAATCAGGGCCCACGGAACCAGGACGACTCCCGCTGGGGATGAAATCGTGAAGGCAAGCAATTCAAACAAGGCTCGGATCGATCTGCTTGCACGCCACCAGCAATTCCCTGACCGCCGCGACGCTGACGTCAAGGTTCCGCTTCTGCTCCTCGTCGAGCGCGATCTCGATCACTTCTTCCGCACCGCCCGCGCCGATCACCACCGGTACGCCGAGGTACAGGCCATCTAGGCCGTATTTGCCGTTGACCTCGACCGCGCAGGGCAGGATCCGCTTCTGATCATTGAGATAGGCCTCGGCCATCGCGATTGCGCTGGTCGCCGGG
>JANPKL010000035.1:0-4189 GCA_031425975.1 Sphingomonas sp.
ACCTGGCTGACATCGTCCATCCCGGGCAGATCGAACATCGTGTCGAGCAGGATCGATTCGAGGATCGAACGGAGGCCGCGGGCGCCGGTCTTGCGCTCGATCGCCTTGCGCGCCACCGCGCTCAGCGCATCCTCGGAGAAGCCCAGTTCGACATCTTCCATGTCGAACAATTTGGCATATTGCTTCACCAGCGCGTTCTTCGGCTCGATCAGGATCTTGACCAAAGCCTCCTCGTCGAGATCCTCGAGCGTGGCGATGACCGGCAAGCGGCCGATGAATTCCGGGATCAGGCCGAACTTCAGCAGATCCTCGGGCTCGCAATTCTTGAGCACCTGTCCGGTCTTGCGCTCGTCGGGCCCGGCGACATGCGCGCCAAAGCCGATCGACTTGCCCTGGAGGCGGTCGCCGATGATCTTCTCGAGGCCGGAAAAGGCGCCGCCGCAGATGAACAGGATATTGGTCGTGTCGACCTGGAGGAATTCCTGCTGCGGATGCTTGCGCCCGCCTTGCGGCGGCACGCTGGCGGTGGTGCCCTCCATCAGCTTGAGCAAGGCTTGCTGCACGCCCTCCCCGCTGACGTCGCGGGTGATCGAAGGATTGTCCGACTTGCGGCTGATCTTGTCGATTTCGTCGATGTAGACGATCCCGCGCTGGGCCTTTTCGACATTATAGTCGGAAGCCTGGAGCAACTTCAGGATGATGTTCTCGACGTCCTCGCCGACATAGCCCGCTTCGGTCAGCGTGGTCGCGTCGGCCATGGTGAAGGGCACGTCGAGGATCCGCGCGAGGGTCTGGGCGAGCAAGGTCTTGCCGCAGCCGGTCGGCCCGATCAGGAGGATGTTCGACTTGGCGAGCTCGACCTCGACGCCGGTCTTGGCGCCGTGATTGAGGCGCTTGTAGTGATTGTGCACGGCAACGGACAGGACGCGCTTGGCGCGGTTCTGGCCGATGACATAATCGTCGAGCACCTTGCAGATCTCGGACGGCGTCGGGACCCCGTCGCGGGTCTTGACCAGCGCCGACTTGGATTCCTCGCGGATGATGTCGTTGCAAAGCTCGACACATTCGTCGCAGATAAACACGGTCGGGCCGGCAATGAGCTTGCGCACCTCGTGCTGCGACTTCCCGCAGAAGCTGCAGTAGAGGGTGCTCTTGCCGTCGCCGCCGGAAAGCTTGGTCATGATCGTCCTTAAGTGTCCGGGCGCTGAGGGCCCCAAGCGAGCAACCTAACCCGCTTTCTGCCAGATACAAACTCTCCGAAGGCTTAACGCGTTGCGCACAGTGGAGACTTGATCCCAGGATATGGCGGTCGGACGCAGCCGGGGCAAGGGCGAAGCCGAGGCGCGACCGGTCTTCCGACGAGATTATCACGCCAATTCAACCCTTGCGGCCGCATGGTCAACACGCCGTTAACCTATCTCCTCTAAAAAAGGGACTTGACTGGGACAGAATTCCGATTCCGCGCGTTCACAGCTCGAATCGACATCAGGAGAATGCCAGTGAAACGGGCTATCGCCGGACCGACCATGCGAGCGTTGATCGCCGCGGCCATCGGTCGAGTGTTCGTCCAGTGCGGCAGCGATGCCGGAGTGGCGGATTATCGCAAGTCGGGTGTGTCCGCCGGTGACATCAACGGCGTCCAGCTGCGCACCGAAAATTGCATCTCGATCGAGCCGGGCTGCATCCAGGCGCGACTGAACTGGGAAATTCGCCACGCCAAATGGACCCTGCGCTTCACCGAGCGCCGCGAGCTGGATGAGGACGGCGCCTTTGTCAGGGCCGCCCCCTATCAGATCGCCCTGCTCGGCGACCTACTCGAAGCGGCGCGCTTTCTGGGGTTGGCGCGGACGATGTATCTGGATGCGCTCAAGGCCGATGGCTGGTCCGCCAACGACGTGACGGTCGAGGGCCTGCGCTGGGTCGAGGTTCCCTACGGAGCCGAGACACCGCATCTGCGACTGGTGCTGCAGGGCAGTTGAGCCCTGCCCCGCCTGTCCCCTGCCCCGCCCGTCCTTTAATGGCGGGCGGTCCAGCCGCTGAGCATCTTGAGGCGGAGATTGTCGCGGGCAAGCAATTCGGCGGTAAACCGGCGGCGGCCTGACTTGATCACCCGCGCCTCGACCGCGCCGACGCCGGGCAGGTGGATCGCAATGCACTCGCCGGCCACTAGCGCCGCCTCGGTCGAACCCGCGACTTCGGCCGCGTCGATGCGATCGACGACCAGCCGCTCGGTCATTCCCGAATGCGTGATGCTCGCCTCGGCATGAGCGGCGGGAACGTCGAAATTGTGATTGACGAACATCGTTGCGAGGCTCCTTCGCCAAGGTGGCGACGGGATGCCTTTAGCGCAGCTTGGTTGGCAGGCCGTTAACGCAGACCCGCCAACCGATGCATTGCTGCCGCCGCTCTATTCCGCGGGCGAAGGATCGACCTGCGCGGGCATTTCCTCGACCTGGCCCTCCGGGTCGCCCTGCCCGCCGGCATCGCCGTCGATCGGTGTCAGCAGCAATTCCTCAGGCGCCGGTTCGGCAGCGACCGGTTCTGCAGCGACCGGTTCGTCGGCAAACGGAACGGTTGCCGTCGCCGTCGCGGCTGCTGTCGGCAGTTTACGACCATTGATGCCCTTGGTCTCGAATGCGTAAGTAAAGCCCTTGTCGTCGACCTTGACCTCGATCGCGGTCACTTCCTCGCCGCTCATCTGCTTTTGCAGCAGTGCGACCGACATTTCGGGCAACATGGTGTTGGTGAGAATCGCGTCGATCATCCGCCCGCCGCTCGCCACTTCGTTGCAGCGCGAGACGATCGTGTCGATCACCTCCTGCCCGTAGCGGAAGTCGATGCCGTGATTGGCGGCAATGCGCTTCTTGATGCGGTTCATCTGGATGGCGACGATCCCGCCCAGCATCTCCGGGTTGAGCGGATAATAAGGCAGCACCGTCAGGCGCCCGAGCAGCGCGGGCGGGAAGGTCTTCAAGAGGTCGGGACGAAGCGCCGCGGCCAGCCCCTCGCTGTCGGGCTTGGTTTCCTCATCCTCAGACAGGCTCATGATGAGGTCGGTGCCGACGTTGGTGGTCAACAGGATGATGGTGTTCTTGAAGTCGATGTGACGGCCTTCGCTGTCATTCATGAACCCCTTGTCGAACACCTGGAAGAACATCTCGTGGACGTCGGGGTGGGCCTTTTCGACCTCGTCGAGCAGGACCACGCTATAGGGCCGGCGGCGGACTGCCTCGGTCAGGACACCGCCCTGGCCGTAGCCGACATAGCCCGCCGGCGCGCCCTTGAGCGTCGAGACGGTATGCGCCTCCTGAAACTCGCTCATGTTGATGACGATCATCGATTCGTCGCCCGAGAAGAGCAGTTCCGACAGCACGTGCGCGGTCTCGGTCTTGCCGACGCCCGACGGCCCGGCGAGCATGAACACGCCGACCGGCTTGCCCGGATTGTCGAGCTTGGCGCGGCTGGTCTGAATGCGCTTGGCGACCGCGTCCATGGCATGGTCTTGGCCGATGACCCGCGCCTTCAACTGGTCGGCGATGGTCAGCACGCTCTGAATCTCGTCCTTGACCATCCGCCCGATCGGGATGCCGGTCCAGTCGCCGACCACCGAGGCGACCGCGTCGCTGTCTACCACGCCGAATACCATCGGGCTGTCGCCCTGCGCCGCGAACATGTCCTCGATCGCGCTGTCGAGCTGTGACTTGAGCTCGGCCTCGTTGGCGGGGGGCATCTCGCCCGCTTCCTCGCGCGCCGACGACAGCGCCGTACGGGCCGCGATGAGGTGCTCGAGCGCGGTTTTTTCGCGCGCCCATTTTTCCTCCATTTCGTCGCGTTCAGCGCAGGCGATGACAAGCTCGGCGACGAATTTCTCGACGCTGTCGTCATTCCGATACTGACCGGCGCGCTCGCGCACTGCCACTTCGCGCTCGACTTCGAGCAATTCGACGCGGCGGCGGCGGTCCTCGACCTGCGCCGGGGTCGAATGCTGCGACACGGCGACGCGCGCGCAGGCGGTATCGAGCAGGCTCACCGCCTTGTCGGGCAATTGCCGCGCGGGGACGTAGCGTTGCGACAAAGTGACCGAGGCGGCGACCGCCTCGTCGAGCACCACGACATTGTGATGCGCTTCCATCGCATGCGCGATCGAGCGGATCATGGCGATGGCGGTGTCGGTCTCGGGCTCGGCCAC
>JANPKL010000036.1:0-1521 GCA_031425975.1 Sphingomonas sp.
AATGCCGCGCAAGGGGGGCAAAAGCTTGAGCCGGCCGATCAGGGCCTCGCGCTGGCGATCGTCGGGGAGACCCTGCGCCGCCTGCCTTTGCTCGACGCACTGATCGACGGCGCGACCCGCGACGCTTTGCCCGACGATAGCAAGGCGCGGATGGTGCTCCGCCTCGCGCTTGCCCAGCGGATCGCGATGAAGGTGCCCGACCATGCGCTGGTGACCACCGCGCTGCCGCTGATCGAGGGTGGGCCCAGGCGGCTGGTTCACGGCGTGCTCGGCACATTGTTGCGCGGCGAATTGCCCGGCGCCGACGAAGGCGCGCTGCCCGCTGCGGTCGAACAGCGCTGGGAGGCCGCATGGGGGCCCGACGCCGTCGCCGCCGCGCGCCGCGCCATCGTCCGCCGCCCACCGCTCGACCTGTCGTTCAAGGACGAAAGGGAAGCGCAGGCCTTCGCCGAGGCCGAGGGCGGAAAGCTGATCGGCCCACGCAACGTCCGCCTCGCCGACAGTCGCCCCGTCCCCTCGCTGCCCGGCTTTGCCGACGGCGGCTGGTGGGTCCAGGACCTCGCCTCCAGCATCCCCGCGACCATGATTCCGGCCGAAGCCGTCCGTGTGCTCGACGCCTGCGCTGCGCCCGGCGGCAAGACGCTGCAGCTGGCCTCGGCGGGCTTCGAGGTCGGCGCGCTCGACCGCGCCGAGAGTCGTCTGGCGCGACTCCGCGAAAACCTCGCACGGACTCGCCTGTCCGCCGAAATCATCCTCGCCGACGCGCTCGAATGGCAGCCCGCCGAGCCCTATGACGCAGTCCTGCTCGACGCGCCCTGCTCGGCCACCGGCACCTTCCGCCGCCATCCCGAAGTGCTGATCCGCGCTTCGGACCGGATCATTACCGAAAGCGCCGATCTCCAGTCCCGCCTGCTGCTGCGCGCCGCCGACTGGCTGCGCCCGGGCGGAAGCCTGGTCTATGCCGTCTGCAGCCTCGAGCCGGCCGAGGGCGAGGAGCGCATTGCCGCCTTCCTCGCCGCGCGGTCCGACTTCAATGAGGCAGCCAGCCGCCGGGTCTTGCCGGGCGAGCTGGAAAGCGACGGCGGGATGGACGGCTTCTTTGCCGCGCGCCTTGAACGAGCGGCCTGAGCCCGGCTAATCGGACCCATGGCCACTCCCCTCATTTCTCCCTCGATCCTGTCCGCCGATTTCGCCAGGCTGGGCGAGGAAGTGCGCGCGATCGACGCTGCCGGGGCCGACTGGATCCACATCGACGTGATGGACGGCCATTTCGTGCCCAACCTCACCATCGGTCCGATGGTGGTGAAGGCGCTGCGCCCGCATTCGGCCAAGCCGTTCGACGTCCATCTGATGATCGCGCCGGTCGATCCGATGCTCGACGCCTTCGCCGAGGCCGGGGCGGACATCATCACCGTCCATCCCGAGGCCGGGCCCCACCTCCACCGCACGATCCAGCGGATCAAGGGGCTGGGCAAGCAAGCCGGCGTCTCGCTCAACCCTGCCACCCCGGCCAAGGCGCTC
>JANPKL010000037.1:0-10588 GCA_031425975.1 Sphingomonas sp.
AGGCGCTGGAACAATTCGGGATGGCGCAGCGGCAGCTCGACCATCTCGCGCAGCGCGTCGATCGTGTCGCGCATCCCGCCCAGGTCATCGTAGGTCACGTCGGCGCGGCGCTCGCCATGCTGCTCGGTATATTCGGGTAGCAGCTCGACCACGGTCTCGGTGGTGATGTGGACGATCCCGCGCGGCGCGGTCGAGACGACGTTCAGCCGCACTTCCTGCAGCGCGAAAGCCGGCGCATTCAATAATTGGCGGACATGGTCGGGCATGTCGGCATTGACGCGCTGGTGTCCGGCGGTGGCGACGGTGTCGCCGGCGGTCAGCGGCCGTTCGGCAAAGCTGCGCTTCAGCGCTTCCGCCGAGCCCTGCAAGCGGACATTATTCTGCGCCGGAGCGAAGACCACGCGCGTCGCGGCCTTGCTCGCGCCCTTGCGGACTTCGACAAAGTCGCCCGAGCCTACCCCCGCATTGGCGCGCTGCAGCCCGTCGAGGCGAATGATGTCGAGCCCTTCGTCGTCGCCATAAGGCCGGATCGCCCGCGCCGGGGTGACCCGCTTTCCGACGATCTCGATCACGTCGCCATCGCCGAGCCCAAGCGCATCCATGATCGTTTTGGGAACCCGAGCGAGCCCGCGACCGCTGTCGGCGGGCGGAAGGTTGGCCACCTGCAGGCGGCGGATAGCGGTCTCGACGTCGGCCATGAAATCTCCTTGGACGGCCCAACCCGGGGCCCGCCATCAGGTTCAATGTTGGGACGCAGGCGACATGAAAAAAGGGGCTATTTGATCGCCCCGGCCAGCTTACGAACCAACGCGCGGGGCAGGAAGCGTGCGCTGTTGACGCCGATCTTGTTGATTGCGCCCGGAATTGCCACGGCGCGATTGGCGGCAAGCGCGGCCAGTCCCTGTGCGACCACCCAGGCAGGATCGGTCGCCAGCTTCTTGAAGCTTTTCTCGAAGCTCGGCTCGAACCCGGCCAGTTCGCCGAACTCGGTCTCCATCGGCCCCGGGCAGAGCGCGCTGACGTGGACACCGCTACCGCGCACCTCCTCGTGCAGCGCTTCGGTGAAGCTCAGCACATAGGCCTTGGTCGCGAAATAGACCCCCATGCCGGGGCCAGGCTGGAAGGCCGCGGTCGAGGCGACGTTGAGGATCCCGCCGCGCCGCCGCGCGATCATCCCCGGCAGCACCATCTGGCTAAGCTCGGTCAGGACCCCGCAGTTCAGATCGATCATCGCGCGCAGACGCTCTGGCTCATGGTCGGCGATTCGCCCGCGCAGGCCGAAGCCAGCGTTGTTGACCAGGCAGTCGACATGCTCGTCATGCGCGGCGACGTCGGCCAACAGCCGCTCGGCGGCATCCGCTTCGCCCAGGTCGAGCGCGACCGCCCGCGCATTGCCGAGTTCCCGCGCCAGTTCCTCGAGCCGTTCCCTGCGCCGCGCAACCAGCACCAGCCGCGCGCCGGTCGCCGCCAACTGCCGCGCGAACTCGACACCGAGCCCGGCCGAGGCGCCGGTGATCAGGACAATGGGCGATGTCATGACGTCATGCTCCTATGGTCTTCTTCTGCAACCTATGAGATCTTCGGTCGATAGGGGACAGGCGGGGGCCAAGTCGATGCATAGCGAAGCAGCCGGTCCGGTCGAAAGCATTGAACGCCACACCATCCTCGATGCCCTGCGAGGCTGGGCCCTGCTCGGGATTCTCGTCGCCAACATGGTGACATTCATCGGCTTCGGCCTGGGAAATGAGGCCGACCGAGCGGCGGCATTTGGCTCCGTCCTCGACGATCCGGCCGAATTGCTGATCGAATGGCTGGTCGTCGGCAAATTCTACTCGATCTTCTCGCTGCTGTTCGGGATCGGATTTGCACTGCAACTAGAGCGGCTGGAGGCCCGCGGGGAGGGCGCCGCGCGCTACCTGAGGCGGCTCGCAATCCTGTTCGCAATTGGCCTTGCGCACCTCACCCTGCTGTGGATGGGCGATATCGTCGCGCTCTATGCGGTGATGGGCGTGGCATTGTTGTTGTTCCGGCGGGCGTCGGACCCGGCATTGCTGCGCTGGGCGCTTATCCTGTGGCTGCTGCCGATCGCCTGGTCCGCGCTGATCCACTTCGCAGGGATCAACCCCGCGGCACCGATCTACGCCCGCGCGATGCAAGGGTTCGTCGCGGCCGGGATCGATCTCAACCAGTCCCCGATGCTATGGTATCGCGAAGCAGGATTTGCCGCGCAATTCGCGATCCATCCCGCCGAAACCTGGCTTCGGGTCGGCGACCTGACCTATCAATTGCGCCCGGCCAAGGTGCTGGCGATGTTTCTTTTTGGCCTGTGGATCGGCCGCCGACGGATTTACGCCGAGCTAGAAGTCCACCGTCCGCTGCTGCGGCGGCTTGCGCTATTCGGCCTCGGCCTGGGCCTGCCTTTGTCGCTTGCCCGCGTCCTGCTCGACCTGATCGGTGGGGACGGAGCAGTCATGGCGGTGGGTGAGGAAGCGCTCTACTGCCTGTCGACGCCGCTGCTGGCGATTGGTTATGCCTCCGGTTTCGCGCTTTTGTGGCAGGCCGCGCGCCGCAATATCCTCGCCTGGACCGGACCGGCGGGACGCATGGCACTGACCAATTACATCGGCCAATCCCTGATCCAGAGCCTGCTGTTTCTCGGCTACGGGCTTGGGCTGACGGGTCGCTTCGGCCTCGCCTTCGTGCTCCCCTTCGCGCTGCTGATCTTCGCCGCGCAGGTCGCGTTTAGTGCCTGGTGGCTGGCGCGCTTCCGTTTCGGGCCGCTCGAATGGCTGTGGCGCAGCGCGACCTGGGGCCGGGCGCAACCGATGAAGATTTCCTCCCTGTTTCGCGAAGCGAAATGGGGTGGTGGCAGCGCGTAGCGCTGACGGAGGGGCCCGGCGCAACGCCTCTGGCCCCTCCACCACTGCCTGCGGCAGCGGTCCCCCTCCCCATCGGCTGCGCCGACGGGGAGGTTTTCCACGATCAGGCCACGACTGCCTTGACGATGAAGCCCGGCTCACGCGGAGGCTCGCCCTTGGGGAGGGCGTCGACATGCTCCATGCCGCTCTCGACCTGGCCCCAGACGGTATACTGGCGGTCGAGGAAACCGGAATCGTCGAAGCAGATGAAGAACTGGCTGTTGGCGGTGTCGGGCTGGTTGGTCCGTGCCATCGAGCAGGTTCCGCGGACATGCTTCTCGGCGTTGAACTCGGCCTTGAGGTTGGGCAGCTTGCTGCCGCCACTGCCGGTCCCGGTCGGGTCGCCGCCCTGCGCCATGAAGCCCGGGATCACGCGGTGGAACTTGACCCCGTCATAGAAACCCTCGCGCGCCAGGCCGGCGATCCGCTCGACATGGCCGGGCGCCACATCGGAACGCAGGCGAATAACGACATCGCCGCCGCTCGACAGGGTCAGGGTCAGGGTCTCGGCGCTTTCGGCCATATCATGTCACTCCGTTAGATGGTCGCGGCGCATCTAGGGACGCAAACGCCCGAGCGCCAGTCTTCGCAAGGGGTGACAAGCGCGCCCGCCCGTGACAGAGGCTGCGCGGGCCCACCACAGCACATACGGGAAGGACAGCCATGAGCGAGCGCGACCCGCTTGACCTCGTCGTGCTGCAGCCGGCCGCGCCCGAGGCACCAGCACCTGACCGGGTGATGGACTCCGAGGACCGGCTGCGCCCGCAATTCGTGGCCGAGGTGCTCGACGCGGTCGATGCGGGCGATGCCGAGACCGCCCGCGCCCTGGTCGAGCCCCTGCACCCCGCCGACGTCGCCGATTTGATCGAACTGGCCCGCGCCGACGAGCGCGAGGGACTGGTCGCCGCCTTGGCCGAGCTGGTCGATGCCGAGGTGCTGGCCGAACTGAACGAGCACGTCCGCGAAATCCTGATCAGCGAAATGGCGCCCGAACGGGTTGCCGAGCTGGCCGGCGAACTCGACACCGACGACGCCGTCGCTTTGATCGAGGACCTCGAGGAGGACGAGCAGCGCGCGGTCCTGCGGGCGATGGAGCCCGACGACCGCGCCGCGATCGAGGAAGCGCTGACTTATGGCGAAGAGACCGCCGGGCGGCTGATGCAGCGCGACCTGATCGCGGTGCCCGAACATTGGTCGGTCGGCCAGGTGATCGACTACCTGCGGTCCGAGCCGAATCTCGCCGATGATTTCTGGGAAGTGTTCGTGGTCTCGCCGATCCACCATCCGGTCGGCACTTGCCGGCTGTCGAACATTCTTCGCTCCCCCCGTACCGTCCTCGTCCACGACATCATGCACGAGGAGCAGACGCTGATCCCGGTCGACATGGACCAGGAGGACGTCGCGCTGCGGTTCCAGAAATATGCTTTGGTCTCGGCCGCGGTGACCGATGCGTCGGGGCGGCTGGTGGGCATGATCACGGTCGACGACATCGTCCACATCATCCAGGCCGAAGCGAGCGAGGACGTGCTGCTGCTGTCGGGCGCGGGCGAGGGCGACATCAACGAGCCGGTGATGGAAAGCTACAAGGCGCGGGTGCGCTGGCTGATCGCCAACCTCCTCACCGCCCTGCTCGCCTCGACCGTGATCCGAATGTTCGAGGACTCGATCGAGCGGCTGGCGATCCTGGCGGCGCTGATGCCGATCGTTGCCGGGGTGGGCGGCAATGCGGGGACGCAGACGCTGGCGGTGACAGTGCGCGCGCTCGCCACCAACCAGCTGACCGGCTCCAACCGCTGGCGCGCGGTCGGGCGCGAGGTCAAGGTGGCGCTGATGAACGGGCTGACCGTGGCAGCCCTGGTCGGTACCGCGGTAACCTTGATCCTGGGCTCGGGCCAATTGGGCGCGGTGATCGCAGCGGCGATGCTGTTCAACGTGCTGATCGCAGGGTTCGCCGGGGTGCTGGTGCCCCTGACGCTGGAGCGGCTGGGGACCGATCCCGCGGTATCGAGCTCGATCTTCGTCACCATGGTGACCGATTCGATGGGGTTCCTGCTGTTCCTCGGGCTGGCCACGGCGACGGGCCTGGCGGGGTGACGCAAGGCGTTGACGACGCTAATATTTCGGCCGTGACCCTCCACCTGACCAAGGTCGCCGTCGGCTGCCGCACCCTGCCCGCGCTGGAAAAGCGCACGCTTGCCCGCGCTCGCGACGGCGAGGTGCGGGTGGTGACTCGGATGCGGCCCAAGCGGATGGCCGAGCTGATCGGCGGGTCGCTATTCTGGATCGTCAAGCACCGGCTGGTCGCGTGCCAGACTATCCTGCGCTTCGACGACCGCGCGGACGGGCGACTCGATATCGTCTGCGAGGACGTGCTGCGGCTGGTCCCGCCGGTCGAGAAGCGCGGCCACCAGGGCTGGCGCTACCTCGAACCCGACGCCGCGCCCAGGCCCGGCGACAGCGACGAGAGCGGCCTCGCCACCCTGCCCGCCCTACTGTTCGTCAAATTGTCGGCATTGGCGCTGGTCTGAGCGGTCAGCGCCCGCCGGCGCACCCTTCGACGCTGGCCGAGCCGGACACGCGGAGCACGCAGGCCGGATTGCCAGCGAGGCGCACGATCCCTGTTCCCGCGGCGAAGACGGTGGCGCGGCTGCGCACCGTGGCGGTGACTTCGGCGACACCCTCGGCGGTGATCCTCGCCTCATCGGCAATGAGGTTGGGCGCTGACAGAAGCGGCGCGCCGCTGGCGCTCATCGTCACGCTCTTGACCTTCCCCGCCAGCGTCAGTCCGCCGCTGCCCTGCACCCCGGCGGTGAGGCGATCGGCCTCGATCGCGGCGACGCTCAGCCGGCCCGAGCCACTGACCGCGACGTCGATAGAGAGCCCGCGCAGGCGATCGATGGCGAGGCTGCCGCTGCCGACCAGAAATGCCGAGCGGAGATCGGGCGTGCCGATCGCGATCCGTAGCGGCGATCCTGACGCGCCGCCCTGCCCGGTGGTCGCGACGCTGCGCTGACGGATGATCAGCGTGCGCCCCTCGACGCGCAGGTCGATGCGGTCGAGCGCGGCGGACGAACCCTCGGCACGGGCGAAGGGCGAGCGGCCGACGGCCAGGGTCACCGCATATGGGCCCTCGACCCGGATCCGGTCGAAGCTGGTGACGGTGAAGCTGCGCGGCGGCGCGGCGGCGCTGAGCGGCGTGGTCGCGGCGAGCAGGAACAGGGCGAGATGGCGAAGCATCCCACCTTGTCGCCCGCTTGTGGTTAACGAAGCCTCAAGGCGCGATCAGGAGCAGCGGACGTCACCGCTGCCCATCTTCGAAACGCGGCAGCGCGCGCCACCGCTGATCAGGATGTCGCCCGATCCCATCACACTGGCCTGCGCCTCTCCGGTCACGCGGGCGGCAAGGTCACCGCTTCCAGCAACGCTCGCCTTGGCCTGTGCCGCTGTCAATCCAGAAGCATCGAGGTCGCCCGAGCCCGCGACGGAGTAACTGGCGCGCTCTGCCGAACCCTGCACCTTCAAGGCGCCGGAGCCTGCCAGCGACAAGGCGACCTCGCGCACTTCGACGCGATCGACCACGAGATCCCCCGAGCCCGCGACCGAGCCCGCGAAGCGCGCGCCCGCGATGCGGTCGATGCGCATGTCGCCCGAGCCCGCCATCGAGGCCCCGCCGAGCATCGGTACCGTCACAGTCACGCGGACATTGCCCTTGCTCCAGTTCATTCCGTAGTTTCCGCTGTTTCGCTTATTGCGGATGATCAGCCGGTCGCCCCGCTGCTCGATTTCGAGGCGATCGATCAACTCCTTGGGTCCCGTTGCGACCATCGAGGGTGCTTGGCCGGTGGTGACCTGAACATCGAAGCTGCCAGCCGATTCGATCTGCGTGAAGGGGGTGACCGCGAAGCGGCGACTGGCGTCGGGACCGGCCTTGGCCGCAGTTGCCCCACAGGCAGCGAGGCTCGCCATGATCGGCAGGAAAATGGCGGTGCGGACGAAGTGGCGCATGGATGATCCCCTTGGCTGTATTGCGGGACCAATACACCATTTTCGTCAACCGCCAATGAAAAAAGGCGCCGCCTCCTGGATGGAGGCGGCGCCTTTTCAGTGGACGGGGGAAAGACCTACTCGGCCTCGACCTCTTCCTTTTCCTTCTGGCTGTTCTTGTGGACCAGCACGGCGGCATTCAGGATCTCGTGGATCTTGGCCAGCGCCGACTTTTCGTCGGTCTGCTCCATCGCGCCGAGTTCGCGCGCCAGGCGCGAGGCGGCGGCCTCGAAGATCTGGCGTTCGGAATAGCTCTGCTCGGGCGCATCGTCCGGGCGGAACAGGTCGCGGGTGACTTCGGCAATCGACGACAGGTCGCCCGAGTTGATCTTCGCTTCATATTCCTGGGCACGGCGCGACCACATGGTGCGCTTGACCTTGGGCTTGCCCTTCAGGGTCTCGAGCGCCGCCAGCATGGTCTTGTCGCTGCTAAGTTTGCGCATTCCGACCGAATCCGCCTTCAGGACGGGAACGCGAAGGGTCATCTTCTCCTTCTCGAAGCGCAGGACATAGAGGTCGAGGCGGGTGCCCGCGATCTCAGTGCTTTGCAGCTCCACGACGCGTCCGACACCATGTTTGGGGTACACGACATAATCGCCAACATCGAAGCTAAGGGCCTTCGCTGCCATTATCTACCTTTCCAGATACCGAAGGAATGTGCACGGACCGAGCGGCGCCCCCCAAGTCGCCCCGCTGTCGTGTGCCTCCTCTTGCGGAAGTGCTGATTGCGAACGAGGCCGTACCCGCGAATGCGACACGGCCCCTGCTGTCTTCACTCTTTAACACAAAGGGAGTCAGATCGCCAGCCCCAGCTGGAGCGGTGCCGCCACGCTAACCTCGATCAAGTTCGACAGGCCGAGCCCCAGCAGCCGTACCCCCTTGGGGACCGGCAGCAATGCACCGAGCAGATAATGGCCGGCCGCGGCAAAGGCCGTCGGATCGGCGATCGGGTCGGCAAAGCTGTGCGACCGGCTGATCAGCTGGAAATCGGCATATTTGACCTTGAGGGTCACCGTTCGTCCGTTCGCACCGCTGCGCGCGATCCGCTCCCATGCCAGGCCGGCGACCCGGTCGAGCTCACCCCGCAGGCCTTCCTCGCTGCGCACATCCTCGTTGAAAGTGCGCTCTGCACTGACCGATTTTGCCCGCCGCGACGATCGGACCGGGCGTTCGTCGAAGCCTCGACAAATCCGCCAATACCAGTCGCCCGCGCTGCCGAACCGCCCGTGCAATTCGTCGAGTGTCAGCCGCTGGAGGTCGGCGCCGGTGGCAATGCCGAGCGCGTTCAGCCGCTCGGCAGTCTTGGGCCCGATGCCGTGGAAGCGCCCGACCGGCAGCAAGGCGATATAGCGCTGCGCCTGCTCGGGGCGGATGACGCAGAGGCCATCGGGCTTGTTCTGGTCGCTCGCCAGCTTGGCGACGAACTTGCAATAGCTGACCCCGGCCGAGGCGGTGAGCCCGGTCTCGGCGAAGATGCGCGCTCGAATCGCCTCGGCGATGGCGCGGGCGGAGCCGAGGCCCTGGCGGTCCTCGCTGACGTCGAGATAGGCCTCGTCGAGGCTCAGGGGTTCGATCCGGTCGGTATAGTCGGCGAAGATCGCGCGGATCTGCTGGCTGACCGCCTTATAGGCGTCGAAGCGCGGCTTGACGAAGACGAGGTCGGGGCAGCGCCGCCGGGCAGTGACCGAGGGCATGGCCGAGCGCACCCCGAACACCCGCGCTTCGTAGCTTGCCGCCGCCACCACCCCGCGATGCCCGCCACCGACGGCCACCGGCTTGCCCCTCAGCGAGGGATCATCGCGCTGCTCGACGCTGGCGAAGAACGCGTCCATGTCGACATGAATGATCTTCCGCACGGCAAGCGGTGCGTCCGGAATGATCTTGCGCACCGGCAGCGGTGCGTCGGGCACATCCTCGGGGAGCGGAGTCGGGGCCGGCGCGTTCACCCCCCGTTCTATAGCTTGGCAGGCCGTCGGAGTCATGCTTTAGGGCAACGAAACTCTTGCCTTCCAGGAACGCCCATGAACATCCACGAATATCAGGCCAAGGAATTGCTCGCCAAATTCGGCGTGCCCGTCCCCGCCGGCCATGCCGCGATGAGCGTCGAGGAAGCGGTCGCGGCGGCGGAAGCGCTCCCCGGGCCCCTGTGGGTGGTCAAGTCGCAGATCCACGCCGGCGGGCGCGGTAAAGGCAAATTCAAGGAATTGGGCCCCGATGCCAAGGGAGGCGTCCGCCTCGCCAAGTCGATCGACGAGGTCCGCGCGCACAGCGAGGAGATGCTCGGCAAGACCTTGGTGACGATCCAGACCGGCGATGCGGGCAAGCAGGTCCAGCGGCTCTACATCACCGACGGCGTCGACATCGCGAAGGAATATTATCTCGCCTTGCTGGTCGACCGCGAAACGGGCCGGATCGCGATCGTGGCGTCGACCGAGGGCGGGATGGACATCGAGGCGGTCGCCCACGACACGCCCGAGAAGATCGAGACCATCACCATCGATCCCGCGACCGGGCTGATGCCGCACCACGGCCGTGCGGTTGCCGCCGCGCTCGGATTGACCGGCGATCTCGCCAAGCAGGCGCAGAATGTGCTGGCCAAGACCTATGACGCCTTCGTCAAGACCGACGCGAGCCAGATCGAGATCAACCCGCTGGCGGTGACCGAGGACGGCAAGCTGATGGTGCTCGACGCCAAGATCGGCTTCGATTCGAACGCCATGTTCCGCCACAAGGACCTGGCCGAATTGCGCGACCTGACCGAGGAGGATCCGCAGGAGATCGAGGCGTCGAAATATGACCTCGCCTATATCAAGTTGGATGGCGACATCGGCTGCATGGTCAATGGCGCGGGCCTGGCGATGGCGACGATGGACATCATCAAGCTGCACGGCGCCGAGCCGGCCAACTTCCTCGACGTCGGCGGCGGCGCCAACAAGGAAAAGGTCACCGCGGCGTTCAAGATCATCCTCGCCGATCCGTCGGTGAAGGGGATTCTGGTCAACATCTTCGGCGGGATCATGAAGTGCGACATCATCGCCGACGGCATCGTCGCTGCGGCGCGCGAGGTCGACCTGAAAGTCCCCCTTGTCGTCCGGCTGGAAGGCACCAATGTCGCCGAAGGCAAGGCGATCCTGGCCAATTCGGGCCTCCCGATCGTCGCCGCCAACGATTTGGGCGACGCAGCGGCGAAGATCGTCGCGGAAGTGAAGAAGGCGGCTTGAGCATTTGTGCCCCGGCGGAGGCCGGGGCCCAGTAACTGGGCTCCCGCCTTCGCGGGAGCACACGGAGGACACATGAAGGTCTTAGTCGCGGTCAAACGGGTGATCGATTACAACGTCAAGCCGCGGGTCAAGATGGACGGCACCGGAGTCGATCTCGCCAACGTCAAGATGAGCATGAACCCGTTCGACGAGATCGCGGTCGAGGAGGCGATCCGCCTCAAGGACAAGGGTGCGACCGAGATCGTGGTCGTTTCCGTCGGCCCACAAAAGGCGCAGGACACGATCCGCACCGCGCTCGCGATGGGCGCCGACCGCGGCATCCTCGTCCAGACCGATGATGAGGTCGAGCCGCTGGCCGTAGCCAAGATCCTCGCCGCGATCGTCGCCGAGGAAAGCCCGCAGATC